>JAUMAF010000071.1:0-20719 GCA_032117045.1 Pirellulales bacterium | reverse complement strand
TAGAGATTCACCGGCACGGCGACCGCGCTCTCCAGCCCATATTCGCGGCGGTAGCCGTCGAGCATCACGAAGATCGCCTTCTTGGCGACTCCGTAGGGAGCGTTGGTCTCCTCCGGATAGCCATTCCAGAGGTCATCCTCGCGGAAGGGTACGGGGCAGTGCTTCGGATACGCGCAGACGGTGCCCGTGTGGACGAATTTTCGGAGTTTGTGACGTCGGGCGTGCTCCACCAGATGCAGCCCCATCGCCATGTTGGCAAAGAAGAAGCGGCCGGGATGCTCCATGTTGGCCCCGATGCCCCCGACTTCGGCGGCCAGGTGAATGACCACGTCGGGACGGGCGGTGTCGTAGAGACGCGCCACGTCGGATTCGACCGTGAGGTCGAACTCCCGCCGCCGTGGCACGACAATCTGGCCCTCGGCCACGCCCCGCTCGCGGAGCACGCGGATCACGGCGCGGCCCAGAAAACCGGCACCGCCGGTGACCACGATCCGCTGGTTGGAAAGATCCATCATGAAAGCGGCCCGTCGGGGTGCAGACGGGTATGCATCGGGAGCAGCATGGGCGGGCTCGGTGCCAGGCCTCAACGGTTGGGCAGGCCCGCGTCGTGGCCCGCGGCGAGGAGCACCTGCTCCTTGTGTGCGAGTTCGAGGTCGGCATCCACCATGAGCTCGATCAGACCATCGAACGACACGCGTGGCTGCCAGCCGAGTGCCCGCCGCGCCTTCTGCGACGTGCCGAGCAGGAGATCGACTTCGGCAGGGCGGAAATACCTCGAGTCAACCTCCACGAAGTCGCGGTAGTCGAGATCGAGGCGTCCGAAGACCTTTTCGCAGAACTCGCGGACCGAATGGGTCTCATCGGTCGAAATGACGTAGTCGTCGGGCTCGTCCTGCTGGAGCATCATCCACATGGCTTCGACGTAGTCGCCGGCAAAGCCCCAGTCGCGCTTTGCATCGAGATTGCCGAGGTAGAGCTTCTTCTGTAGGCCGAGCTTGATCCGGGTCGCTGCCCGCGTGATCTTTCGGGTCACGAACGTCTCGCCGCGCCGTGGACTCTCGTGATTGAAGAGGATGCCGCAGGAGCCGTGCAGGCCGTAGCTCTCGCGGTAGTTGACCGTGATCCAGTGGGCGTAGAGTTTGGCGACGCCGTAGGGGCTGCGGGGATAGAAGGGGGTCGTCTCCGACTGGGGCGTTTCGACCACCTTTCCGTACATCTCGGAACTCGACGCCTGATAGAACCGGATCTGATAGCCGACGGCGTCCTGAAAGTCCCGGATCGCCTCGAGCAGCCGGAGCGTGCCAACCGCCGTGACATCGGCGGTGTAGGTCGGCTGGTCGAAGCTCACCCGCACGTGGCTCTGGGCCGCGAGGTTGTAGACCTCGGTGGGCCGAATCTCGCGAATCAGCCGGGCGAGGCCGTTGCCGTCGGCCATGTCGCCGTGATGCAGCACGAGCGGCCGCTCCACTTCGTGGATGTCGCGATACAGGTGCTCGATCCGCTGCGTGCCAAAGGTACTCGACCGCCGGATGAGGCCATGCACCTCGTAGCCACGGTCCAGCAGAAACTCGGAAAGGTAGGAGCCATCCTGGCCGGTAATGCCCGTCACCAGCGCCCGCTTCGACTTCATCGACACGCTCACGTCTCCTTCTCTGGCCTCGGTCTGTCCCGCTTCCTGTCCACGCCTTTGCTCGAATATCCGCCCGCGCCGGCCTCGTCAGCGGGCCGAAGCCGCCGTCTCCTGGGGCTTGGCCGATTCCACGCCGGCGGGCGACTGCTCACCAGGGCTGGCTGAGTCGCCGGTGGCCGCGGCATCCAAGGCCGGCAACAGGTTCGCCAGAAAGTCCTCGCACTCGACCATCGCCTGGGCTGCGGTCAGCCGGGTCTCATCGACGATCGCATAGAGTTTATAGACGGCCGGCTCCCCGACCAACGCGATGCGGGCGATCTGCGGTGCGATCCAATTGCGGGCCGTGGCCACGTTTTCCTTGATGATGTCTGCCTCATCGCGGATGCCGTAGGTCCAAAAGATCCGGAGAGTCTGGCCGGTCTTTCGGAACGTGCCGGTAAAGGCCTCTGCCTCTCGGCCATCCGAGAGCGACACCTTCTGGCGATGCTCGGCCTCGCCGATCTCGAAGCCCGCGCCAGGGTAGCACCGGTCGGGGGTGTGGCCCGAGGCATCGTGAGGGCGGGCGCAGACGATGAAGGCAGAGACGCGGGCCTTCGTTCGCGAGTTGCGGTAGAGACGGGAAACATGTCCGACCGCGCCGGCCCGTTCGAGTTCCTTGGGATCCCCCTCCAGCACCCGCTCCATCTCCCAAGCCCCGAACTTCTTGGGGAACGTGGCCTCGAGCACCTTGGCGGCCGCATCGAGATCTTTGCTGACGGTCTTGTCCTTCCAACGCTCCGTCCAGATGCCCTGCACAAAAGTCACGCCGGCCACGAGCGCGGCGGCGCCGGCGAGGGTCAACAGGCCCGATACCGAACTCTTCATAGCCGACTCTCCCCGGTTGCCGCGATCAACTCATCGAACGTGATTGGCTTTCGATGCACCATCCTGCCTGACACCCTGGATCCGGATGGCGACCGTGACAAGGAGCACGAACGGAACCGACAGAAGCGGCCCGGACGACCTTGAACATTCAGGATCAGGCAGGCGCTGGAGAGGCATAGAGCCGGCGTGGCGCCGAATCCGAGACACCATTGACCACCGTGCCCAGCACCCGGATGCCGACCGATCGGAGGCGGTCAACGGCGCTGGTCACCTGAGGCACCCGGCTCACGTCCCGCATCGTGACGACGATCGCGATATCACTCAACTGCCCGAGCAGGAGAACGTCTGCAAAAGCGAGAACCGGCCCGGCGTCGATGATCACCTCGTCGAAGGAATCACGAAACTGCTTGATGACGGCCGCCGTTTCGGGCCGCGAAAGCGCCGTGATCGCGGCATAGTCGCAGGCTCCGCCAGTGACGGTGAAAAGACCGTCGATCGCCGTCGGCTGCACGGCCTCGTCGCTGCCGATCTCGCCCCGCAGCAGTTCGGGAAGCCCGGCGCGGAGGTCCAGGCCGAGTGCGAGGTGCACGTTGGGATGCCGGAGATCGCCGTCGAGCAGGAGGGTCCGCTTGCCGGACCGCGCCAGGCTGGCGGCGAGTTGCGCGGCGAAAGTCGTCTTGCCTTCGTGCTCGATGGCACTGGTGACGAGAATCACCTTCGGGGCTTCGCGGCCGGTCTGGCTCACCACGGCGCGAATGCCATCGACGCACTCCGCCACATGGCCGTCGTTGGGCCGCTTCTGCGACCGCGAGATTCGGGGTACGGTGCCGATCACCCGCAGCCCCACTCGCTGGGAGACTTCCTCGGGAGTGCTCACGCGATCGCGGAGATATTCGAAGAGCACGATCGAACCAGCACCGAGCACGAGCCCCGCGCCCGCGGCGAGCGCCGTCAGCATGGTCCGAAACAGCTCATCGCTGCCCTCGGGCACACTGGCCTCTTCGATGAGTTCAACGCGGTTGGGCATATTGACGTCGATTTCCGTGGCGTTGAGCTGCACGCCCATCTGGTCGGTCACCTTCATCATCTGCTCGATCTCTTGCTTGCGAGACATGAGATCGGCGTTGGCCGCACCAAGGGCCTTCACTTCGGTGGCCACCCGGTCGAAATCCTTCGATGTCTGCTCGAGTTGCCGGGCAAGAATCTCCCGACGCATCCGCAAGACCACGGGGCTCTCGGCCGCGGCTCCCGTGCGACGGTTGGTCGAATCCATCGCGATTTGGGCGACAATCTGGGGCCGAAGTTCCTCCTTCCGCTCCTCGAGGCGTCGCGTCATCGCTTCCCGCATGGCGTCGAGTCGCTTCACCGCGGGATCGTTGCCGCCACGGGCACTTCGCTCAGCCTGATAGGCCATCGATTCCTCGATGGCCGAAAGCCGGTCACGAAGCTCGGAAAACTGCGGGTCACGAAGGAGCATCGCATCGACCGTCTCTTCCGGCACGGACTGCTCGAGAGAAATCTCGCCGCGATCCTTGGCGTCCATGATCGCCAGTTCCGCGTCGATCAGCGTGAGATCGCGTTGCGACTGGTTGAGCTGCGCCCGCAGCGTGCCAAGATGGTCCAGAAGCAGGCTCCGCTGCGTGATGACCTCGGCACTGTCGGTCGTGCCGAGCGACTTCGCGAGGTTGTGGTAGGTGTCGAGGTTGCTGCGAACCTCGGCCATGTTTTCCTTGTACTTCCGCTCGAGCGTGTCGCGACGGTTCAGCCGCTCCGACTTTTCCTTGTTGACCACGTCGATGATGTACGACTGCGTCACGGCATTGACGATTTGCGTGACCTCCTTGGCGTCTTCACCTCGCATGCGGATCTGAACGACTTCCGACTCCATCGGAGCCGAAACCTGAATGTTCCGCATCAGGTAGCCGACGGGATCGTCCTCGGCGGTCAGCGTTGCCAGGTTGGCGATGCCTGGACGCCGCAGGGCGGACGTCAGCACGAACGGGCTCTTGATGAGTTGGACCTGCGTCTTGCGATAGGCCTCATACTCGGCATTGTCGCGGCCACCACCCGCGAACATGCCAGACTTGTCGCGGACGCGGAGCCAGGCCACGGCCTCGAAGCCCTTGGGCAGAAAGAGCCATGTCAGGGCGGCTGCGAGTGTGCCGAGCGTGAGGGCCAGCGCCGTGGCGGGCAGCCAGCGCCGGCGAAACGCGTGCCAGACCCGACGGTAGTCGATGCCACCAGCCAGCGGATCGGCGGCACCGCCATAGGGCGATTGCTGACCCTGCTGGCCCAAGGGGGCGAGCACGGTGTCGCGGATGGGAGCCAGCATGCCGGCCCCCACAGTCGCCGTGGCTGTCGGTGACGATCCTTCCATGGGTGCACTTGCCTCGCTCATATCGCAAGATTCTCGTCGTTTATGACCACCGGACCACCACACAGACCACAGGGCAAACTCGCCGGAGTCCCGGCCCCTGACCGTTTCTTAAGTTTACCCCATTTTTCCGTCGCCATCGGGCGAACGGAAATCACTTCTTTTCTCACCGAAATTCGTCCGTGGAATGGCGGGGAAACCGGCATTTCCACGGTTCTGCGGCTGGGCTCTCGGGATCCCGGCCATCGGTATCGGCTGGGCAACCCTGGCCCCGCCGACCGGTCCGGCAAGCATGGTCGGGGCCGTGTCTTCCGTGACCACGAGATAGGAGAGCACCTTCATCTCGAGCACGAGGAAGCCCACCGCCAGGAGCATCATCAGCAGGGCCGCCGGAAGGCTGTCATGAAAGCCTTCCGCCATCGATGAATTGAAGTTGTACATGACCCCCACCGTGGTAATCCGAAACGCATTACAGACCAGGGCGATTGGAATCGCACTGGCGGCGATCACCAGATTCTCCCACCACTCCAGCCCGCCCACGAGCATCAGCATGGCTGCCAGCCACACGAAGATCGTGAGCATCTTGAGGCCACTGCACGCATCCACCACGCCGAGCACCTGTCCATCCCCGAGGATGATGCGATTGCCGTCGCGGTAGGCGTCGAGCCCGATCGTCTGCAGGGCATAGGTGCTGAGGATCGTCGCGCAAGTCTGCAACGGCCCGAGCAGGTAGCGGGTGGCTTCATCCGGCATCGGATACATGAAGATCAAGCTGGCGATGGGGGCCCACGACCAGCGAAACATGCTCCAGCCGCCGGCCAGCAGGAACACGCCCATGAGCGCTGGTACGAACGTGTACATGTCGAGAGTGACGATGCGGAACGACGCACACCACAGCCGGAGCACAAAACTCGCCACGAGCAGGCCGATGCCGGCAGCGCGAGCCGAGGGTGTCACCGTGCCGACCGGCTGCCTCCACCAAAACAGAAGGATCGTCGTGAACACCGGCACGATCCAGCCGTGCTGGTACTGCGGATTATCCCAACTCGATCGCGCATTGAGCAGGCCCGGCCAATAGCTGTACATCAGCATGCCGGTCAGCGACGCGATCACGATCCACGGCATCCGCTGGTCGGGCAACCGCATATCGGCGACAAACTCGCGACCGCGGCGGATCGCACCCGCGATCAGCCCTTCGTCAGCGTCTGCCACCCGCGCAGCCGCCGGCCCGCCAGGTTGCCCGGCGACCGAGGTCGCGACCACCTGGGCCGCTGTCGATTCGGTCGACGAGGGGCGGTTGAGAGGCGTGATGGAGGAAGGACCTGTCATACGAACTCCGCGGGCTGCCGGGACGGCGACTCACGAAATATACACCTCCGCGAAACCGATTTCATGCGACCGGTTTGGTCGAGGCCAAAAGTCAATCGCTCGCCACCAGTCGACAGACCACCATCCACGCGTCGTGGAGAGGCTTCCAGAAGACGAACAGGACGGTGGCAACCCAGACCAACGGGGCAAAATGCCCTCTTTTTTGCGGTTCTCCGCGGAGGCATGCCCGCTCACCGCAGCGGATCGCCGCCGTCACGACCGCCACCACCGTCACAGACTGCCATCCGGCAGCCGCACCAAAAATCATCAGGCCGCAACGGTCTGCGGCTCCAGCGGTGATGCCACCCCAGATCCTGCCCGCGAGAAGCCCGGCGCACGCCGCCAGGATCGCAGCCACTCGACCGTCCGCATGGGGTCGACAGTCTCCGCAGAGCAGCATGTCTGGTGGCCCGATCGCGGGGACCGCCGCCACGATGCCGACGATGGCCATCGCCGCCGCAGCCCATCCTGGACACCACGGTGAATCACCATCGCGGTCGAGCAGACTCCACACCAGCATGGTGATCAGGGTGAGCGTGTGCAGCGCCCAGGAGACGATGAGCCGCCACTCCCCATGCAGCAACAGCCGATCGATATCCTGCCGACCGCCCCCGAGCAAGGGCAGCCAGCGGCCACCACCGACGATCTCCGACGTGGCGATGATCGCGGCGATCGTGCCGCAGGCGGCCTCGATCAGCGGGTAGCGGCAGGAGATCGGGGCGTCGCAGTCGCGGCATCGGCCTCGGAGCAGAATCCAGCCCAGCACGGGGATGTTGTCGCGGGGCCGGATGGCCGACCCGCAGGCAGGGCACCGCGAACCACCCACCACCACCGACTCCTGCCGGGGCACGCGATACAGCACGACGTTGGCAAAACTCCCCAGCACCGCGCCCCAGGCGAATGCCAGCCCGATCACCGCCATTTCGGCGGCCGGAACGAACTCCAGCCAGTGGCAGCGATCAGCGAGGAAATCGAGCATGGAAGGGCTGACGATGGGAGCGAAGCGACCGTTTCGTGTAGGGTACTCGTCCCGTCGGTCGGATTCATCCTCCGGTGCGAGACGCACGCGACCGATCGCGTCGTCACACCGCCAATCTCGTTTCTATGGACACGGAAGCAGTTCCCGTCGATCTGCCCCCCACCGACGCCAAACGGCCGGCGGTGCCCCCGTGGCTGAGCCTCGTGCTGCGGCTCGCGGCGACCGCGGGCCTGTTGGCCTACGTGCTCAGCGGCATCAACTGGTTTGATCGCGAGGTCGATGGCCAGATCAAGGAGGGCATGTCGACGGTGCTGTCCAAGGTCGACTGGTCGTGGTGGGTGCTCGGGCTCGTGACCGGAATCCTGGTGCAAGTGGTGGCGGGGATTCGCTGGGCTGCCTTGGCGAAGCCGCTCGGGTTTGACTTTCCAAGGCGGTTCTTCGTGTGGCGATTCTTCGAGGGCATGTTCTTCAGCCTCTGCCTCCCGTCCTCGATCGGTGGTGATGTGATCAAGGCCTACCGCATCGGCGACACCACGCCGCGACGACTGCTGGCAGGCTGCTCCGTGCTTGCCGACCGGCTCACGGGGCTCGCGGCACTCGGCGTGCTCGGAGGCGGCGCCCTCGCGGCGCGGGAGTATGGGCTCGGCCTGCCAGCCACGCTGGCGGTTGCCGCAGGATTTCTGGCGGCGGCGCTGGCGGTGTTTATGCTCGCCGTCTCGTTCCTCGATCGCCTCGTCGCGATCATTCCGGCCCCGCACCCGGCACGCGAGTTCATCTCCCAACTGCTGCCCTATCAGCAACGGCCCAGCCTGATCGCCAAAGCCGTGGGCTGGTCGTTCATCGTGCAGATGGGGGGCGCGATCGCGGTGGCCCTCTCGGCCCGGGCGATCGGCGTGGATCAGCCGCTCTCGCTCTGGTTTTCCGTGGTCCCGCTCGTGGCGCTGGCCATGGTGCTGCCCATCAGCATCGGTGGCTTCGGCGTCCGTGAAAATGCGATGTCGTTTCTGCTTTCCGAGCAGGGTGTGCCCAGCGAGAAGGCCGTGGCCGTCGCCTTGCTCTGGGGGCTGAGCACGGTGCTCACCGGACTGCTCGGCGGTCTGCTCTTCATGATGGATCGGTCAAAGCAGCCGCTGGAATCGCCCCGCGCCGAGTTCGTGCCCGTGAAAGCCGACCGGCCGTGAGGCCGCGGGCTGCCCTGGTACGCGGCTCGGGACTGGCTTGGTGCGCGGCGAGGGGCTGCCCATGCCCCGTCGCCGGACGTTCGTTGCGCCCATCCTGGGCTCCACTCACTCGGATGCCGCCGGCGCTTCGGCATCCTGCCTGCGCTTGGCGTCATACGCCGGCTCGCGGGGCACGGGCAGCCCCTCGCGTTCATCGCCGTCGATCATCACTCGTTGACGGAGATGCGGCGGCGGGTTTCGAGGAGGAGAATGCCTGCGACCGTTTTGGCGTCGTCAATGCGGCCGTCGCAGCACATCGCCACCGCGTCGTTCCAGGCCACGACCCGCGTCGTAATCTGCTCGCCCGGCTCGAGCGCCTGCGGGCCGGGAGTGAGATCCTCGGCCACGAAGAGGTGCATCCGCTCGCGGAGAATGCCCGGCGACATCCAGAAGGAGCCGGCCGGCTCGATCCGCCCGGCGCGGTAGCCGGTCTCCTCGAGCAACTCGCGACGGGCGGCGTCGGCAAGCGACTCCTCGCGGTCGAGCGTGCCCGCCGGCAGTTCGAGAAGCGGGCGGCCCACCGCGGTGCGGACGACCTCGACGAGGCAGAGGTGGTCGGCCGACACGAGCGGCACCACCACCACGCTGCCGGGATGAAGCACGATCTCGCGGTCCCGCGACGTGCCGTCGGCGAACGTCTCCCGCCGCCGGACGACCGTGAACCGCCGCGTTTCGAGGAGCGTGTCCTCGTGATCAGCCGCATCCATCAGGTGTGTTCCTTGTGGGGTGCCGTCGTTGCTGGAGCATGCGGCACGACCCGCGCCGCGACACCGCCCACGAGCAGGTCGCTGCCGGCGGCCATCGCGCGCCGGTGCAGGATCGTGAGCCCGGCCGCGCCGCCCACGAGCGGCGACAGGCACGCCGACGTGATCGTGCCGACCGGCTCGCCGGCGAGCGTCACGGCCGCACCGATCTCGGGCAACGTCTGCCCCTCCGTGGCGACGAGGGCGAGCGTGCGGTTCACGTGGCCCACCGCGTCGATGCGGGCGACCGTCTCCTGGCCGAGGTAGCAGCCCTTGGTAAACGAGATGGCCCGGGCGGTGCGATCGAGCTCCTGCGGGAGCGTCTTGTCGGGCATGTCGGTCGGATACGGATACCGCTCCTCGATCCGCACGGTCTCCACGGCCGCGGCACTGGCCCGAGGCAGCCCCTCGGCCCCGAACCATTTCCGGAGCCGCACGGCATCGTCCGCGGACGACTGCACGAGGAATCCCTGCGGGCCACACCAGTCGATCCGCACGAGGGAAACATCGATGTCTCCGAGCCGCGCCGACACGTGGCCGAGCATGCGTGCCGGCGGCGCGGTCTCGGAGCGGGCCATGAGCCAGGCAGCTGAGTCGGGGCCGGCCACAACGTGCGCCGCGCGTGTCTCAGAAGCATCGACAAACGCGACATCTTCACGGATGTGATAGTGCTCGAGATGCGCGTGGAGCCTGGCCGCCAGCCCGGGCGGGCAGTCGATCCACAGTCCGTCTTCGGTGCGCATGATGGTGGCCAGCGCCACCACCCACCCCCGCACGTCGGCGAAGAATCCTTCGGCGGACTCGCCGGCCGCGAGCGTCGCGAGGGCCGCGGTGGTGAACTTATCGACGAACCGGACGGCGTCGCCCCCGGAGGCGAGGATCGCGGTGCGGCCTTCGAGATCGGCCCAGGCGGCGGTTTCGCGGAGTTCGCGGTAGCCGGCAGGCGGGAAGCGGTGTTCGGGGGCCACGGAACGGGTGCCTGAAGGAGCGGGGCGCGGGCAACGGCGGCGTTTCTACTCTCGCAGGCTACCACGCGGCCGATCGGGCGGGCTGCGGGCCCGGCCCCGTGGAATAATTCCGGAGCGGCGCGAACGCTCCCGCCACGGCCCGCGTATCTCTAGCACCATCAGGAGAAACGCCCATGGCCACCGTGCACTACGACCGGCACTGCCGCGACGATTTCGATGATTCCGACTCGAACTACAGCGACCCGCTGGCGATCGCCGACTCGGAGCATTCCGACGTGGCCCGCGCCGAGTTCGAACTTGCGTCCTCCTCTTCCATCCACGGTCATTCAGGGAGTGAACAGCCGGGGTTGCATCGCATCTCCGAGGTGCGGCAGCGGCAGGGGGTGACCCTTCGCAACGTGGCCCGCCGGCTCGGCATGTCGTTGCCGGTCGTGCGGCGGCAGGAGCAGCCAAACTGTGACCTGCGACTCTCGGACCTCCAGCGGTGGCAGGAGGTTTTGGAGGTGCCGATCGCGGAGCTGCTCGTCGAGGGCGACGGTCAACTGTCCGGACCCGTCCTCGAGCGATCGCGGATGGTGAAGCTGATGAAGACGGTCGCCGCCATCCGCGAGCGAACCGAGGGCCAGCCCGTGGGCCGCATGGTGACGATGCTCGTGGAACAGATTCTCGAGATCATGCCCGAGTTGGCGGACGTCACACCATGGCACACCGTCGGTCAGCGGCGGACACTCGACGACGTCGGCCGAACGGGCCGCATGGTCGTGTCGGAAGAAGTGTTTCGCCGCTCGCCCGGGGCCTGATTCGCAACGCGGGTTCCGTCTTGTGAGCCCGGCCGCAGGCGTCTAGGATCGACGGCTTCGCGGGGTGTGGCCCCGCGGGCCAGCGACGCTTCCGGGAGTCAGCCGTGTTTTCGTTCGTCGGTGTGTTGGGCATCACGCTCGTGTTGTTTTTCGTGGTTGCGGTCACGGGCCGGCTGATTCTCGGCCGTTGATCGGCCACCGACCGCCGGCGCCCGGGCCAGGCCCACGGCCAGCGCTGCCACGAAACCGCCGAGCACACCCACGAGCGTGATCCAGGCGATCACGGCAAGGTGGACGTAGTCGCGGAGCCAGACCCGCTCCGGTGGCTCTGCGCTCTTGGGCACCTTGCGCTGCACGGGTCCGTCGCGGCCCGACTGCCGCCGCATGTCGGCGCGGAAGGCATCCCAATCGGCCTGGGCATCGGGGCCGGCGACCTCGGCAAGCCACTGCTCGCGACAGGCCAGCAGCACGGCGGGCGGGCCGCAGACCGCCGCGAACCAGGCGACGGCGACCGCGAGCGTGAGCGGAGTCAGCCACCGTTGTGCCATGCCGGTCCTCATGTTTGCCGTCGCCCGCAGGTTGCGCCGGCATCCCCGGCAGCCCAGATTTCCCAGGGCTCATTCAGTCTGGCACCGTTCGCAGCCGCCTGCTACCGTCCCGCCTCTTTCGCGGGAGAGCCGCGCGAGGAATTCCATTCCATGCGTCTGGATCATGCGTCGGGCGGCGGCGGGTCGCGGTCGGAGTCGATCGGCAGAGGAGTTGCACACGTGAAGCGTTCCTGTTTTCTTCGCCATGGCCGTCAGGTTCTCGCGATCGCGATGCTCGTCGCGGTCGCCGCGCATGCACGGCCGGCGACGGCTCAGAGCGGCTGGCTGCCGACGACCTGGTTCTCAGCGACCACGACGGTCGATTCGCAGGCGATGTTTCCCTTGGCGGAGAAAGACGGTCCGTGGCTCGTGCTGGCCACCACGTTTCGCGGCGAGGGCGCCCGCGACGATGCCCGCAAGCTGGTGCAGGAGCTCCGCAGCAGTCATCGCCTCGAGGCCTACACCCACGAGAAGGCGTTCGACTTCACCGGCGAGCAGCGGGGCATGGGACTCAATCCGGACGGCACACCGAAGCGGATGCGATATGCCAACGAGGGACAGGTCGTGGAGGTTGCGGTGCTCGTCGGCGATTTCGCCTCGTTCGAGGACCCGCGTGGCCAGAAGATGCTGCAGAAGGTGAAGCAGCTCCGGCCGCGGTCGCTCGAGGGTGCGGCCGCCAACCGTCTCGAGAGCGACTTCCTGCAGGCCAATCGCCAGCTCGGGGGCGGCCCGGGCACCAAGCCGCCCCTCCATGCGGCCCTGCTGATTCCCAATCCCTTGCTTCCCGCCGATTTCTTCTCGCGGCAGCAGGTCGATGCCTTCGTGATGGAGATGAACGCCGACGTGACCCATGGTCTGCTCGACTGCCCCGGCCGCTACACCGTGCGGGTCGCGACCTTCACCGGCGCCGGCACGTTCAACACCGCCGCCGGCAGCCAGGAGGTCGAGGAGCCGGAGAATGGATTCGTCGACGTCAATCGTTTCATCGGCATCCTCAAAGGCAACGGCTGGAAGGATCCCCAGCTCCGAGGCGTGCAGCAGGAGAGCCGGCTCGTCGAGGCTGCCGACAAGGCCCACCGACTCACCGAGGCGCTGCGACGAAACGGCTGGCCGGCCTGGGAGTTTCACGATCGCGATTCGAGCATCGTCTGCGTGGGCAGCATCGATCAACTCGTGGTGCCGGGGCCTGGCGGCAGGCAGTCGCCCCATCCGGAGATCGCGCGGATCGTGACGTCGCTCGGGCCCGATCCGGCCGGGCTCGCCCGCGGTCAGATCATGCCCCGGGCGTTTGACGGCATCCTGCTCGACGTGCAGCCAAAGCCGATCGACGTTCCCCGGCCGCCCGCGGGCCGGCGGTAGTGATCATGCTTGTTCTCGGCACCACCAATCAGGGCAAGGTTCGCGAGCTCCTGGAGCTGCTCGAGCCGCATGGAATCGGCTGCTGCTCGCTCGCCGGACTCACCGGGGCGGTCGAGGTCGAGGAGACCGGGGCGACCTTCGCCGAAAACGCGGCCCTCAAGGCGACGCAGCAGGCCCTGGCACTGGGCCAGTGGGTGCTGGCCGAGGACAGTGGCCTGGTGGTGCCCGCGCTCGGCGGTGCTCCGGGCATCCATTCGGCGCGGTTCTCGGGGCCTGCCGAGGACGACGACCGCGGCCGCATCGACCAGCGGAACAGCGACCTGCTCCTCGAGCGGCTCGTCGGCCGCGCGGGCTGGGAGCGGGCGGCCCACTACGCCTGCCATGCGGCACTGGCTGATCCCACCGGCCAGATCGTGGCCGTCGCGGCGGGAACCTGCGGAGGCCTGATCGCCGAGTTGCCCGCGGGCAGCGGGGGGTTTGGCTACGACCCGCTGTTCATCGTGCCCGAGTACCACCGTACATTCGGCGAGCTCGCGCCGGCCGTGAAGGCGGTCATCAGCCACCGAGGCCGGGCGATGCGGGCGCTGGTGCCGGCGATCGTGCGGGCGTTGCGAGGCGATGGCGGATGACCCGCAGCACGACGTCGGTGCCGTCCATCCTGCCCGCGACGGCTGCCAGCGCGGGCCGCAGGCGGTCGAGGCCCGCGATGAATTCGTTCACGTCGCCGCGGGTCACCTCCTCCAAGTGCCGGAAGTCTCCGCATCCCATGGCCTTGAGGAAGGAGCTGTTGATCAGCTGCTCGGAGTGGGCCCGTTCGGGAAGCACCAGCAGCGGCTTGCCAAGGTGAAGTGCCTCGCCGATGAGCTGGTTGCCAGCGGCCGCCACGACCGCATGGCATGCGGCGAGGTCGGCAGCGAAGCGGATATCGTCGATGGTGTGGAACGAGACATGGCCCACGGTCTCGCGGTGGCCGAGGCCGTAGACGCGCACCGGCAGGCCGCAGTCTGCCAGCGACTCGATCGCCGAGAAGGGGGTGTGATGTCGCAGGTAGCTGAGGAGAAAGCCGTCATCCCGGGGTTGGGCCGCGAGGATCTCGGGCCGCAGCAGCGGCCCTGTTTGCACGACATGCTCCCAGCCGCGGCGCAGCGGCGGGCGGAAGAAGGCCGAGACCACCGTGTCGGTGGCCTCCATCACATACATCCACACCGCGTGGCTCATGAACCAGGCCTGCCACTGCAGGCTCCACGGCAGGGCGTCGAGGTCGTAAGCCAGCAGGAAGTGCTGGTGATCGATGCTGATCAGGGGCACGCCCATCCGGCCCGCCGCCCGCGGCAGCGCTGGCTCGAAGTCGGTGATCGCGAGATCGGCGCCGAAATCCTCGAGCTCCCGCATCATGCGGTCGACCAGCGGCCCGAGCTGCCGCGCCTGGTAGTCGAGCCCGGCGGTGATCGACTTCATCACGTCGAGCCGGCCGCCGCTGTATTGAAAGAGAATCCCCGGGATCTCCTCGACCCGCACCCGTGGATGGCCCTCGGCGAACTGCCGTCGCAGGAAATCGAGCGCGTCCGAGGACGTCCAGATCAGGATGTCGTGCTCCTGCTCCAGACGGCGGACGATCGCGGTCGCGCGGGTGGCGTGTCCACGGCCTTCGCCACAGAGACTGATTGCGAGCTTCGACATGGCAGTGATCCGTCGCGGGCGGCCTCCCGGCGGACACGCGGCCGACACGAGGGGAGGACCGACATTGTCGGCGGCGGCCCCCGGTTTCGCCAATCACGGGTGACGAGGCTTCTGAAGGTCGGCTCGGTCGCGTACGATGCGGGCGTCCGTCGGGAATCGAGGAGCGTATCGGATGGCGAGAGCATCAGCATCACCAGGTCGCCTGCCGATCGCCGCCTGTCTGGTCGCGGGAGCAGCGTGGGCCTTCCTGTCGGCGGGCGTGTCTGGTCAGGAACCCGCTGCCTCGGCCACCAGCCCCCCCGTGGCGCGGGTCGGCGATGCCGTGATCAACCGCGCGGTGCTTGATGCCGTCGTGCGTCGTCTCTATCCGGCCCTGCCGCCCGCCGGAGAGCAGCGGCAGCAACTCGAGGCATCCGTGCTCGAGCAACTCGTCGATGAAAATGTGCTGCGTCGGCAACTCGCCGCGGAGCTCATCGAGGTGTCGGATGCGGAGATCGATGCGGGGCTCCGTCGTATTCGGGACCAACTCGCCGCCCGCGGCATGTCGGTCGAAGCATTCCTGGCCGACTCCGGCCGCGACGAAGCAGGGCTTCGCGACCAGATCGTGCTGGAAATCGGCCTCGAGAAATACGTGCGGCCGCGGGTGACGGCCGACGCCCTCGAGGCGTTTTTCGAGGAAAACCGCCGAGAGTTCGATGGCACGCGGCTCCGGGTGAGCCACATCGTGCTTCGTCCGGTCATTGCCGACGCCGATGGCATCACGCGACTGATGCAGGAGGCTGAAGCGGTCCGCCGGGACGTGCTCCAGGGGCGTGTCACGTTCGAGGAGGCGGCCCGCAGCCATTCCGCCGCCCCCAGCCGCCATCGCGGCGGCGACATCGGCTGGATCGGACGCGACGGCCCCCTCGTCGAAGCCTTCTCGAAGCCCGCGTTTACCCTGGCCAAGGGAGAGGTTTCGAAGCCATTCCTGACCCCGGTCGGCATTCACGTGGCCAAGGTGACCGATGTGGAGCCAGGCCGGGTGGGCATGGATGCGGTACGGTCGCGGCTCGAAAAACTGCTCGCGAACCGCCTGATCCGCGAACTGGTTGCCAAGGGCCGCCAGTCGACGGCCGTGGTCTATGTGCCGGGAGTGGCCCATTTTGACCCGGCCACGCCCCCCGATGGCACGGAGCCGAGGCGGGTGATCATCGAAGGGGAGGCGGTCGCGAAATAGGGGTTTGGGCTGAGGCGGAACCTGTCCGTGGAGTGCTCAGCCGGATTTTTTGCCTTGGTTTCAGCCGAGCGTTTCCCAATTGTCCCCCTGGCTGCCCGCCGCTAGTCTCCCCGGCCCTCTGGTAGCTCAGCCCATGAAGTTCCGAACCGCCCTCCTTTTCGCCTGCATGCTCGTGGTGCCGGCCGTGGCGATGTTTTCGCACCGGCTGCCGTCGGGCATGCGGGTGGCCTGCCGCACCGCGATTTCCAGCGCGGTCGCTCGATGGACGAGTCCGGCGACATCCGCTCCCGTGCTGAGTCAGGAGGGGGGAGAGTTTCCGGCCGCGGTGCTCGCCGGGGAATCGGTCGCCCAAGCAGCGACAAATACAAAGCTCAAGCCGATCGCGCCGCCGGCACCTGCCTCACCGGTGACCGCGAACGGACCCTCGCCGCTCATCGATCACGACCGTCGGCAGTGGGAAGACGGTCTTGGACAGCTTGGTGCCATCCGCATCGAATGTCGGCCGCTGTCCGGGGCCGACGGCGTGCATGTCGCCACTTGCGGTGTACCGCTCGACGCTTCCGGACAACTGGTGCGGGTGTTTCACGCGTCGGGCACCGACCCGGCGGCGGCCACCCGGGCGCTGTTCGACGACGTGGCGGCCTGGAAGCAACGGTCTGCCGGCCGCATTCGCTCGGAGCCGGTCGTCGGTGGCCAGCCCGTCGCCGACCGGCTGCGATTCTGAAAATCTGTCTGCTCCCGTTCCGTTCCGTTTCTTGGCGGCATCGACTTCACGGCGGTATCGACATGGGCCGGCGAACGTCCTCGTCTCACGCGCTCGGTCATGGTCTCCTCCGGGCCGGTATGCAGTCGTGGACAGGTTTGGCCAACGGCAGGGAGTGGGACCAGTCACATTCCAGGCGACGATGGTGGCTGCACGCGGTGCCGCCGGTTCCGGGAGCGATGCCGTCTCAGCGAGGTCAGCATCAGCGGTCTGAAGAGTTGGCCAGGCTCGAGGCGGCGCTGTTTCTGGCCCGGGAGCCGCTCGCGGCCCGCCGTCTCGCGAAACTGGCCCGCCTCGCCGATGGCACCCGCGCGAGAGCGCTGATCAAGGAGCTGCGGCGGCTCCAGGATGCGTCGGGCTCGGCCTTTCGCGTGGAGCAGATCGCCGGCGGCTATCAGGTGCTGACGCGGGGCCCGTTCGGACCGTGGGTTCGGCGGCTCCTCGACCAGCCGCCCGGCAACAGGCTTTCCAGTGCGGCCCTGGAAACGCTGGCGATCGTCGCCTATCGCCAGCCGGTCACTCGGGCGGAGATCGAGTCGATCCGCGGCGTCGGCAGCGAGGAGATGCTGCGGCAGTTGCTGGACCGGGATTTCGTGGCCATCGGTGGCCGGGCCGTGGATCTCGGACGGCCGAATGTGTACGTCACCACCCGGCGTTTTTTGGCCGCTTTCGGCCTCACCAGAATCGAGGATCTGCCGCCCGTTGATCCGGGCCCCGAAGCCCTTCTCCCGAATCAGGGCGACCCCGCGGGCGGGGACGGCGATTTTTCGCCCTGAACCCGGGGGCGCACGACTTGCACGCCCTGCGATCGGGCGACACACTGTTTGCCTCGCCTCGGTCGTCAGCACACCCGTCGAGTTCGCCGCCGTATTCCGTCGGCCGATTGGACGATGTTCAAACGATCGGGTAGAGAAATGACCTGTAGTGCCGCCGAAGAACAGATTCAGGAGGTTTTCACCGTGACGATCGCTGCCAGTGGCCGGGAACATCGTGCTGTTCGAGACACCGACGTGTTCTCGTGGAATGAACTGCCGGAGTTGCTTGCAGCGGAGGATCTCTTCGAAGTGGGAGGATTGGCCCACGAGCCGTCTTCCCTGACGCCGCCGCCCTGTTCGTCGGTCGTGCTTGGCGAAACATGGGGTTCGTTGAGCGACGAAATCGTCCGTGCGAGCGACGACGACGATTTCGACGATGACGATGACGAGGATGAGGACGACGAGGACGAGGACGATTTGGACGAAGACGAGGAGGACGACGAGGACGAGGACGAAGAAGAGTGGGAAGAGGTTGAGGACGAGGACGAAGACGACGAGGATGATGAAGAGGAAGAAGGCGACGAAGAAGAGGACGACGACGAGGAAGAGGAAGACGAGGACTGGGAAGACGACGACGAAGACTGGGAAGACGACGACGAAGAGGATGAGGACGAGGACGAGGATGAAGAGGACGACGACTGACGTCCCTTGAGCCGCGGTGCCTGGTCGCCGTTGCTTGATCCGGCCTTGGAGTGGGCCGGTATCATTGGCTCAGCGAACGGCGGCCTCGGGGGCCGTATCGACCATCTCGACTCGCAGGATCCGACCGCGGCGTTCCACATCGACCGTGGTCATTGGGCCAGCCGTTCGAAGACGCTCGATCATGTCGTCCTGACCGGTGATCCTGACTGAGTCAACGGTCAGCACCCGATCGCCCGTGGCCACGCCGGCGGTTGACGCCGGTGAATCCCTCCACACCCGCACCACGATCGGAGTAGCGGGTTCGCCCGGGTCGTTCCGCGTGCCGATGCCCCAGCGTCCCCGCGGGCTTCCCGCGATGTCGGGGACCGGCGCCTCGATCCGGTTGCGGGTGGCGTTGGATTCCTCGCGCGACTGCCGGCGAAACACGGGCAAGGGCCCGGGGTCGTTGGTGATGGCGAGCACGAACCCGAGCGTGAGGCGTGCCACGGGCTCGATACCCTCGAAGTTGACCAGATGCACGTCATCGCTCGGCCGGTGGTAGTGATCGTGAAGCCCGGTATGAAACATGACGGTCGGTATCCGGGCGGCGATGAAGGGGTAATGATCGGAGTCGTCCTCGATGTCCCACTCGAAGGCGAGCTGCAGTCCTGCGGCGTTGCCCGGCCGGTTATTCGCCTGCAGGACGGTCTCCCGCACCCCGAGCGCCGTGCGGGTGCCGTAGACCTCGAGCCGCTGGCCGCGGAGATGCCCGATCATGTCGAGGTTCACCGAAAACACGGTCCGCAGGTCGGTCAGGGCCGCCGGACGAACCCGTAGGAAGTGATAGGAGCCGAGGAGTCCCTTCTCCTCCCCATCCCAGAAGGCGAACAGGATCGAACGCCGTGGCCGTTCGGGCAGATGCTGCATCGCCTCGGCGATCTCGAGCAGGCCGGCAACGCCCGAGGCATTGTCGTCAGCGCCGTTATGCACGTAGCCGAAGGGGCCGTAGCTGTTATCCGCCGTGCCATAGCCCACGTGGTCGTAGTGGGCTCCAACGACCACCAGCTCCTGGGCGAGGGCCGGATCACTGCCCCGCTGAATTGCGAGGATGTTTCGCATGCCGCCGAAGGGCTGGTAGAAAGAGCCTGCATCGCCGGCCGGTTCGAGCCCGAGTTTCGTCAGCTGCTCGACGATGTAGGTCGCGGCTGCCCGGCCACCCCGGCTCCCTCCTTCACGGCCTTCGAACGAATCGTCGGCCAAGACCCCGACATGACGGCCGGCATCAGCGGCACGAATCGTCGCGTGGGCGGCCGACATCTTCTCGGCGGCATTCGCGGGGATCGCCGCCACGGCCATTGCGGCCGCGGCCACGAGCCCCATGGCGACCGCCTTCGGGCGGCAGGGCGGCTGCGGGCGGGACGCGGTTTGCGGGATGGACGGCACGATGTGCGGTGCCTCCTTGCGAGACGCGGGAACGGCGTCCAGAATAGTCGGCCAGAGGAATCTTCGGACCACGAAGATTCTTCACGGCTTCCGCCAGCAGAGTCCGGGGCGACCCTCCCGAATAGGGAGATCGCGTCGGTGCGGTGGCGGCAGCCGATATCGGAGAGGTGGCAGAGTGGTCGAATGCGCGTCTTTGCTAAAGACGTGTCCGGTCAAAAGCTGGACCGCGGGTTCGAATCCCGCCCTCTCCGCTGGTTGGTAATCGTCGAATCGAAGGGGCCTTGTTTCCAAGGCTCTTTGAACAGCGTGTCATGTTTGACCTCCATGACTTTGCTGAAACTTTGCTGAACCACCACCCGCCCCGCGACCGCCGCGGGGCGACTGTGCAGAAACTTTGCTGATGCCCTTCCGCCCCCGGGCGGGTTTGGCGGCACGCCCGGCGGCTTGGCGGCGCTCGGCCAGCTGCCGCATGGTCACCTGGGCCTGCTCGTCGGCGATGTGGTGCAGAAGGAATGCCGGAACTTGTGGTTCGTGCCCTCGAGGCCGAGCTTGCTGAAGCCGGCCCCTCGCGAGCGCGGCCTCACGCCTCACGGCGTTGGGCTTGGAGCGGGCCGTGAAAGCCGACCGGCCGTAAGGCCGCGGGCAAACCGCTTCTTCGCGAGCGGGGCCCCACGCCTCGCGGCGCTGGAGCGTCGCGTCGTCTGCAAGGACGGCACGGTACGCGACATCGTGTTTCGTGCGTCGGTGGTTGGCCAGGTCCTGATGGTGACGCTCATCGACGTCACGGGCCACAAGGAGACCGAGCGGAGCCTGCAGGCCGCCACCAAGCGAATGCGACTGGCGGCCGTCGCCTCCGGCATCGGTTTCTGGACCCGCGACCTCGATACCGAAATCGAGGAGTGGGACGACCAGATGCTCGGCACCTACGGTGTGGGCCGCGAGGAGTTTGACGGTCGGTGGGAGCCGTTTCTCCATCCGGATGATCGGGAGCGAGCCCGGGAAGAGGCCCAACGAGCGATCGACGAAGGCCGCTACGGCGAGTATGTCTTCCGCATCATCCGGCCGGACGGCACGATCCGGCACCTCAAAGGCATGTCGCAGGCCGCGATCCCCTCGGCCGGCCGACCCTCGATCTGGGCGTCGATATCCAATGGCGTCGTCGACCTCTCGCCTTTTGAGTTTCTCGACCGGCTCGCCGATCTCGTGCCGCCGCCGCGCAAGCACCGGCACAGGTATCACGGGGTGTTTGCACCCAACCGCAAGCTCAGGCGGGCCGTCACGTCGCTGGC
>JAUMAF010000070.1:0-37692 GCA_032117045.1 Pirellulales bacterium | reverse complement strand
AGGATCACCTCGCTCGTGCGGAACCGTGGACGCCCAAACGAGTTCGATTACCAGGTGGGATCCGAGGCGTTCGATGCCCGGGTGAGTCAGGCTCACTCGTTCATCGGCAGCCCCGACAACTGCTGGCAAGGCTGCCGGCCGGAGGTGATCATGCGTTCCAATACAGTTGGTGAGTTTGTTCGATTGTTCCGCGACGGGGCCGAGGTGCCGGGTTCCGCCGGTGGCGACATGCCATCAGCCCCCACGTCGGCCGCATCCGAGTCGACGGCGATCGACTCCAGCGTGCCCGCCGGCGAGGAGGTGCTGTCCATCGAGGACCTCGCCCACCGGTTCAATGTCTCGACCAAGACGATCTCCCGGTGGCGCGACCATGGGCTCGTGGCCCAGCGGTTCATCGTCGGCGGCCGGCGCCGCGTCGGCTTCCTCTCGAGTGCGGTGGAGCGGTTCATCCGCACCAATCCGATGCGGATCGAGCGAGGCAGCCGGTTCAGCCAGCTCTCGGACGACGAGCACGAGAAGATCATCTCCTGGGCCCGCCGTCTGGCCGTCGCGGGCGCCTGCCCGGCCGACGTGCATCGGCGGATCGCGGAGCGGCTTGGCCGGAGCATCGAGACGATCCGCTACACGGTGAAGCGGTTCGATCAGGAGCATCCCGAGTCGGCCGTGTTTCCGGCGGCGGACGGGCATCTCCGCCCGGAGAGCCGGGCGCGTGTCTATCAGCATTTCCTGGCCGGGGAAGCAGTGGATTCGATCGCCCGCCGGTATCATCGGTCCAAGGCGAGCATCTACCGCGTGATCCTCTCGCAACGGGCGGAACACGTGATGCAGTTGCCGCTCGACTTCATGCCCAATGCCCTGTTTGCCCGCACCAGTGCGGAGAAGGTCGTCAATCAGTCCTTTCCAGGCACCGAGGCCAAGAAGGTGCGTCGTCCGAACGGCCTGCCGGCGTATCTGGCGAGCCTCTATGAGGTGCCGCTGCTCACCCGCGAGCAGGAAGTCTGGCTCTTCCGGAGATTCAACTACCTCAAGTTCAAGGCGGTGGCGCTTCGTGAACAGCTCGACCTGGAGCGGCCGAGCACGCGGCTGATGGATCAGATCGAGCGGCTCTATGAGGAAATCGTCGAACTCAAGAATCGGATCGTCCGCGCCAATCTCCGCCTGGTGGTCTCGATCGCCAAGCGGCGGGTGTCTCCCGGCGACAGCTTCTTCGATCTCGTGAGCGATGGGAACATGTCGCTGATCCGCGCCGTGGAGAAGTTCGACTACGCCCGGGGCAACAAGTTCAGCACGTATGCCTCGTGGGCGATCATGAAGAACTACGCCCGCACGATCCCCGACGAGCACAAGCGTCGCGACCGCTTCCGGGCGGCCGACATGGAACTGCTGCAGTCGGCGGCCGACCGGCGCGAAGACGAGTATCAGCAGCGGATGGCCGCGAGCGATCGCCTCAAGCAGGTGAGCAAGTTCCTTGACCGGCTCGATTCCCGCGAGCAGACGATCATCATCCGACGCTACGGTCTCGACCACGAGCAGGAGCCGCAGACCCTCAAGGAGGTCGGCTCGGCGCTCGGCGTGACGAAGGAACGAGTGCGGCAGATCGAGGCCAAGGCGCTGGAAAAGCTCCGCGAGGCCGCCGCTGCCGAAGCGATGATGCCGGAACTGGAGTGACGTTCGGACTGGCTCCCGAGACGACTCCCGCCCTTCGTGGCGGGAGTCGCGGCGTGGGAGTATCCTTGACGGAATGACACGACATTCTCTTCGGCCCGGGGCGACGATCCTCCGGCCATTCCTCGCTGGTTTTCCGTTCGCTGGGTTTTCGTTTCTCGCGGCCGCCGGCCTTTCAGCGGTCGCGGCGCCGGCGACCTTCGACGGCTGGCAGGGCATGCGGGTCATCCCGCTGGAGGGCCGCGCGGAACGGCTGCTCGTCGCCGATCTTGGCCACGACGGCCGTGACGACGTGATCGTGGTCAACCCGCGGCAGGCCCGGCTCGATCTCTACCGCTGGCTTCCGCCGGCTGACCGCGGCCGTGCCGATGCCACTGACCCGGATCGGCCCAACGAACTGCCACTGGCCGCGGAGTGGACGCATGGTGAGGTCGCGATCGACGAAATGCCGATCGATGCCGTCGCGCATGACGTCGATGGCGACGGCCGGCCCGAACTCCTCGTGCTCACGAACCCCTCGAATCGCATCTCCATCTATGCGCAGGCGGCCGGCAAGGCCGTCGACGCCAAGGCCGCGTGGACGAAGACCGGCGACTGGAACCTGCTCGCGGGCACGCCCACCGGGAAGAGCGGCTGCCTGCTCATCCGCGATCTCCCGGGCAACCGGCATGAACTGCTCGTGAGTTGCGAACAGGGCATCCAGCAGTTGCCCCTCGTGCGTGGCAGCAGGGCCGTGTGGCTGGCACCTCGTGAGAGCCGCGGCCGGCTCGATTGGCATCTGGCCGACCTCGACGGCGATGGCGACGAGGATCTTGTCGAGTGGTCCAACGTCGCCCGGCAGGTGGTCCGCTGGTATCCTTGCGGCGACGACGGCAGCCTGCTTCCGGCACAGACGATTCATGACCAGCCGATCGAAGGAATGCAGACCGCGAAGCCGCTCTCGCCAGCGGCCGACATCTATCTGCTCGGGGGCAGCGACAAGGGGGTGCTGCGTCGCTATCAGCTCGCCAAAGCAGAGGCCACCGACGTCGGCCGGCAGGAGGCGCTGCCGATGGCGGGTGCCGCCCGCCGAGGCTGGTGCGGAATGCAGGTGGGCGAGGACGGAGCGCGGGTTCCAGCCATCGTCGCCGTCGACGCGGCCCAACCCCGGCTGCGGGTCCACCGCCTGACCGACTCGGGCTGGCTCGCCGAGGAGACCTTCCCGGCCATTGGCGGCATCAAAGCAATCGCGGCGCCCGCCGCCCAGCAGGGCACGCTCCTCGTCTGGGCCAAGGACGCGGCCGATCTTCACCGCTGCCGCTGGGAGCACGGCCGGTTGACCTATCCCGAGCCTTGGCCGCAGGAGGGGAAAGATCGCAAGATCCTCGCCCTCGACACCGTCGGCTCGACGGTCTGGTGGGCGCAGCGGGTCGGATCCGATCTCGATCTCTCCGTCTGGCCCCCAGATTCGGCAGAACCCGTCACGACCCGGTATGAGGGCCTCGGCCCCAAGGTGGAGCAGGTCGTCTGGCTCGGTGGCGATGCCCTCTTGGTGCAAGACGCCTACGCGACCGCCGGCAAGCTCGTCACGCTCGCCGACGGCAAGCCGGTGGTGACCGCGCCGGCGCTGCTGGCCAAGATGGACGCCACCGAATACGCCGCCGTCGAGGTCGATGGCAAGCTCCGCAAATCCCGGCTCACCGACGGCGTGCTGCAGTGGCTCGGCGACGACCTGCATCCGGTTGATCAGGTGATGCTCACCGAGGGCCAGAAGATCGGCTCGTACCTGCCGCTGGAGCCCCGTGCCGGCGAGGCATCGCAAGCCTGGGCGCTCGAGCAGGGGGGCGGCTTTCTGCATCGCCTGAAGGCCGACGAGGCCGGTGTGATGCGGGTGGTGGAGAGCGTGAAGCCGCCGGCGGGCGCGACGCTCCGCCGGGATCCCGTTCTGGGTGTGGTGCTCGTCGATCAGGACCGCATCGTGCGGCTCTCCCGTGGCCAGCCCTGGCAGCTCAAGCTCGTGGAGAGCATCGACGGCCGCATCGGCCGCCGCAGCGGCGTCAGCGAATCGACGATCCACCGCATTCTCGTCACCGATCTCGACGGCGATGGGAGCGAGGATGTGGCCCTCTGCGACGATCGCAAACACCAGCTCACCGCCATGCTCCGGGGACTCGAATCGCTGAGGCGGTCGGTGACCTGGAAAGTGTTCGAAGACCGGAAGTATCCCTACGACGGGGGCGACTCGAAGGATCTGGTGCCCGAGCCGCGGCGGCTCGCGGCGCTCGATGCCGATGGCGATGGCCACCGCGACCTGGCGATGGTGAGCCAGGACCGCCTCGTGATCTACCTGGGCAAGGATGAGGACACCCCATGACGCCTCGAACGTTTTCCAGCATCCTGCTTGCGGCCGCGATCGCCGTTCCGGTGGTGGCCGCCGAGGTCGTGACCGTCACCCTTGTCGGCGGCAGCCGCGTGACGGGGCCGCTCCTGCGCCGCAACGATGACGGCGTGGTGATCGACCTCGGCTTCGAGCCGCTGCAGATCCCGGCGAAGAAGGTCCTGGACGTGCGGGCCGAGTCGCCGGAGGAGGCGACCGCCGCCGAGAGCGACCGCGACATCTTCCGCACCGGCATGCTCGAGGCTCGCGAGGTTCCCGAACTGGTGAAGCGGTTCGGCGAGGCCGTGGTCATGGTGCGCAACCCCGGCGGCCTCGGCACCGGCTTCCTGATCAGCCGCGACGGGCACCTCGTCACCAACTATCACGTGGTCGAAAACAACACGCGACTGCAGGTCACCCTGTTTCGTCGCACCGACAAGGGCTTCGAGAAGAACGAGTATCGCAAGGTGAAGATCGTGGCCCTCCAGCCCCTCCGCGACCTCGCGATCCTCCAACTCGACCCGGAGGAGACGAAGGGACGGCTGCCCGAGCCGGTCGTCATCAACGATCGCGACGATCTCCGCGTCGGCGATCTCGTGTTTGCGATCGGCAATCCCGCCGGTCTGGAGCGGAGCGTGACCCAGGGCATCGTCAGCAGCACCACCCGCACCATCGACCAGATGCGGCTGATCCAGACCGATGCCGCGATCAATCCCGGCAACAGCGGCGGGCCGATCTTCAACGCCCGCGGCGAGGTCGTGGCCGTCGCCTGCGCCGGGGCCGCCGTCTTCGAGGGGCTCGCCTTCGGCATCCCCGCCAACGAGCTGATCGACTTCCTCGTCCATCGCGACACCTATCCCTACGATGAGTCGCAGCCCCAGAATGGCGTCACCTATCTCCCGCCGCCATTCCAGGCGACCCCGCCCGTGGAAGGCGTGAAAGCTTCGACGACGACCCCCTAGACCACCGTCAAGGACAAGGGGCATTCGGGATGGCACTCTGAGAAAGGATTCGACATGCGGCTCTTCCGTCACGGTCTGCTCTTCGTCGTCACGGCCTTCGTCGTCGCTGTGTGTGCCGTCGCGTCCCTCGCGGCCGACCTGCGGCCCTCCTGGGAATGCCTCCCCGATGACACGGGCGTGATGGTCCGGATGCCGCAGCCTGCCGAGTTTCTCGACGCCTTGCGGACGCGCACGAAGTTCGGCAGCGTGGCGCTGGGTGAGCAGCGGCTGCAGGGGCTCTGGAACGTGTTTCTCGACAAGCTTCGTCGGGACGGCGCCGGCGAGGCCATCGGAGACCTCGAGGAGGAACTCGCGAGATATGGACTCTCGCACGACGACCTGCGGGCCGCATGTCGCGGCGACATGGGCATGGGCGTCGTCTTCCACCGTCGCGACGACGGCGGGCAGCCGCTGGTCATGATGCTCGCCTGGCTCGAAGCCGGCGACGACACGGCCGCACGGCTCGTCGCCGCCGCCCAGCGCAAGGTGGAGGAGGCGGCGGCCAAAGACGAGACCGCCGCGACCAAACGGATCGACCTCGAGATGGCCGGCCACGAGGTGCTCTGGGTCGTGGAGCCGTTGATGGGCATCGATGCCTCCGATCTGGATGTGGCGGGCCTCGATGCCAATGCGGCTGACGAAGACGAGGTCGAACAGCGACTGGAGAAGATTCGGGAGCGGATCCGCAACGCGAAGCTGGTGCAGACCGGTCAGACGCATGCCTTCCTCACCCGCATCGGCGGCAGGCTTCTCGCCGGCCAGACCGTGCCCTCCTTCCGTGCCGCCGGGGAAGGCCTGAATGGCGACCGCGACTTCGACGCGGAAAGCGGCACGGAGGATGCCAAGGTGACCTTCGAGCGATTCCTCGCCGCACATGCCGACGGCGGCGAATCGTCGCTGGCCAACGTCCTGCAGATGCCGGGCGTGGCCGCCGCCCTGCCAGGCGGCATCGCACTGGCCGACGTGATCGTCGATCCGCGAGTCATGATCCGCAGCTGGAGCGATGCGAGCGTCGAGGAACAACTCGCGAGCGTCGGGGCGGGCGATCTGGGGCCGCTCGTCTGGCGGCAGTCGCTCGACGATGGCCGATACCACAGCGGATTGTTCCTCGCCCTGCCGGCCCCGCGAACAAGCCTGATGCAGATCCTCGATCAGGACTGCGATCGTTCAGAGGTGCCGTCGTTCGTGTCGCGCGAGGCGATCGACCTCACGCAAATCTCGCTCGATCTCGGCCAGGCCTACGAGACGGTCAAGGAGTTCGCGGTGCTGCAGGGTGGCCCGGAGACGGCGAATATGGTGGCCGCGGTGGAGATGCAGGCCCAGGGATGGCTCGGGGTCGATCTGCCGAAACTGCTCACGTCGCTCGGCAGCCGGCACTGGATCATCACCTACCCGCCGCAGGTCGCGGAGGCGTTTGCCGAAGCCCGGAGGATTCGTGGCCAGGATGGGGTCGTGCAGGCCCGACAGGTGGCCGACCGAGCCGCGGTCGTCTGGCAGATCGATGACGAGACACCTTTCGGAAAGATTCTCCAGCGGCTTGCCGGCATGACCGGCGGTGAGTTGCAGGAAGAGCAGGGCTTCCGTGGAATCCGCATCCCCGACGGCCCGGCCATCTACCTCGGCCAGGGCCACCTCGTGGTTGCGATCGGCAAGGACTCGCTCGAGAAGACGCTGTCGGCGATCCGTCATCCGCCGGCCGGCGATACCTCGCTGCGGGAAAGCGATATCGTGCGTCGGGCCGGCGGGCTCCTGCCGCTGGAGCCCGGCCGGATGTTCAGCGTGAGCGACAGTTCACAGTCGGGGGGCACGCTCGGCGTGCTCCGCGACATGGTGGAGGCGATGCTGCCGGAGGACGTCGATGAGTCGTATCGCGAACTCCTCGCGGCCGTCCAGAAACTGCTTCCGTCGAACGCCGAAATGGAAGGCATGTTCGGCGTGGGCGCCACGCTTCTGCGGGCCCAAGACGCTGGCCTATCGCTCGAGTCGGTCTGGGAGATGCCCGCGCCGTAGCGGTCGCCGGCTCACCGCGTGGGGCTTGCGGGAATCGGTGCGATGTGGGCGGCTGGGACGACACCCTGGTTCGGGGCCGCGGGCACCCCAGGACCTGCCGCCGGCAGGTGGCGACTGCCGGCGCGGGGCTTCGCCAGCTCGGCTGCGTCGGTCTTCGAGATCGTGGTTCCCGGCATCGCGCCCGGCCGACGCGGCGCCGCGGTGGGCGACTGGCTGGTGCCGGCGATGAAGTTGTCGATGGAAGCCGACTCCCGCAGGTTCGCGAAGTGACGGGCCATCTCGATCCGCTGTTTCTTCTCGAAGATGTCGTCGTAGAGCTCGCCGCGGACCTCCTGGAAGGTGACCTTCGCCGACTCCGTGAAGCCCTCGCAATAGATCACCATGAACCGATCGGCGACCTGCACCACGCCGGAGAGTTCACCCGGCTTGAGCGCGAAGACTTCCCGTTCGAGCGTCGGCTGGCCGCCAAATCGCTGGATCGGTGGCACCTCTCCTCGTAGGGCGCGGGTCGTCGGGTCGGCGGAATAGGTCTCTGCGAGATTGCCGATGGTCTCGGGTGACGGACTCGTGCGGGCCAGTTGCCAGACCTCCTGGGCCCTTCGCTGGTTGTCGAGCACGATGATCCGGCACTTCGCCCGTGGACCAAACGTCGCGGCGAAGGCCTTGTCGAGATCTTCCTGCGACACCGGCACGCCTCCCACGAGTTTCTTGAGGGCGACGCTCGGCCAGACCACGTCTTCCATGTAGTGCCGCAGCGGCACCTTCTCTTCGCGGGTCACGCGATCGAGCCAGGCGGCCGTGTCGATCGTGCCATCGGCCTTCTCGAAGCCCATCTGGGAGGCGGCGCGGGCGATCTCGGCGTCGATATCGGCCTGGGTCACGACCTGCTGCTGCTTCTTGAGCGCCTGCTCGACGAGGGTGCGCGTGACGAGGACCTCGACCACCTCGCGGCCGTGTCGATCGACCGCCTTTGTCCGCACCTCGTCGATCGAAATTGGGGTCCCGTTGACGAATGCGGCCACCCCGGGATTCGCGGACGCCTTGGCGGGATCGTTGAGGACGTTCTCGACTCTGGAAGACTCCTGCAGCTTCCGGAAGATGTCACTCGAGCCCTGCCGGCTCTTGCGTTCCCGCAACTCCTCGGCCAGGTGCGTTCGAACCTCCTCGAACGTGGCGCCGGCCGGGGGCAGATTTCCTTCGCACTTGATCACGATGAACTGATCGGCCACCTGGACGACGGGCGAGATCTCCCCCGGCTGGAGAGCGAAGGCCGCGCGGTCGAACAGTGGGTCTCCGGAGTGGAGCCGGATCGGCTGCACCCATCCATTGGCGCTCGCACTGCCCACATCGACGGAGTGCTGACGGGCGAGCCCGCCAAACTCGTCGGGAGCAGCGACTGCCTGCGCCCGCACCTGCTCCGCGTCCTGCCGACTACGGGAGACGATGATCCGCGCCTTGACGGCCGGGCCGAACTGCTTCTCGAACGCCTCCCGCAGTTCGTCGGCCGTGGGCTCGACGGTGCCGCGGGCCAGCCGTCGCAGCGCGATCATCGGCCAGACGATGTCGTCGGAATACTGCTTGGGCGTGATGCCGCGCTCCTGCTGGATCATCTCGATCCACTTGTCGCGCGGCACACTGAATCGCTTCGCCATCGCTTCGATCTCGCCGGCGACATCCTGCGGCGTCACAGTCACACCCTGCTGCTGGCAGGCCTGCTCGATAATGCGGTGATTGACGAGGGCCTCCAGCACCGTCGGTCCGTGGCGACCAAGGCATTCCTCGCCCAGCCGGTCGCTCGTGATCTCGACGCCGTTGACGAAGGCCACGGGCTTGGCGGCCGCCACCGACGACGCGGGCTGGCCTGCCGGTGTGGCCTCGGCCTCCAGCGAGCCGGTCATCAGCCGCCACGAAAGGCCGACGGCCACGATCGCCGCCGCGGCACCGATCTCGCGCGCAGAACTCCATCCGATCCACTGGAAACGCATGCTGCCCTCCTTGGCATGTCAACCGGCCCACGGCGGGTCAGTGTGGTTGGCTCCGCCTGCCGCGCGACGTCACGTGAGATAGGCAATCTCGCGATTTGGATCAAGGCGAGCGAACCGCCGGTCCCACAATCATGATTGGACGCCGGTAAAACCGTCGCTTACGCTGCCCCTTGGCTTCCCCGATCCCCTAGAGCCCCCACATGCCGCACGTTTTCCCCTCGTCCGCCGGCTCCGAACCGCACACGCCCGAGTGCATTTTAATTCTCGGCCTGCGGCTTCCCGTCACGCTCGAAGACGTGAAGCAGGCCTACATGCTCAAGGCGATGAAGGCCCATCCGGACCGCGGCGGTGATCCGCAGGCATTCATCCAGCTGCAGAAAGCGTTTGACGACGCCAACGAGTTCGTCAAGTTCAAGGCGAGCAAGCTCGAATGGCTGGCGTCCAAGATCGAGGCCTATGCGCAGCAGCAGGAGGTCGCCACCGAAACCATCGAGCGTGGGGGCAGGATCGAGATGGAGGAGGCTGACTGGCTGCGAAAATCCTTCGGTGAGGATTTCGGCCACGTCGCCGACAAACTCGTCGCCGTCCACCTGCCCAATGGCCGGGCCGACGACGTCTTCTCCATCCTGCTCGGATTTCGCACCGAGTCGCTCAAGGATCTGGCGGTGCTCGATCTCACGGGCGGCCCGCTCACCGACGAGGGGCTGCTCCAGCTCAAGGAGCTCAAGTCGCTACGGCACCTCGACCTGCGGGGCACCAACGTCGGCAAGCTCGCCGCCGAGATTCCCGGCTGGTTCGAGAACCTGGAGTTTCTCGGGCTGCCCAAGGGGGCCCTGGGCATGTTCGCCCGAATGACGATGCCGCGACGGGTCAAGCTCGCGATCGGTGATTCGGCGACGGAGGAATGAGATGATCGTCCGTGTGATTCCGGCAACGCTCCTCGTTCTTGGATTGGTTTTCTTGTCGGAAGCGCCTGCCACGACCGAGGCCGCCGTCCCCGACGTCTTCGAGGATCACCGTGTGACCATCGACGACGGTGGCCACCCCGTCGAGTTTCGCTACCGGCTCCTGCGGCCAGACGTCTCGGAACCGGACGGCAGCCACCCGGTCGTGCTGTTCCTGCACGGGGCCGGGGAACGTGGCAACGACAACGAATCGCAGCTGAAGTTCCTGCCGCTCTGGATGGCCGAGCCCGAGAATCGGAAGCGGCACCCATGCTTCCTGATCGCGCCGCAGTGCCGCACGGACAGCGCCTGGGCGAAAATCGACTGGAAGTCGAAGCAGCCGCTGCCACTGGCCGAGCGTCCAACCGCCGATCTCGCGGCGGCTGCGGCCGCCCTCGACACCGTGCTCGCGGAGGAATCGGCCGATCCCGCCCGCGTGTATCTCACGGGACTTTCCATGGGCGGTTACGGAACCTGGGATCTCGCCTGCCGGAGCCCTGACCGCTTCGCGGCCGCGCTGCCCATCTGCGGCGGCGGCGACCGGGCCGCGGCCGCCCGCCTCACCGCGACGCCTCTCTGGTGCTTCCACGGCGGCGACGATCCAGTCGTGCCGGTGGAACTCTCGCGGTCGATGATCGAAGCGATCGTCGCCGCAGGCGGTGCCCCGATCTACTCAGAAATGGCCGGCGTGGGGCATGACTCATGGACCCCGGCGTACCGCAATCCCGCCGTGCTCGACTGGCTGTTCGCCCAGCGCCGCCGCCGACCCTGACAGGGCGTCACTGGGGAAGGGTCGCTGGTGAATGATCACTCCGGAAAAAGGCGAGTCGAGAGGTAGCGTTCGCCCAGATCGGGGAGCACCACGACGACCAGTTTGCCGGCGTGCTCGCTGCGGCGTGCCACCTGCAGAGCGCCCCAGGCCGCGGCCCCGCAGCTGATGCCGCACATCAGCCCTTCCCGCTTGGCCATCTGACGTGCCGTCTCCATCGCGTCCTCGTCGTCCACCTTCACCACCTCGTCGATGACGTCGAGGTTGAGGATGTCGGGAATGAAGCCGGCACCGATGCCCTGAATGGTGTGTCGCCCGGGCTTGATCGGCTGGCCGGAGAGCTTCTGTGAAATCACCGGACTGTTGGCCGGCTCCACGGCGACCACCTTCACGCCGGGATTCTTGCTCTTGAGCGCCTCGCCCACGCCGGTGATCGTGCCGCCGGTGCCTACGCCACAGACGACGATGTCGACCTGACCCTCGGTGTCTTGCCAGATCTCCTCGGCGGTCGTCCGCCGGTGAACCTCGGGATTCGCCGGGTTCTTGAACTGCTGCGGCATGAAAAACTGCGTGCTCGACCGGGTGATTTCCTCGGCGTGCCGCACCGCGCCCGGCATACCCTCGGCTGCGGGCGTGAGCACGAGTTCGGCGCCGAGCGCCTTGAGCATCCTTCGCCGTTCGACGCTCATGCTTTCAGGCATGGTCACGCGGAGCTTGTAGCCGCGGGCAGCGCAGACATAGGCGAGCCCGATGCCGGTGTTGCCGCTGGTGGGCTCGATGATCACCGTCTCGGCGCCGATCAGGCCGTCCCGCTCCGCCGCATCGATCATCGCGCAGGCGATCCGGTCTTTCACGCTCCACAGCGGGTTCATGTTTTCGATCTTGCCGGCGACCGTCGCCACGCAGCCCTCGGTGACCCGCCGCAGACGCACCAGCGGCGTGCGGCCGATGCACTGCGTGATGTCGTCTCGAATCCCCGCCGGCAGCTTCGTGGTCGCCATGATGCCCAGTTCCTCGGATGCGGAGTGTCTCGCGGATGGCCTCCGGCCCCTGCCGGCACAGCCTGCCCTATCCATACTATCGGCACAACCTTCCAGAAACTGCAATCGCCCGGGGTGATCCCAACGGCTCTCCCACGGCCACAGGGAGCACGCGATCGTGATGTCGCGGGAGTGCGGGGCGGGCGTGGCGCGGGTGGGACTTTGCCGTGACGTGGGTAGGACTTTGCTGTGGCGCGGGTGGGACTTTGCTGTGGCGCGGGTGGGACTTTGCTGTGGCGCGGGTGGGACTTTGCCGGATTGGTTCGCCGGCGGTAGGCATGCTCGACGCCGGGGGGTTTTGCTACAGGATGCTCGGTTGGCCGACTGGGCATCGCCTCTGAGGCGCAAACACTCCCCGGACGTCTGTGCGTGCCCACCGACCGGCTCCTCAGCGTCGGGGGCGTCAGGTGTCAGGCGTCGGGGGCGCTGGAGGCGTCGGGGGCGTGGTCTGTGCAAGCCGACCGGCCGTGAGGCCGCGGGCGTCCTGCGTTTGGTTTCGCTTTCTACGGCAGCCGCTTCACCTTGATGCTGCGATAGTGAACCTCGCTGCCCGGGTCGTGGGCCTGGAGAGCGAACGTGCCTTGCGAGAGCTTCCGCGTGCCTTTCACGCCTTCCGGTTCGACAAACTCATAAAGCACGCGTCCATCCACGGCCACGCCCACGGCCTTGCCGTTGACCATGACCTCGAGCGTGAACCACTCATTGTCCTTGGCGGGCGGCGTGAAGTTCTTGACGACGTTGTAGAGGCTGCCGGTGCGCACCGGATCCTGCTGCGAGTTGTTGACCTGCACCTCGTAGCCCTGGGCGGGCCAGCCGTCGGGCTGGAAGGCCGTGTGGATGAAGAGGCCCGAGTTGGCGACCGGCTTCGTCAGCACCTCCGCCTTGAGGTGGAAATTCTTGAAGGACTCGGGCTTCGCCTCGTCACCCCCCACGTAAAAGAGATGGCTCCGGGGGCCGTGACAGACAATGGCGCCGTCGACGACCGACCAGCTTGCGGTATTCTCATTGGCCTTCCAGCCGGCGAGGCTCTTGCCGTCGAAGAGGTTCACGAAGCCCTCTTCGACGTCAGCAGCCAAAACTGCCGGGGCGAAGCCGATGGCCACCAGCAGCGAGCCGCACACGGCTGCTCGAACGACCATTCGAATCAAGACCGTTCGAACCAGGACCGACCCACGCTCGTAGCTCATGGACGAAGACCCCTTGCCAGGTTCCGGGAAAGACACCGCGATCACCACGACCGCCGATCGATGTGAGCATACGGCGGAGGCGACCGACCCGCCATCGCCACGGGGGCCAGCCGGGCAGGCCCCGGACGCGATCCGCCGTCGCCTCGACGCCGCCGGGCTGAATCACCGGCCAGTCCTGCTCTCGATCGACACCGACGTCGCCCTCGGCGGCGAGCCGTGCCGGGAATGGCTCGTGGTCACCTCCGACCATCTCACGGTCACGGACGGCACCGACTCGCTCCGGTCGCTCGACTGGCGGGGTGTCGAGCGGATTCGCACGACTTCCGGAGTCGGCGGTGGCTCGCTCCAGGTCCGCACCGGTGGCGTCTGGATCGATCTGGTCCGCTATTCAAACGCGCTGGCCAACCGCTTCCACAAGGTCTCCCGCGTGCTGGAGAAGTCTCGGGAGAGCCTGGCCGCGGGGCTGCCCTGCGAACTCGAGGCGATCGACGGGCCACTCGATCCTCCACGCTGCGCATCGTGTGGCCTGAGGCTGCAGACGGCCGAAGACGCCTGCCCCCGGTGCATGCAGAAGGGGCAGATTCTCCGCCGGGTCGGCATGCTCCTGGCCCCCTACGCCCGCGGCTCGATGCTCCTCTGCCTGCTGACGTTCATCGGCGTGGTGGCCGAACTGGTGCCCCCCAAGCTCCAGCAATACATGGTTGACGACATTCTCTCGGCGCAGGCGGCCACCCAGCCGGGAGCCGCGCCCGCCGGCACGCTTCCCGACTTCAAGACGGCCCTGCTCGTGGTCGTGCTGGCGCTCGCCTTCTCCCGGGTGCTGCTCGCCGTGGTCGGGGTGATCAAGGGCCGGCTGACGTCGGCGATCGGCACCGGAATCACGGCCACGCTTCGCGACGAGATGGTGCGAAAGCTCCAGAGCCTGTCGGTGGCCTATTACGACCGCCATCAGGTCGGCTCGATGATCAGCCGGGTGGCCCACGACAGCGAGGTGCTGCACGGGCTCATGCACCAGATCACCGGCGGGTTTCTGCTCCAGATCGTGCAGCTCGTGGCCGTCGGCGGGATGCTCGTCTGGATCAACCCGAAGCTCGCGCTGTTCACGCTGATCCCGGTGCCGCTGGTGATCCTCGGCTCGTGGATCTTCTGGCGGCATGTCTACCCGCGGCACTACCGGCTCTGGGACGCCTCCAGCAAACAAATGACCACGCTCTCCGGCATGCTCTCCGGCATCCGGGTCGTGAAGTCGTTCGCCCAGGAGAGTCGCGAGCTCGACCGCTTCCACGCCGCCAGCGACCACCTCCGACGCTGGCGGCAGTGGGTCGAACACACCAACACGACCTACGCCGCGTCGATGCAGATCGTCTTCAGCCTCGGCGGACTCATCGTCTGGTACGTCGGCGGCCGCGACGTGATCGGCGGCAGCATGACGCTCGGTCAGCTGATCGCCTTCCTGGCCTACCTGGCCATGTTCTACGCGCCCCTGGGCGCCCTCTCCAACTTCACGACCTGGCTCACTAGCTTCCTCTCGGGCAGCAAGCGGGTGCTCGAACTCCTCGACACGCCCGCGCTGATCGACGAGCCGACGGCCGCGGAGCCGTGGACCGACGCCCGGGGCGAGATCCGGTTCGAGAACGTGACGTTTGGCTATGACCGCAACCAGCCGGTGCTGCACGACGTCTCCTTCACGGTGGCTCCCGGCGAGATGGTGGGCATCGTCGGCCGATCGGGTTCGGGAAAGACCACGCTCGTCAGCCTGCTCGCCCGGTTTCACGACGTGCAGGAGGGTCGGATCACGGTCGATGGCCACGACATCCGCCGACTCTCCACCCACGACCTCCGCGAGAAGCTCGGCGTCGTGTTTCAGGATTCATTTCTGTTCCGCGGCACGATCTGGAAAAACCTCTCCTACGGGCGACCGCAGGCGACGATCGAGCAGGGGCTCGCCACTGCCAAGGCCGCCGGGGCCCACGATTTTCTCTGCCGTCAGCCGCTGGCCTACGAGACGCTGCTTGGCGAGCACGGCGCGGGCCTTTCCGGCGGCGAGAAGCAGCGACTCTCGATCGCCCGCACGCTCCTCTACGATCCGCGGATCCTCGTCCTCGACGAGGCCACGAGCAACATCGACGCAGAGGCCGAGAAGGCGATCCAGGAGGCTCTCGCCGTGCTCGTTCGCGGTCGCACCACGATCGCGATCGCCCATCGGCTTTCGACGCTCCGCAACGCCGACCGCATCCTCGCCTTCGACCGCGGCCGGCTGGCCGAGCAGGGCACGCACGCCGAGCTCCTCGCGGCGGACGGCATCTACGCCCGGCTCGTGCGGATCCAGACCCAGGTCACGAAGCAGCCGACCGTCGACACGCTCCTCGCCGAGGAGGAGCTCAACACCACCTCCCCGGTCCCAGCCACGTCCCCGGTCCCAGTCAATGGTGACAACCCACCAAAGAATGACGCCAGTGACCAGGCCGGTGGCATCGGGATCACCTGGCTCGACCCTGCCGTGCATCGCTTCGCACTCGGCGAACAGGAGCGGATCGAGATGCGCGACGTCGCCGGCCACCACGCGGCCGGCATCTTCATCATCCGCACCTTCCCGGCGACCCACCCGGAGGCGTATCTCTCCGTGCGCGGCTGGGACGACGCGGGCGACGAGATCGAGCTCGGCATGATCCGGTCGCTCGAGTCATGGCCGGAAGAGGATCGCGACGTCGTGCGAGTCGCGCTGGCGCGGCGGTCACTCATCCGCGAGATCCGCCGTGTCCATGAGGTCAGGCTCGTCCATGGCTATCTCGATTTCGATGTCGAGACCGCTGCCGGCCGCGGAGGCTTCACGACCCGCTGGACGCAGAGCCAGGCCTTCGACTTTGGTGCCAGCGGCAAGATGCTGATCGACACCGAGGAAAACCGCTGGGTGATTCCCGCCGTGGAATCCCTGCCCGACCCCGACCGCGAACGGTTTCTGCACTATGTGTACTGGTAGCCTTCCCGATGGTTTTGTCCGTTTTGGTCGACCCGACCCTCTGGGTGGGGATCTGCCGATTGCGGGGTTTTCACGGGTTTGTTGCGGGTACTGCTGAGAGCAACTACAAAAACTGTCCCTCCACGGCCTCACGCCTGTGGTCGGCGAGGAGCCGACCCGTTCGCGTCCTTCACCGTGGAGGATGCAACGATGACTTTCATGGTTCCTGGTGTGTTCTTCCCTTCTGGAGATGACTGATGAATATCGCTGATCTGATCTCGAGCCAACTGACCCCCGATGTCCTTGGCAAGCTTGGTGGCCTCATCGGCGCCAACGAGTCGCAGACCAAGACCGCCACCAGCGCGGCCGTGCCCGCGCTCCTGAACGTGTTCGCCAAAATGGCGGGCACCAACAGCGGCGCCGACCAGCTCGCGAAGGCGATGGGCGGCCTCGACCTCGGCATGCTCGGCAACCTCGCCGGCCTCTTGGGCGGCAGCCAGGCCTCGGGCGTGAGCAGCCTCGGTGGCAACCTCCTGACTTCGCTGCTTGGCGGCGGCAACGCGATGTCGAGCCTCGTCGGCACGATCGCCCAGTTCGCCGGCATGCAGCCCGGAATCATGAAGACGCTCCTGACCTACCTGGCCCCGATGGTGCTCGGCATGGTCGCGAAGCAGTTCACGGGCAAGCCCGACGCCGCGAGCGTCTCGCGGCTGTTCTCTGAGCAGTCGGGCAACATCCGCAACGCGCTGCCGAGGGGCTTGTCGCTCGGCGACTTCGGCTCGGTCAGCGGTCGCCCGAGTGAGCCGGCCCGCCACGGCGGCAGCCACTCCCACGAGCCGCAGCCGGCCGGCCTTCCCGGCTGGCTCCTGCCGCTGCTCGCCCTCGGTGCGCTTGGCCTCGGCTGGTACCTCTGGAACCAGAACAAGGCCAACCAGGAGGACGTCGCCGTGATCGAAACCGAGCGGAAAGTCGGCCCGATGACCGTCCGCGAGGACGAGATCATCGAGCGGAAGGGCAAGGACGTCGTCGACACCGTCGTCGACACGATCTCGATCGACCCCAAGTTCCTCGAAGCGGTCCGGATCGGCAAGAACGCCACCGAACTCTTCGGCGGTCTGGGCGGCGTGCTCAAGGGCATCACCAACGAGGAGACGGCGAAGTTCGCGGTGCCGGAACTCGAGAAGCTCTCCCCGATGCTCACCTCGCTCGAGGATGAGGCTGGCAAGCTGCCCGAGGAGGAGAAGTCGGCGTTCTCGGCCTTCATCGGCCAGAACCTCGGCATGCTTTCGAAGGTGATCGACACCGTGATGGCGATCCCAGGCGTCAAGGACATCCTCGGCCCGGTCGTCGGCCCGATGGTCGAGACGCTGACGAAGATGTCGAAGTAGTCCGCGACGACGGTCGCTCGAGACGCTCGAAACTCCGGCCCGGATCGGCCCCGCCGATCCGGGCCGGCTCGTTTTCCAGCCGGCGTCTTCCGTTCAGATGATGGCGAGAGGGTCGCGCTTCGCCTCGAGCGTGCCGCGGGTCACGCCCACGCGGTTGGCGGCGTTGAGCGCCGTCCAGACGTCGCGGCCGGTAGTGCGGCCGGCGAGCAGGCCTCGGTAGGCCTCGATCACACCGGCGATCTCCGCCTCAGACTCGTCGAGCAACTCGACGCGGAAGTGCCGCACGCCTCGGGCAAGCATCGCGGGCACGGCCTCGGCGCCGCTCTGCGGCACGCCGCTCCAGAGCGTGTTGCGGCAGCCGACGTCGGCCGTCAAGGGATGCTCGACGCCGATCCGATCGCGAAGCTTGACGACATGGTCGTCGCAGGGACGGCCGCAGTTGGTCTTGTTGGTGCCGGGGGAGAGCACGGCGCAAAACACGCAGTGCTCCATGTGAAACATCGGCATGTGCTGATGGACGACCACTTCCAGACGGTCCGGAGACGTCGCGGCGACGAGCCCCAGCAGCTGCTCTCGATTGCAGTCATACGAGGCCGTCACCCGTGCGCATCCGGCACGTGCGAAGAACCCGGCCGTGAGCTCGTTGGTGACGTTGAGCGAGAAATCGCCGATCACGGCGAGGCCCGCCTCTCGGAAAAACCGCAAGGCCGCCCAGTTGCGGATGAGCAGGCCGTCCGGGGCCTGCTTGGCCAGCAGCCGAAAGATGCCCAGTTCGTCCGGCTTCTGAATCCGCGGAGTGGCCAGGTGGATCGCGGCCCCTGCCGCCCGACAGCGATCGACCGCATCGCCGTACTGCCGGATGTCGGCGAAGTCGGCATACACTCGCCGTTCACCGAGTTCGAGCACCCGCCGCAGCTGCTCGAGCGAGCGGACCAGCACGTGCAGCACGGGAAGGGTCGTTGCGGAGCCCGCTCGATCGGAAGTGGTCTCGATGGCCCGCGGTCGCCCGCTGGAATTCGTGGCGGCAGAAACATGCGCCGCGGCGGCCTTCTCGAGGGCCGACACGAGATCGTGCCGCAACGTGCCGAGCACACTGAAGGGCACCATCGGCCCACCGGCAATGTCGGCCGACAGCTCACGGAGCTCGAAGGGCGTGCCGCCAAGGCGGCCCAACTGGTCGCGGAGCGTGTCGATCGAGAGCGGATGCTTCGTCGCCACGCGGGCAGGCTCCCCCGAGACCACCCCACACGTCGCCCCCGAGGCGGTGGTCGCGGTGACGCGGACGGGCTGGCCCGCGATGACGGTCACGTGCAGATCCACGGGCTGACGCCGCCGGAGTTCGTCTCCGGAAAACGACTTTCGTAGCCGGGATGTCAGTTCTTGATCATCGGTTTTCCAGACGCTCTGGCCGGGCTTGATCCGGGCGAGGTCGAAGGCTCCACGGGCAAACGCGAGCTCCACGCGGCCGGTCGCAATCGACTCAGTCAGCGACCGCCCGCGGTCAAACACCTCGTAGACACGCCCCCCGGCCGCGTCGTCACCGGTCGTGCCGCAGTCGAAGGCCACGCCGTCACCCCGCTTCACGCCTGCCACGAGATCGACCGCGATCCGATCGCGGCGAACCTCCGCGACCGTCCCGAGCCGCACCCCGCGTTTCGCGCTCGACGTGGCCGGCACGAGCATCTTGTGGTCGCAGCCGTGAAGCCAGCCGGGGGAAAACCCGCGGGAGAAGGAAAGCTCCATCTCCTCGACGTCGCGGGGCGTGAACGCGACGGGCCGGCCGGCCATGGCCGTATCGATCGCCTGGCGGTAGTGCCGGGTGATGTTGGCGACATATTCTGGCGTCTTGAGCCGCCCCTCGATCTTGAACGACGCCACGCCCGCCTCGATCAGGTCGGGGGCGAGTGCGTAGGCCGCGAGGTCCTGCGGCGAGAGCAGGTAGTTCTGCGGACCGAGGTCGATGTGCTTGCCATCGCAGACGAGGTCGTACGGGAGCCGGCAGGCCTGGGCGCACTGCCCGCGATTGGCGCTGCGGCCGCCGAGTGATTCGCTCGTCAGACACTGGCCGGAATAGGCCACGCACAGGGCCCCGTGCACGAACACTTCGAGCGGCATGGCCGTCTGCCGGCGGATCGTCGCGATCTCGTCAATCGACAGCTCCCGGGCCACGACCACGCGGTCCATGCCCAGTTCCTCCGCCAATGCGATCGTTTCGGCGCTCGTGAGCGTCATCTGCGTGGAGGCATGCAGCGACAGGTTCGGGACGAGGTCGCGGATCAACAGCGCCGCACCGACATCCTGCACGAGCACCGCGTCGACGCCCGCCGCCGCCACCGCCTCGACGACTCGGGCAAACTCCTTCACCTCGTCGCTGAACACCAGCGTGTTGAGGGTGGCATAGCCCTTGAGTCCGCGGAGATGCAGCATGTGCATCAGCCGGGGAAGGTCGGCCAGCGCGAAGTTGGTCGCCCGGGCGCGGGCGTTGAAGCCGGTCTCGAGGCCAAAGTAAACCGCATCGGCCCCGTTCTCGATCGCGGCGCGGACGCAGTCCCAATCGCCCGCGGGCGCGAGCAGTTCGGGCGCCGGGCGGGTGATCGCGGAGTCGGTCATCAGCCGGCGAGTATAGATCGCCGGGCCGGCGCTTTCATTCGTCGTTGCCGCGGATCGTCGCCAGCACGGTGTAGTCCTCGAGCGTGGTCGTGTCGCCCACGGTCTCTTTGCCCGCGGCGATGTCGCGGAGGAGCCGCCGCATGATCTTGCCGCTGCGGGTCTTGGGCAGGGCGGTCGTGAAATGAATGTCGTCCGGGGCGGCCAACGCGCCGATCTGGTGGCGGACATGCTTCCGCAGCACGTCCTTGAGGGCGTCGTTCGGCTCGCCCGCCCGCAGCGTGACGAACACCGCCACCGCTTCCCCCTTCACGTCGTGCGGCCGCCCCACGGCCGCCGCCTCGGCGACCGCCGGATGGCTCACCAGCGCGCTTTCGATCTCGATCGTCGAGAGCCGGTGGCCGGCGACGTTGAGCACGTCGTCGATCCGGCCCATGATCCAGTAATAGCCGTCGGCATCCTGGCGGGCATTGTCCCCCGCGAGATACTTCCCAGGCACCTTCGACCAGTAGGTCTCGGCAAACCGGGCCTCGTCGCCCCAGATGCCGCGGAGCATCCCCGGCCAGGGCTGTTGCATCACGAGCCAGCCCCCTTCGCCCTGCTCGACCGGCTCGCCCGCCGCATCGACGATCTGCGGCACCACGCCGGGCAGCGGCAGGGTGCAGCTTCCGGGCTTGGTGGGCGTGCATCCCGGCAACGGGCTCATCATGATCCCGCCTGTCTCGGTCTGCCACCACGTGTCGACGATCGGGCATCGCTTGCCGCCGATCACCTCGTGGTACCAGATCCAGGCCTCGGGATTGATGCCCTCGCCAACCGTGCCGAGCAGCCGCAGGCTCGACAGGTCGCGGCCGTCGATGTGCTGCATGCCCCACTTCATGAAGGAGCGGATCGCGGTGGGGGCGGTGTAGAAGATCGTCGGCTTCTCCTGCTCGATGATCTCCCAGAAGCGACCCTCGTGGGGCGCGTTGGGGGCGCCCTCGTAGATCAGGATGCTCGCCCCGGCGGCCAGCGGGCCGTAGGTGACATAACTGTGGCCGGTGATCCAGCCGCAGTCGGCCGTGCACCAGAAGAGGTCGTCCTCCTGGAGATCAAACACCCACTCGGCCGTGGTCTTGGCCCAGAGCACATAGCCCGCCGTCGTGTGCTTGATGCCCTTCGGCTTCCCGGTCGAGCCGCTGGTATAGAGGATGAAGAGCGGGGCCTCGGAATCGAGCGCTGCTGGCGGCGTGTCGGCCGGCAGTCCCTCGACGAGATCGTGCCACCAGAGGTCGCGGCCTGGCACCATCTCCACGGGCTGGCCGGTGCGCTTCAGCACCACCACGTGCTTGACGGTCGTGGGCGGGTGCGACGTCGAGGCGAGCGCCGCATCGACATTTTTCTTGAGCGGCAGCTGCGAGCCCCGCCGCCAGCCGCCGTCGGCCGTGATCACCGCCACGGCCTGGGCATCGTGGTTGCGGTCGGCGATCGCCTCGCTGGAAAAGCCGCCGAAGATCACCGAGTGCACCGCACCGATCCGGGCGCAAGCCAGCATCGCGATCACCAGCTCCGGCGTCATTGGCATGTAGATCGAGACGACATCTCCCTGCTTCACGCCGAGCGTTGTCAGGCCGGCGGCGAATCGGCAGACCTCGGCATGCAGTTCGCGGTAGGTGAGTGTCCGCCGCTCGCCGGTCGGCTCACCGACCCAGACGATCGCCGGCTTGTCGCCGCGGCCGGCGGCGATCTGCTGGTCGAGACAGGCGGCCGAGGCGTTGGTCTGCCCCCCCACGAACCACTTCGCATATGGCGGCTGCCAGTCGAGCACACGGTCGTAGGGCCGCATCCACGGCAGCTGCTGCCCGCGGGCGTGCCAGAAGCCCTCGGGGTCGCGGGCGGCCTCGTCATAGAGCCGCTGGTAGTCCTCGAGCGACCCGATCCGTGCCCGCGCGGAAAACTCCGCGGGGGGCGGGAAGACACGCAGTTCATGCATCACACTCGACACCTTGCCGCCGCCACTCGATTCAGCCATGAACCATGCTCCCTGCGTTGCCTGACCGTCTGCCCGATCCCTCGCCCCGTCACCCTGCGAACGGCTCTCCATCCTCGTCATCCCCGAAGCCGATGCCAAGCGCCCTGGCTGCCTGCACGGCCGAACCGCGAGGATCGACGGTAGAGAGCTGCCCGATGGCCTCCGCGATCGGCACGCTGGCGATGTCGGGCGGGCGGTAGCAGACCATGTGGCCGAATCGCCCCTCATGCACGAGTCTGACGGCATGGGCGCCGAATTCGGTCGCCAGCATGCGGTCGAAGGCAGTGGGCGTTCCACCGCGTTGCAGGTGGCCGAGCACGACGGTGCGGGTCTCGCGATCGAGCCGTGCCGCGATCTCCGCCGTGACGATCTCGCCGATCCCTCCGAGTTTCACCTGCCCATGTCCACGGCCGCCGTCGTGCACGAGGCCGCCGCTAGGAAGATGGGCGCCCTCGGCCACGACGACGAGCGTGAACCGCTTGCCCTCGCTCTCTCGCTGGGCGATCTTTCGGCACACTCCCTCGAATGTCCAGGGAATTTCCGGCAGGAGGATCACGTCACCGCCACCGGCGATCCCCGCATGCAGCGCGATCCAACCGGCGTGACGCCCCATCACCTCGAGCACCATGATCCGTTCGTGGCTCGCAGCCGTCGTGTGCAGCCGATCGAGCGCGTCGGTCGCGGTGGCCACCGCCGAGTCGAATCCAAACGTGAAGGCCGTCGCGCCGATATCGTTGTCGATCGTCTTGGGCACCCCGACAACGGGGATGCCGTGCTCGTAGAGTTGCTGGGCGATGCCGAGCGACCCGTCACCCCCCACGCAGATCAGGCCGGTGAGTCCGAACTGCTTCACCGTGGCGGCCGACTGCGCGAGCAGGTCGGGATCGATCCGCACCCGCGTGCCTTCGCCGACGAGCGCGGAAAATCGCCCCTTGTTGGTCGATCCCAGGATCGTGCCGCCCTGCAGCAGGATGCCCGCGGTGTTGTGGGCGTCGAGCGGCATGTAGCTCACGGGCTCGACCAGTCCCTCGTACCCGCGGAGAAATCCCACGCAGTCGTAGCCCATCCGGACGGCCGATTTCGTCGCCGCGCGGATCACGGCGTTGAGGCCGGGGCAGTCACCACCCCCAGTCAGGATGCCGATCGTGGGTCTGCGGCTCATGGGATCAGTGTTCGCCCTGTTCGGCCAGCCAGCGCTCGGCGTCGAGGGCCGACATGCAGCCGGTGCCCGCGGCCGAGATCGCCTGACGATAGTAGTCGTCGGCGACGTCGCCCGCCGCAAACACCCCCTCCACGCTCGTGGCGGTGCGGAAATGCTGCTTCCAGACGATGTATTTCTTGGGCGTGAGTTCGAGTTGGCCGTCGAGGAACGCCGTGTTGGGCGTGTGGCCGATCGCGAGAAACACCCCCGCGGCATCGAGCGTCTTCTCCCGGCTCGGATCGACCGTGTCCACGAGCCTGACTCCCGTCACCCCGGCCGTATCGTCGCCGAGAACCTCGGCCAGCCCGGAGTTGAAGTGAATTGTGATCTTCGGGTTTTCCAACGCTCTCGTGGCCATGATCTTGCTGGCGCGGAGTTCGCCGCGGCGATGAACGAGGTGCACCGTGCTCGCGAATTTGGAGAGATAGGTCGCCTCCTCCACGGCCGAGTCGCCGCCGCCGACCACGACGATCGGCCTGTTGCGAAACCGTGGCAGCGCCCCGTCGCAGACGGCGCAGGCGCTCACGCCGCGATTCTTGAACTTCTCCTCGCTCGGCAGCCCGAGCCAGTTGGCGCTGGCGCCCGTGGCCACGATCACGCACTTCGCATGCACCGCGGGGCCCTCGGCCGGCTGGAGCATGAAGGGCCGCTTCGAGAAATCGACTGTGACGATGTCGTCGGTCACGATCCGCGTGCCGAAGTTGACCGCCTGCTGCCGCATCAGCTCCATGAGCTCGGGGCCGGTCACGCCCTGCCCCTCGTGCGGAGCCATCATCATCCGCCGCTCTTTCGGGAGCGCGGAGTCGAGGAAGCCGCCCAGATTCCCATGCGGAAAACCGGCGTAGTTCTCGACCTCGCTGGTGAGCGAGAGTTGACCGAGCGGCAGCGTGCCCGCCATCCTGTTCTTCTCCGAGATCGCCCCCTCGTAGACGAGCGGCTTGAGCTGGGCGCGGGCGGCATAGGTGGCGGCGGACCAGCCGGCGGGGCCACTGCCGATGATCACGAGGCTTTCGAGCAAGGACGACATGGTTCGGCTCCCGGAAGGTGGCAGGCGGTCTGACCGCATCGACGGCCGCCCGCAGAACAGGCATGATGTACCCGTTCTCGTCGGGCGGGAAAACCCGTCCCTCCAATCTCCGGAGCCGGCCCACCATGAGCCTCCTCGCCGTCCTCCTGCCGACGGCCGCCATCCTGCTCGTTGCCTACCGGCTCTACGGCGGCCTCCTCGCCAGGCTCTTCCGTCTCGATCCCGACGCCCCCACGCCGGCCGTCACGCTTCGCGACGACGTCGACTACGAGCCGATCCCGCCGCAACTCCTGCTGGGGCAGCATTTCTCGGCGATCGCGGCCGCGGGGCCGATCGTGGGGCCGATCCTCGCGGGCGTCGCGTTCGGCTGGCTGCCGGCGCTCATCTGGATCGTCGTCGGGAGCATCTTCATCGGGGGCGTGCACGACTTCGCGGCGCTCGTGGCCTCCATCCGCCACAAGGCACGTTCGATCGCCGAGGTGGTCCGAGACCACATGAGCCGCCGCGCCTACGTGCTCTTCCTGGCCTTCGTCTGGATCGCGCTGGTCTACATCATCGTGGCCTTCACCGACATCACGGCCCAGAGCTTCGTGGGTCGGCAGGTGCTCGAGAACGGTGAAAGCGTTTCGGGAGGGGGGATCGCCACGTCGAGCCTGCTCTACCTCGCGCTGCCGGTGATCATGGGGCTCTGCATGCGGCATGCCCGGATGCCGCTCTGGCTCGCGACGGCGATCTTCCTGCCGCTCGTCGGCGTGGCGATCTGGGGAGGCCAGAAGATTCCCTTCGACCTTGGTCACGCACTGCACGTCAGTGACGTGACCGCGCAGAAGATCTGGGGTGTCTTGCTGCTCGGCTATTGCCTGGTGGCGGCGATGGTGCCGATGTGGCTCCTGCTCCAGCCGCGGGGCCATCTCGGCGGCTGCTTCCTCTATGTGGCCCTGGCGGGAGCCGCGATCGGCCTGATCGTGAGCGACAGCGCGCTGGCTGGCGTCTTCGGAGGAGACGCGACGATTCGCTATCCGGCCTTCACCGGCTGGCAGGCGGCCAACGGGCAGAGTGTGGTGCCGATGCTGTTCATCACGATCGCCTGCGGCGCCTGCTCCGGATTTCACTCGCTGATCGCCTCGGGCACCACCAGCAAGCAGCTCCGCCGGGAGACCGACGCCCGGCCGATCGGCTACGGCACGATGCTTCTGGAGGCGATGGTTGCGGTCGTGAGCCTGTGCTGCGTGATGGTGCTCGCCAGCGACAGTCCGCTCACGAAGCAATCGCCCAACTTCGTCTACGCCCTCGGCATGGGACAGTTTCTCGAGATTCTCGGCGTGCCGGCGACGATCGGCGTGTCGTTCGCGCTGATGGCCTTCACCACCTTCGTCTACGACACCCTCGACGTCTGCACCAGGCTCGGCCGCTACATCGTGCAGGAACTCACCGGGCTTCAGGGCCGCGTGGGCGGCTGGCTGGGCACGGGCCTCACGGCGGGCGTGCCGCTCATCTTCCTCTTGCGGCCGAATCTCGACGCCAATGGCAACGCCGTGCCCGCTTGGAAGCTGTTCTGGAATCTGTTCGGGGCGAGCAACCAGCTCCTCGCGGCCCTCACGCTCCTCGGGATCACCGTCTGGCTCTGGCGGACACGGCGGGAGATGTGGGTCTGGCTCGTGACCGGCCTGCCCACGGCCTTCATGTATGCGATGAGCACGTGGGCCTTGTTCTCGATGACGCTGCCGCGGTTTCGTGCCGACGGCGGCTGGGTGATCCCCGCCGATCCGGTGCCGTGGGCGGGCGTGGTGCTGCTCGCGCTCGCCGCCGTGATGCTCGTCGAGGCGATTCGGGCGCTCGTCGGGCCCACGACCCCGCCGGGCCGACGCCCGAAATCAGTGATCCGAGGGGTCGCAACGCCTGCAACGGCGTCGTAATACTGCCTCCACTTGATCCTCGTCGTTCGCTCACCGATTCCTCTCGCGACGCTCATGGTTGGCTCGGGCTGCGTGGGCATATTCCGGCACCCGCCGGAACTGACATGCCGAGCAACAAGACGGTTCCGAATCGCTGGGCCGATCCCGACAACTCGAGCGGCGTCTCGGGCCCGCCCAACGAGGAGACCGAAACCCACACCCAGCCAATCCTCAACAACAACAAGAATCCGCTCGGTGGGCCAGCCACCTGCACCTGGCCGACCGACAGCTGCGGCCCGAACGACGAGCCGTTCAGCACCCCTGTGGGCGGCCTCGTGGCGGCCGGACTGGCCGACGGGAGCGTGCGGTTTTTCAGCGACACGCTCGACGCGCAGACGGTCCGCCAGCTCTGTCGATCCCCGCGACGGCGAGGTCATCTCGTCGCTCGACTGACAATGGACACATCCCAGATGGCCGCCGGCACGATCCCTGCCGGCGGCCACCCTGGGTTGCCTGGCCTCCGGCTCCACCGACACCGCATCTTGCCCAGTCACCGTTGGCGTTGGACGAGAGCCACAGCCGGAGGGCGGCGGCCACGGCTCCCTTGACGCCATGAGGGACATTTCGTTCCCTCCCGGCCATCGAGCCGAAACTCGGGCCGCGTGCCGCCCGCCTCCGGAGCCGCTGAGGTCGTGACGTGTCCGCTGGCAGATCGTTGGAGGTCGTCACGGTCGCTCGTCGGAGCAGCCGTGGTCACGATGCTCGTCTGCCTCCTCGGCTTCGCCTCGTCGTGTGGCCAGGATGGTCCCAATGCCCACTCGTCGGTGAGCGATCTCGCGACCGAGGGCCAGGTTGCGGCAACGGTGGACCAGCCACTCGTCGCCGACTCGATGGCCGAGTCGCCGCCGTCGCTTCTTGACGACCCGGAGATCGCAGCGCTCTTCCGTGCGGAAGTCGATGCGGCGGTCGCGCGGGCCGTCGATGCCAAACTCGCCGGCATTCCCAGGCCGCGGTATATCCCCGCCACCGACTTTCTGCCGCCGAAAGGCCTCGTGCTGCATGCCACCAAGCCGGGCGAGAGCGGGTTTCCCTTCGCGCTGGCCATGAATGCCTACCTCCAGGGGCGGTGGCTCGAGCTCGCCCGGGGTGTCACCTCCTGGACCGACTCGGCGGGCAACGTGCTGCCCGTGAACAACGAGAACGAGTTCAACCTGAACCGCATCTATCTCCAGTGGCAGGGCTACATCGGCCACCCGCAGGCGGTCTACAACATCGCTCTCTTCGGCTCCACCAACGCCGGCCTGCTCGTCACGGTGGCACCGGTCGGTTTCGTGGGCTGGGCGGTGACCAAAGACGTGAAGGTGGGCATCGGCGTCACACAGGTGCCGGGCACCCGCGAGTGGATCATGTCGTCGATGTGGCCGATGGGGGTGGACCGCAGCATGGTCAACACCTTCATGCGGCCGTCCTACAGCCCGGGCTTCATGTCGAACGGGGCACTCTTCGACAACACGCTCTTTTATCAGGCGGGCGTCTACAACGGCATCGACGGGGGCGCCGCGGGCATCTTCCGCGAAGGCACCGCGATGGCCTGGGCCGGCAACACCTGGTGGGAGCCGCTCGGGCCGTTCGGCCTGGGCTACTCCGACATGGAACATCACCGGAGGCCGGCGATCCGGATCGGCACCAGCGGCGTGTTTGCCAGGAGCCCGGCTCGCCTGCTCGCCGAAAACATCGCCTTTGCGAATCCTGAAAACACGATCGTCCGTCTCTCTGATGGCACGCCGCTCGCCGAGGAGGGCGCACTTGGTCCGGATTCTCAGGTGAATCGCTTCAACTATCACCTGGCCACCGTGGACGTGGGCTGGAAGTATCGCGGCTGGTCGGCCTTCGCCGAATATTCCTGGCGGCTACTGAACGACTTTCGCGGCACGGGATCGTTCTCAAGAAGCAGCCTCTTCGACCACGGCGGCAATGTCTTCGTGGGCTGGTGTTTCGTGCCCCGGACCTACGAGGTCTACGGCCGGTCGAGCGCTCTGACCGGACCCTACGGATCGGCGGCGGAATATGGCGGCGGCCTCAACTGGTATCTCCACAAGACACGGCAGAGCCGGCTCACGCTCGAGGGACTCTGGATCGACAGTTCGCCGGCCCAGAACTACCTCTATCCCTATCGGGCCGGCTATACCGGAACGGCCATCCAGGCCCAATACATGGCGATCTTCTGACCGCTCACAGCCCGACCATGATCAGGATGCCGCAGGTCAGAATCGCCGGCGGCCGACATCGTCACGATCGTCGCCGCCGAGCCGGCCACGTGGGCCAGTCCACAGGCGGCCGTTAGGCAGAGGGCGAGGCTCCTGAGCGGGGCTTCTATAGGTCACACGTGAGCCTTGCGCTCGACTGCTTGGCTGGTGGAAGCCGACCGGCCGTGAGGCCGCGGGCAAGAACGGCTGAACTCAGGCTCGTCTCAAGCCCCACCCCACGCCTCACGGCGTTGGGCTTGGACAGACGGACGCGCGAGGATCACGTGGGGGCCGTATTAGTCGATCGGCAAAAAAGCCCAGAGTGACGGGCGGCCGCAGTTGCAGTGAACCGCCCGACCCAAGAGTCCGAGGCCCGAAGCGCTCAGATACACCGCGGAACGGGCGGCATCCCAAGAGCCCGTCACGCCGGCAGCACGGGGGCCACGGAGCCGCGACTCAACGCTCGGCACCGGATGAAAGATCATCTCGACGAGAGAGCTCCGCTGCCGCTCGCGGTCTTGGAGGTCGTCGAGCATCTCGATCGTCCGCGCCATCACCTCACGACGACAGCCGGCCGCCAGCAGGCTCTGGTCCACCACGGCCACGCCGCGGCGGCTGGGCGTGGGGAGCGTGAGCAGACCCAGAAACGACCAGAGCGTGAACACGAGGCTGTAGCTCACGATCCCCTCGGCCGTGGCCAGCCGGCGATCCCCGATGATGAGTGCCGTCAGGGCAACGCCGAGGAGCGTGAAGCCGATTGCCAGCATCCGACCCCGCCACCATTCCCCGGTCTGCACGGCCATCTGCCGCCGCCGCACGGCCATGGCGAAGGCCTGGGGATCGAGCCCCTCGCGCCACCGCATCGGCAGCAGGTGAAACCGTGGCTGCAGCACACCCACGACCGCCCCGGTGAAGCCCTCGTCGTCGGATTCGCCCATGTAGGTCGGCAGCATCGTCGTGGCCGATGTGTCCCTGGGGATTGGCTCGTCGTCGAGAATCGGCAAACTCGGCGTGAGTTCGAGCCGGGCCATGGCGGTCGCCAGCGGGATTCGCCCCCGCAGCAGCGCAAGCATGACCGTCGCTCCTGCCACGATCACGCCCAGCGCGCCGCCGGCTCTCCCGGCGAGGAGCAGCACGGCCGCCGTCCCAAACAGAACCGCGGCGTGCACGCCCACTCCCCGGGCCAGCCTCGCGAAGAACAGTCCCAGAGGCGGATGCCGACGCCCATACCACCGCGGCAAGAGATAGCCACCGAAGAGATCGAAGGGAATGTGAACGGCCGCGTAGGCCAGCACGAAGGCGGCGAGCCCCGCGAGTTGGCCCCTGAGCGGCCCGCCGGCAGCGGGAAGGACCCGGGCCGGCAGTCCGAGCGCCAGCCCCACGGCAGCCAGCACGACCAGCGTGCCCACACCGCTCATTCCCAGCCAGAGACGAGCGCGGCCGTAGCCTGGAGCGGCTTCCTGCGACTGGGGCTTGCCGCTGGCCAGGAGTTTCGTGCGATGCATCGCCTCGGCCGTCTTCTGGATTCCCCGGAGCATGCCCCCGAAGACCAGTTCGTGGAGCGGCACGACGGCGTACCAGTAGAGAAGACCGAGGAGCCCTCGGGGACGGAAGCGGGCAGTCATCACCAGCCGGGTGAGCGGCGGCTCCGAGCGGGCTTCGCTCTCTTCGATCGCGAAGTCGAGCTGGGCCTCACCCGGCAGCTTCATCTCGGCTCTCAGCGACAGCGATCGGTCGCGGTCGATGCCCACCACCCGCCAGAAGTCGAGCGCCTCCCCAAACTCCACCATCTCCGGATGTCGCCGACCTCGCCGCAACCCCGGCCCGCCCACGAGCTTGTCGAGCCAGCCACGCAGTTGCCAAAGCACGTCGCCGGCGTACCAGCCGTTGCCCCCTCCAATCCGGCAGACTGCCGCGTAGACACTGGCTGGATCGGCCTCGATATCGACGACCCGCTTGTCGGTGAAGACAGTGCCCCCGGCCCAGGACGGATCTCCGGGCACCGGCCCCGCCACGCTCCAGTGGGTCTCCACCGCGCGCTGATCGATCTTCACCTTCGCCCGGTGGATCGCCTCGCGCACGCCAAGGGCCTGGTGCGGCATGAGCCGCTGGGTGGTGTCGTCGGTGACGACCACGCGGTTTTTCAGTCCCTCCGCCAGCGGGCGGGCGATCCGGTAGGAAACCGGGGTCACGAGGTTGATCCAGAGCGAGCTGAGCCGCGGCGTCAGCACGGGCACCGGCAGGATGATCCGCCGAGGGAGGCCGAGCTCTTCGGCCATCACCCGCATCAGCTCTCGGTAGGGCATCACGTCGGGCCCGCCGATTTCGAGCGTCTTGCCGGCGGTCTCGGGCACCTCGAGGCAGCGGACGAGCCAGTGCAGCACATCGGTGATCGCCACCGGCTGGCACTCGGTGGTCACCCATTTGGGCGTCACCATGATCGGGAGCCGCTCGACCAGGTAACGGAGGATCTCGAACGAGGCCGAGCCGGCGCCGATGATCATCGCCGCCCGAAAGGTGGTCACCGGCACGCCGCATGAGGCGAGTTCCTGCTCGACCTGCCGCCGGGATCGGAGGTGCTCGCTGAGGTCCGGCCCCATCTCGCCGAGGCCACCGAGATAGATGATCCGCGACAGGCCGGCATCTCGGGCTGCGCGAGCGAAGCCGGCGGCGAGGTCTCGGTCGCAATCCGCATAGGTGCCGCCAGTCGCCACCATCGAGTGCACGAGATAGTAGGCCGCTCGGCAGCCCCGCAGGGCCGTGGCCACCGCCACGGTGTCGGCGAGATCGCCCGTGACCACCTCGACATTCGCGTGGTGCCGCCAGGGCCGGGCGTCGAGCTTCCGTGGCTCCCGAACCAGGCAGCGAACCCGGTATCCCTTTTCCAGGAGCGCCGGCACGAGCCGACCACCGACGTAGCCTGTGGCACCGGTCACGGCGACCGTGTCGCCGGCGACGACCGGCTGGCTGGCTGCGTCGTTCATGAATCCTCGAGGGGGTCAAAGAAGGGGGGCCGGGGGACGAGATCCCTTTGGATCATAGTCTGCCGCCGCCGGTCCGACCGGGCACTGCGCGATCCCATCGTGGCAGCGAAGCGGAGAAGCCAACGGGAAATCAGCAGCGGCAGACCACCGGTGCTCCGCGGCTCCCCGCGATGCCGTGCGTGGCCTATACTCCTGTCTCATGCAATCGACGTCCTCCCTGGAGTCTTCTCCGTGTCCGACAAGCAACCCAATAACTGGCCTGATCTTTTGATCGGTCTCTACGACAACCTCACCGGTCGTGGTGCCGAGATCACGTACGAGTTCGACAACATGCACATCAAGATTCCCAGCGGCACCGGAGCCTCCGCCGAGCATGCCGAATGGGTGTTGCATGGCACGCTGAAGATCCGCACGCGGGACACGGGAACGCACCCAAACTGATCTTGGCCGGGCGGCTCGCTGGAACTCTGAATGGCCGCCCGGTCGTTATCGACGCAGCTGATTCGGGAATTGCCGTTGCGATTGCATCGTTTCGGTCGGCGTGGGCATCGAGCCGCTCCGTGGGATCGTTGCTTCCCGTCCTCGGCGTGTTGAAGCGGCACGGGATCCCTGTTCGTGTGACGATCGCAGGGCTTGTTTCCCTGGAAGTGCTCCCGAAGCCGAGCCGTCTGGCTCGATTCGTCGTTCCCGGCCTTTCGCACCTTGCCTGACGTGAGCAGGGGGCAGGCCGGTGGCGTCCGGGGAACCGGATCGAGCATGTCGTCGGCCTGAGCCGTCATAGGGAATCCGCCGGCCGTCACGGCATGGCCGCCACTGCGCGAACTATGCTAGGTGGCGACCCATGTGCTCCACCCATGTCCCGCCGTCGCTGACCCTGCTGAGCATGGCGGTAACCTGCCTCGTGGGCTGCGGCGCGCCCAACGCCTACGTGCCGCCACCGCCCCCTGCGGTGACCGTGACCACTCCGGTCCAGCGGCCGGTCACGGAGTATCTCGAGTTCACCGGGCTTGCCCAGCCCATGGAGACCGTCGAGATCCGGGCCCGCGTCAAGGGCTTCCTCAACGAGCGACACTTCGTCGAAGGCGTGGAGGTGCAGCACGGCCAGCTCCTGTTCGTGATCGACGAGGAGCCGTTTCGGATCCAGCTGCATGCCGCCGAGACGCATCTGCAGGAGGCCGAAGCAGCGCTCCGGCAGGCCATCGTGTCGAAGGCCCGTGAAGTGGCACAGGCTCAGGTACGCCTCGCCGAGTCACAACTGCTCTTGTCGCAGCAGGAAGAACAGCGGGTCAGCAGCTTACACCAGCGGCAGGTCGCGACGAAGTCGGAGCTCGATCAGGCTCAGGCGACCCTCAAGACCCGTGACGCCGAGGTCGAGTCTGCCAGAGCAAACCTCGAACAGGCCAATGCCACCTACGACACGACCGGTCTGACGGCGCGAGCCCATGTGGAGTCGGCGCGGATCGCCGTCGAGGAGGCACGACTGAACCTCGGCTACTGCCGGATGCAGGCACCGATCGATGGACGAATCAGTCGCGTCAACTTCGACATCGGCAATCTCGTCGGCGACGGACAGGCGTCGGTGCTCGCCACGATCGTGAAGACCACGCCGATCTACGCCTATGCGACGCTGAGCGAGACCGACGCCCTCCGGGTGCCGGCGTTGCGACATCTCGGCGCCGCAGGGGAAGCGGGCCGCGGCATCCCGGTGCAACTCGGCTCCGCCAGTCAGGACGACTACCCCTGCACAGGTGTCATCGACTACGTCGATCCGGGATTCGATGCCAGCACCGGCACGATCCGGGTTCGCGGGGTCTTCGCCAACGAGGATCGCCAACTCCTCCCCGGCATGTTCGTGCGGATGCGGATTCCTGTCGCCGAAATGCCCGCTGCGCTGCTCGTGCCGGAGCGGGCACTCGGCATCGATCAGTCAGGGCATTACCTCCTCGCGGTCGACGCTCATGGCACCGTGAGCTCCAGGCCTGTTCGCATCGGCATCGCCATGGGCGACCTGCGGGTGGTGAGCGGGGAAATCGCGGCCGGCGACTCGATCATCGTGGAGGGATTGCTGCGGGCCCGACCAGGGGCTCGTGTGGTTGCCACGCCCGCCGCGGCTCGAGCGACGACAGCCGACGGCGACTCGCCGCCCGGCGACTGAGCGAGGAGTGCTGTCGTGTTCTCGACGTTCTTCATCGAGCGGCCGATCTTCGCCAACGTGATCGCCATCGTGACCGTTCTGGTCGGCGCGGTCGCGCTCCAGACGCTGCCGGTGGAGCAGTATCCAGAGATCACGCCACCGACGGTGCAGGTGGCGGCGGTCTACCCGGGCGCGAATGCCGAGGTGCTGTCGGATACCGTCGCCGGCCCGATCGAGCAGGAAATCAATGGCGTCGAAGACATGATCTCCATGGCCTCGACCTGCTCCAGCGACGGATCGTACACCCTGACGGTGACTTTCGAGGTGGGCACCGATCTCGACGAGGCACAGGTATTGGTGCAGAACCGCGTCGCCGTCGCCATGCCCCGGCTGCCGCAGGAAGTGCAACGGCAGGGAGTGACCACGAAGAAGCAGTCCACGAACATCACGCTCGTCGTCTCGCTCCTCGCACCCGATGGTCGCTACGACGACCTCTACCTGAGCAACTTCGCCTCCTTGCGGGTCAAAGACGCTCTGGCCCGTGTGCCGGGCGTGGGCGACGTGCAGGTGATCGGCGGCGGCACCTATGGCATGCGGATCTGGGTCGATCCCGACACGCTCAAGGCCCGCAATCTCACGATGGAAGACGTGCTGGCGGCGATCCGGGAGCAGAACGTGCAGGTCGCCGCAGGACGCATCGGCCAGGCGCCCGCCCCGCCGGACCAGGGATTCCAGTTCAACGTTTCGGTGCGCGGCCGGCTCACCGATCCGGCGGAGTTCGGCGACATCATCATCAAGACCGTCGACGACGAGCGGTCGGGCATGCGGGTGACGAGGGTTCGGGACGTCGCCCGCGTCGAACTTGGCGCCCAGACCTACGACCAGTGGTGCGAGATCGGCGGGCTGCCCGCCGCCAGCCTGCTCGTCTACCAGCTTCCGGGAGCCAATGCCCTCCAGGTCGCCGACCGCGTGAAGCACATGGTGCACAGTCTGGAAAACGACTTTCCGGAGGGCATCGAGGCAAGGATTCCCTTCGACACCACCCTCTTCGTCGAGGAATCGATCCACGAGGTCTACAAAACACTCTTCGAAGCGGGCGTGCTCGTGCTCGTGGTAATCCTCGTCTTTCTGCAGGACTGGCGGGCCACGCTGATTCCGGCCACCACCGTGCCGGTGACGCTCATCGGAGCCTTCGCCGCAATGGCAGCGCTCGGATTCTCCATCAACATGCTGACCCTGTTCGGTCTCGTGCTGGCGATTGGCATCGTGGTGGACGACGCGATCGTGATCGTCGAAAATGCCGTTCATCACATCGACCGCGGCGGGCTCGACCCCAAGACGGCCACGATCAAGGCGATGGGCGAAGTGATCGGGCCAGTCATTGGCATCACGCTGGTGCTTCTGGCCGTGTTTCTGCCGACGGCCTTCCTCGGCGGCATCACCGGCCAGCTCTACCGGCAGTTCGCCCTCACGATCGCGGCGACGGCCTTGATCAGCGCCGTCAACGCCGTCACTCTCAAGCCTGCTCAATGCGCCGTCTGGCTCCGGCCGACGCCCCAGCGGAAAAACGTCTTCTACCGTGGCTTCAATCGTGTCTACGACTGGTGCGAGGCCGGGTATACGGCCGTTGTCCGCGTCGCCGTCCGGCAGACGGCCGTGGTCATGCTGCTGTTCCTCGGCCTCGTCGCCTTCACGGGCTGGTGGTTCCTGCGGCTGCCCACAGGCTTCGTACCGACGGAGGACCAGGGCTACGCCATCGTCGTCGTTCAGCTGCCCGACGCGGCATCCCAGGAACGCACCCGCAATGTCACGCGGCAGATCAACGCCATCCTGCAAGACACGCCGGGGGTCGAGTCGTGGTTTCTTTTGGGGGGGATGTCGCTGCTCGACTCCGCGGTCGCGTCGAACGCGGCCACGATGTTTCTCACCTTCGAGCCGTTCGCGGAACGGGCGGCCGATCCCGTTCGGAGCCAGGGCGGAATCCTTGGCGGGCTGATGGGGCGGTTTCAGTCGATCCACGAGGCGGTCGTGTTTGCGTTTCCGCCACCGGGCATCCGCGGGCTCGGAGTGGCCGGGGGCTTCGAAATGAAGGTCCAGGACCGCATCGGCGTGGGCCTCCCCGAGCTCCAGAACGTGGTGGGCGACATGGTGGCCGCCGCGAGCGGCCAGACGAGCCTGGCCGGCGTGCAGTCGACGTTTCGGGCGGGTGTGCCGCAGATCTTCGTCGACGTCGACCGCGTGAAGGCCAAGAGTCTCGGCGTGCCCCTCGACACCATCTTCAATACGATGCAGGCCTCGCTCGGCTCGGCCTACGTCAACGACTTCAACAAGTTCGGCAAGACCTACCAGGTGCGGGTGCAGGCCGATGAACGGTTTCGCCTGCGACCAGAAGACATCGGCCGACTGGAGGTCCGCAATCGTAACGGCGACATGATCCCGCTCGGCACGCTGGCCACGGTCCACCAGACACTCGGGCCCCAGATCGTGCCGCGATACAACCTCTCTCCCGCGGCCACCATCACCGGCGCCGCGGCGGCCGGAGTCAGCTCCGGCGAGGCGATCGCGCTGATGGAGCAGCTCGCCGCCAGCCAACTGCCGCCGTCGATGGGCTTCGAGTGGACCGGCATGGCCTTCCAGGAGAAGCGGGTCGGATCCCAGGCTGCCTACGTTTTCGCGCTGGCCGTGCTGATGGTCTATCTCGTGCTCGCCGCTCAATACGAGAGCTGGCTCATGCCGGCGGCGGTGATCATGGTGGTGCCGCTGGCCCTGCTCGGCACCGTCGCAGCGGTCGCGGCTCGGGGCATGGACAACAACATTTACACCCAGATCGGGATCGTGCTGATCATCGCGCTGGCAAGCAAAAACGCGATCCTGATCGTCGAGTTTGCGCGGGAGCTCCGCGGCGAAGGCCGCTCGATCACGGAGGCGGCGATCGAGGCATCACGGCTACGGTTCAGGCCGATCCTGATGACCTCGTTCGCGTTCATTCTCGGCATCGTCCCGCTCTTGAATGCGACCGGGGCGGGGGCTGCCAGCCGACGGGCTCTGGGCACGGCCGTGTTCGGCGGCATGGTCGCCGCCACGGTGCTGGCGGTCTTCTTCGTGCCGGTGTTCTACGTGCTCATGCAACGGCTGGCAGAATGGCGATCGCGCCCGGAACGTCTCTCGCCCCCCGGCTTCCACGCACCAGGCACGCCCCCTTGAAGAGGCGACCCGCCTCGCAATCGAGTCCGGCGAGAAGGGCTGGGGCGGGCCGTTCGGCGCGGTGATTGTCAAAGATGGCGAAATCATCGGCCGGGGACAGCATCGTGTCCTCCTGACCGGCTGCCCCGTCTACCACGCCGAAGTCACGGCGATCATCGATGCATCGGCGAAGCTGAACCCCAAGGCCCTGCTCGGCAGCGACTGTGGCGCGGGTACCATTTTGGAGATGATTCCACGGCCGGCAGGCTCCCCCGACCGCGTGCCCGAGCGGGCAAAGATGCTCAAGGGCTGCGAGATCTCCATCAATGCGGCGCCCTGCCCGGCCCCAGCATCGTCGCGAACTGATACGCCCAAACGTTGCCGTTGCTGTCCTGGAACGACGTGGCATAGGGATACGTCGGGATGAAGGCGTTCGACGTGATCTCGCTCTGCAGGGTGACATTGAACGACGGCGACGCCGTCGATCCCATCGCGATCGCGTTCTTTCCGAGATCCGACAGACTGTCGCCAAAGATGACGAGCCCGTTGAACGGGGCGGCATGACCTGGCGCGACGTGGATCGCCGCGGCGAAGACGAGCAAGCAGACGCTCGCAGCGGCAGGGCGAATTTTCATGCGACAGACCTCATGGGCGTGAGCCTGCCCCCATCTCTGATCCAGCCAGGGTGTTAGCCAGACAGGGCGGGTAGATGGGCATGCCCATCTACCCGCCGCGCGAACTCGAACGGCGTTCGGTCACCTCATCGCGGCCGAGCATGTCACGCACATGCTCGACCGCCTGACACCGCTTCACCTGGTCCGTCCGTAGCCCGCCATACTCTCACTTCCACCGGTAGTAGGTCTGCTCGGTCACGCCAAGCTTCCGCACCACCTCGGGCACGGCCCGGCTCCAGCCGACTGACGACTCGCTCTCCCCGGCGATACCGTGCTCTTGAACGACGGCGTTACGGTCATGGGCAACGTCGTGGACAACGGGACCCTGCAGGTCAATCAGTCCGGCTCCCTCACGATCAGCAACACGATCTCCGGCACCGGCACGATCAACCTCGATTCCGGGGGTGCGCTGCAGATCGGCGTGGG
>JAUMAF010000069.1:0-6677 GCA_032117045.1 Pirellulales bacterium | reverse complement strand
CTCCCGTCAGCCGGGCCACCGACTCCTCCCGCTCAAGATTCAGGGGATCCTGGCCCATCAACGCGACGGCCCGGGGACCGGTCTGGGCGGTCTTGAAATACAGCGGCCGTTCGATCCGGGAGGCCTCCTCCGGAGGCGGCAGCAGCTTCCGGGCCAGCATTTCCAGGCGGGGATCCGCCATCGTGCAGCCCTCCCAGCTGACGAGGATGAACTCCTCGCCCTGGAAGTTCTGGCGGAAAAACCGGTAGGTCTGGGTTTCCGGATACTCGGCCGGCAGCCAGCCTTTGACGTCGTTGCGGTTGTTCGCCTTGGCCTTGATCGCCCCGATCACCACCAGGGGAGCCAGAAACACGAGAATCGCCATGATCGCGATGCTGTGCCGCTGGTAGAAGTTGGTGCGGTGGTTGGACATCATGCCTTCCAGGGCGGTCCGTCAGGGGGGCGGCGTGGGGCCGGCGGAAACCCGAGTGCTGAACCCTACAGGTGTTTGGCGGGCCAGTCCATATCGTTCCCGCCCTTTGAATCCCTTTTTTTGTGTGGGCGCTATGCCGTAAGTGGTTTGCCAGGAACAGTTTCCGTCTGCCGCACAGCCGCCGCAGTCGGTACAGCCGCCACGCTCGACAGGGCCGTTACTGAGGCAATTCACCAGCTTCGGCGTCTGGCGAGGTCGGATCGGCTACGGGGTCGGCGGCCGAATCGACGGCCACGTCAGCGGCGGTGAAGCCTCCGGCCTTGTGGGATCCGTCGCAGAACGGCCGCGACCCGGTGTGGCCGCACCGGCAGAGGGCGACAGCACGTTTGTGGGTGGGCAAGGGAAAGGCCCGGCCCAGGTGGTCGGTCACGAGGAGCCCGACGCCAGCCGGCAACTCCACCACCAAGGGGCCGTTCTCGCGGCAGCGGATCGTGACGCAACGGCTGGATTCCATCAGGCCTCCGTGGGGCCGGCGGCCCCGGCGGCTGCCCGCGTCGGCCGCCGGGGCTGGTGCGACAGCCACCACCAGAGGCCCGCTGCCATGGCGAGCAGCCCGATGGAAATCAGCTGAGAGATCGAAAGGGGTGTGCCGAGGGCCGGCGGTTCGTCCACGCGGATCATCTCGAGCAGGATCCGCGAGATCGGATGCAACGTGAGCACCAGGGCGAAGACCTCGCCGTCGCGACGCGCCAGCGGCGTGAACACGATCGCGAGCAAGGCAAGCAGCGCCGCGTCGATCGCGGCGTAGAGCTGGGCCGGATGCAGCGGTACGCTCCAGCCTCCGGTTCCGGGATGATGCTCCGCCGGGGACGTACCGGCTGGAAACTGCACCGCCCACGGCAGGTCGCACGGGCCGCCATAGCAGCAACCATTGAGAAAGCAGCCGATCCGGCCGATCGCCAGCCCCACGACGAGCGCCGGCGCCGCACAGTCGGCGAGTTTCGCCAGCGACAGCCCGCGGCGCGCGGCAAACCGCCAGGCGGCCAGTGCCGCCGTCGGCAGCGATCCGAACACCACCAGCCCCCCCGCGGCGATGTTGACGATCGCGGCGAGCGATTCGCCGAGGCTCATCCCCCGACGGAAGAATTGCTCGCGGTATTCCAAGACATAGAAGAGCCGCGCGCCCACCAGTCCCCAGATGAAGACCTCCGTGCCGAGTGCCAGGATTGTGTCGGCGTCGAACCCGGCGGTGCGGCCCCGGACGATCGAGAGCCATGTGCCCGCTGCCGCCGCGAGCAGGAGCATCACGCCATAACCGCGGATCGGCACGCCCGCTCCGTCGTCGAGAGACGGCAGCACCCAGAGAATCATCGCGGCGGCGACGGCGAGCGGCAGTCCGAGCGAAAGCACCGCGGGCTTGATGCCGTGGCGAAGAGCGGCCCAGGCAAGTCCTGCGGCGCCGAGCACCGCCCAGACGAGCAGCAGTAGTCCCCAGCCAAACAGGGGCAGGCTCGCGCCGCCGACCGTGAGATGCGTGGGGATGTGAAACAGCGTCGACTGCATCAGTGCTCCGTTCAGCCGTCGTGTCGGGGCGGCAAGTCGCGATTGTCGATGAGCCGCGTCGATCCGAGGCGGCCCGCGACGAGGGCCCGGGCCGGAGCGTGGGGATCGACGAGGGGCTCGAGCGATGAGGCATCGACGATCGCGGCGTAATCGACGCCGACGCCCCGCGACTCCATGTGCTGCCGCATGCGACGCTCGATCCCATCGACCGACTCGCCTGCCGACCACATCCGGCCGGCAAGTTCGAGGCTCTCGACGAGGGCCACGGCACGGCCGCGGTCGGCGACGGTCAGGTAGGCGTTGCGGGAACTCATCGCCAGCCCGTCGGCCTCCCGCACGGTGGGGCAGACGACCACCTCGATCGGCAGACCGAGGTCGAGCACCATCCGCTTCACGACCAGGGTCTGCTGCCAGTCTTTCGCCCCGAAATAGGCCGCATCGGCGGGCACAGCGAGAAACAGCCGGCAGACGACGGTCGCCACGCCGGAGAAGTGCCCCGGACGAATCTCCCCTTCGAAGCGGCGGGCCGGCCCGTCCACCGTGATCCGGGTCGCCCAGCCCGCCGGATAGATCGCCTCGGCCGGGGGCGCGAACACCCAACGCACCTTGCGGCCCGCGATCGCGGCGGTGTCGGCTTCCGGTGTTCGCGGGTAGCGGGCGTAATCCTCGCCCGGGCCGAACTGCGTCGGATTGACGAAGATCGAGACCGCGACGTCGTCACACGCCTCGGCAGCCTGATCGACGAGGCTCACGTGGCCGGCATGCAGCGCGCCCATCGTCGGCACGAATCCGACCCGCCGACCCGCCGCTTGGGCCGCGAGCACCTCGGCACGCATCGCCGCCGGATCGGTGACCAGTCGGCACTCCGCGGCCTGCGGACTCACGCGTTGCCCTCCCACGACCGCCATCAGAGCATCGCCTCGACGGCTGCGGTGGCCTCGTCGGTCGCCCGGGCGAGGTCAGACGCATCGACCAGGATCACGGCCTTCGGCGTTCGAGGGCCGCGTTCCGTGGCGGAACGGAGTCGGCGAATCAGGCGGTCCTGAAGCCGCATGAGCGGTGCGACACGATCGCCACCGCGGTCGCAGAGGACGGCCGACGAGGCGAGATCCGCGAACACGTCGGTGTGATCATGGGCGTGGCGGGCACGAAAGGCAATGCGTTCCGCGATCACGCCAGCTTCGGCGACCAGCAGGATGGCCACCTGTGGCGCGAGCGTCTGAGCCGCGACGGCAGCGACCTCGCCCCGAAACCGTCTGAGCTCATCGGCATCGAGCGATTCATCCGCCGCGATCGCGAGCATGTCGCACCAGTAATCGGCGACGATGCCGTGCGCATCATCTCGACGCACCGCGCGGCCCAGGGGCGCGGCCCATGCCTCGAGCGTCTGCCGCCACCGGGCCAGCGACGGCTGCGGGCTGTCGTCGCCGTACGGCAGGGGCTCCGATGCGTGGATGGGCACCGCCATCATGGCATCGGCCACGGTTCCAGCCACTTCCGCCGCGCCGCTTCCCGGCACGCCCACCACCACCACCAGCGGAGATGCCGTGGAGATATTGTCGAGGAGATCGCCGACCGTGCAGCCCGCGGAAGGATGTGGCAGGTCGGCTGCAATCTCGGCGGCCGGTTCGAGCACGAACCGCCGCGTGGCCATTCGGGGATGCGGAACGGTGAGTTCGGCGGAGTCCACGATCAGATCGTCATAGAGCAGCAGATCAAGGTCGATCGTCCGTTCACCCCAGCGGTCGTGCCGTTCGCGATGGAGCGTGTTCTCGACGGCGGCGAGCATCTCGAGCACCGTCCGAGCCGGCAGATCCGTCTCGATCAGGCAGGCGCCGTTGAGAAATGCTTCCTGCCCGGCCGGACCGCCAATTGGCTGTGTTTCGCGATAGCGGCTGACAGCCTGCACCCGCACGCCGGGCATGAACCGGAGCAACTCGAGGGCACGGTCCAACTGCTCGCGGCGCTGACCGAGGTTCGAGCCGCATCCGATGAGGCATCGTGCCATGGCGTTTCCTGTGATCGTCAAACGTCACCGGATTCTACCGCCCTGCCACCTCCATGACGCAAACCGCCTCGATCGACCAGGCGGCCGCGTGATCTTCCCCCCGGCGGATCAGGCCTGATGGCGGCTCCGCCGGGGAAAACGCAGCTTCGAGAACGGGGGGGGACATCCAGGCCACGACCAAGGTCGTCGACTGTCGATCCCTCAAGTCGTCGCCCCCCAATTTCTCAAAAATGTCAGAGTCTCGGAAAATGGCGAAGCTGCATGGCCATGGCAGCCGCGGCTCCAAGTCGCCTCACGAACGTCACCAATGAGCGTGATTCTGTGGAGCGCGGGAGTCTTGTCAAGGACAGGCACGGACGGCACGTTCACATGCCGCTCACATCCGGGAAAAGCGGCGATTGACGAGCAAGATTTTTTTTGCCGGCGGTGCAAGCATTGTCGATGTGGCGTGAACATGCTGTGCTGTCGGCGGTCAGCCACGGATATCGATCGACCTTGGGCGTATGTCATGGCATCTTTCCCTCCTTCTCCAGCGAACGACGATGATGCGGTGGAGAAAGCGTGGCGGGGCGACGCTGCCTTCGATCTGTCCGAGGGTGTGGCTTCCGGCGAATCGGATGCAGGGCTCTCGCCCGAATCCGCCGTCGATTCGGCCCAGGCCAGCGTCCATGGAGAGGGCTACTGGAGCCTTTCGCGGACTCCGCTGACGAGTCTTGTTTTCGCCCTGCCGCTCGTGCTGGCGTATGAAGGTGGCGTGCTGCTGCTCGGGCGGGGATCGCCGCGCAATGGCGCCGACGTGTGGCTGCGGCAACTCCTGGATGCCATGGGTTTTGGCTCGTATTTTCTGCTGCCCACGCTCACGGTGATCGGCCTGTTGGCCTGGCATCACATCGAGCACGATCGATGGCGTTTCAGCCCGGTCGTGCTGGCCGGAATGGCCGTGGAATGCCTGTTGTGGGCAGCCGCCTTGATCGGTGTGGCGCGGCTCCAAGATCGGCTGTGGCCGTTGGCTGCGGGAGTTGCTGGAGAGGGCATTTTTGCCCGACTGATCGCTTTTTGTGGGGCTGGACTCTACGAGGAGGTCTTGTTTCGGCTGCTGCTCTTGCCGATCCTTGTCTGGGTGTTCGAGCGGGTCGGGTTTTCGACAGTCGCCGCCGGGCTCTGGGGTTTGGTACTCTCAAGTGCCCTCTTCAGCCTGGCGCACTACGTCGGACCGCTTGGAGATGCTTTCGCGATCTACAGTTTCACGTTCCGGTTTCTCGCGGGTCTCTTCTTCGCGATCTTGTTCACGGTGCGGGGCTTCGGCATCGCGGCCGGCTCGCATGCGGTGTACGACATCCTTGTCGGCCTGCTGTGACCGCGGGCGAAGGCCGACGGCATTTCTTCTTGGTGATCGCGGCCACCGACTCCTATAATCGGCTTCGTCGAGGCGGGATGTGATGTGTGGCGTGCGGCCGTGCGTGCGTCGCGTTCGGATCCAGTCGTGATCGGATGCAGGAGTGCGCGATTGTGATTTCCCTTCGTCCCAAAGTCGCAGAGTTGGTGTTTCAACTCTACGGTCGCGCGTTGCATCCGGAACTCTTCGAGATTTGCGCCACCCGTTCCATCGACCGCGGCGGCTACAGGGCGAGCATCTCGATCACAACGGCCGGCCATCTCATCACTTGGCGAAAAGACGGCCTGACCCTCACCGAAGTGGCGACGAGCGTTTCGCATCCCATGCCGCAGAAGCGCCGCCTCCTGTCGCACCGCATCGCCGGCGAGCGGAACGACCGGATGGAATGCCGCGGCGGCGCCTCCTACGAGACATGCTTCCAACTGGAAACAGTCCAGCAGGAGGTGTTTTGGGCGTTTCAGCAGGAGCTCGTGGAGGCTGGTGCCAAGCGCGGCCTGCTGCACCGTTTCGAGTCGGGCGGCCGCGTCGCTCTCGGGGCGCTCAGCTGGATCGATGTCGAGACCCGCCCCCGCAGCCTGATCGTGCAGGCATTCCACACGTTTCCCGACGATATGGCGATCGTCAAGAGCCAGTCGATCTTCGAGACTCCCTGAAGGCCGGATGGATCCCGCGGCGGCCGATTCGCCGCCCTTCCTCGAGCAACGAGCACTGATGCCGAAGCCCAAGACCTCTGCCGCGCCAGCCGCCGCTCCATCCCGCAAGGCCCGCGTGCTGATCGCCGACGACAACGAGCCCAACCGCGAGTTGCTCGAGGTCTATCTGTCGGGCCTCGACTGCGAGATGGCCACGGCCGTCGATGGCGCTGACACGCTCGAGAAGGTCGCGGCCTTCAAGCCCGACGTGATCCTGCTCGACGTGATGATGCCCAAGCTCTCGGGCTTCGAGGTCTGTCAGCGGCTGAAATCAGATCCTGCCACGAGCCCGATCATGATCCTGATGGTGACGGCGCTGGGTGAGCTCGGCGACATCGAGCGAGCCGTCGAGGCGGGCACCGACGACTTTCTTTCGAAGCCCGTCAATCGCGTGGAGCTCGTGAAGCGGGTGGAGAACATGCTCAAGCTGCGGCACGTCTCCGACGAACTCGAGCGACTGCGGAGCTACATCCGCACCATGGACGACGACCAGCCCCCGCGGTGATCGCGGGGCCGTGAAGCCGGGGATCTTGCGGCGTGCGGCTCGGGGCTGCCCATGCCCCGTCGCCGGACGTTCGCGGCGGGCATCCTGCCCTTCGCTCACGC
>JAUMAF010000068.1:0-15031 GCA_032117045.1 Pirellulales bacterium | reverse complement strand
GCGCGGAAGTCTTCGCGCCGGTCCGCGCGGGTCTTTCGCATCTGGCCGATGTCGATCATGTTGAACACGATCTCCCCGATGTCGGCCGTCTGGCGAATGCCCCATGTGGAGAGCACCGTCGGGGCCAGGTAGCCGTACTGCTGCAGGCCGTAGAGCCGTGCCGCCTCACAGAGTTCCTGACCGGAGACATGCCGTTCGGTCTGGCGACGGCGGCGGCGACGACCGGCCTTGGCGCGAGTATCGGCGGCGGCGGGCTCCCCCGCGTCGTCAGGCAGAGGCTCGAGATCCTCGGTGGCCGGCTCCTGCCCCATGCCCAGCGACTCCTGTGCGAAGGAGAGGGCCTCCAGCACGAACAAATAGGCATCGAGCGTGTACCGGCGATCGCGTTGCAGCAGTTGAAACAACGGATGGGCAGGATCGACCAGCGGCATCAGCGACCTCCGGGGAGATCGATGAGTATATCCAGTCTGTCCCGCCGACGAGCAGCCGTCATCCGCCACGGCAGCCGCAGGCTGCAAATCCCGATGAGGGGCGGTGGGCCGGCAAAAAAGGATCCGGTCAACGAACGGTCGCAGCCGCTGCCGGCGGCGCCTGCGCCTGGAGATCCTCGAGCACGTACTTGTAGCCGAAGGGAGTCATCGGCTTGGCGAAATCACGAATCATGTCGAGTCCCTTGTCGATGAGATTCGTGTTGGGATCGAACTGGTAGACATCTCGGTCCTGACCGGCGGGCTTGAAGATCTGAATCGCGAAGGGCATCAGTTCCCGTGCCTGGAGGATCAGTTCGACCTTCGAGAAGTTGGCGGCGTCTGCCTGGTGTTTCGGCAACGCCTCGAGCCAGATCTGGTTGCGGACATCGGGAGGCGTGACGATCCGCATCCAGTACCGCTTCTTGAGGGTCTCGGCCTTGGCTCCGAACACGAAGGGCAGCGGACCGTCGCTGATCGCCATGCCCCGCATGTCGGGCGGCAGCTTCGTTTCCCGGAGCTGCCGTTCCGTATGCCGAAACTCGTAGATGCTCTCGCCGTTGCAGACCCAGTGCTCGCCCGTGTCACTGCCCCGGACCTCATACCGCCGGTTCTCCGGACTCCACTGCTTCGTCTCCTTGACGCGAAACAGGCCCTTGTCGGGCGCGGCGTATTTTAGTTCGCCCGAACTCTCCGCAAATGCGAGCCGCTCACCGTTGGCTTCAGACGGACTCCAGGCGTTGTATTCCCACTTGCGAAACCCGCACGACCACGTGCGGACGGCCGCATTGCGGGTCTCCCAGGCGGCGAGCAACTGATCGAGTGCGGCCTGCTGTTCGGGCGACAGCTGCGCGGGCTGTTGTTGCGGGGCCGCCACCGATGCGACCCGCTGCGGTGGCTGCTGCTGAGGAGCCTGCGGTGGCGTGGCTGGAGTCGCTCCGACCTGGCCCCATGCCGTGCTTTCGCAGACTGCCGCAAGGACAAGCGTGGCGATGACGACAGGGCAGCGGAACATCGACGGCGGGTGACCGGTCATGGAAGAACTCCGCGTGGCAGTTCGGGAAGGACGCGGACTCTAGCAGGCCTGATTCGGGTGAGCGAGGCCGTTTTCGGGGCCGGTTTTCCCGCAAAACCTCGACTCTCATCGCTGGCCGCCAGTCCGCCTGACTCGACTGCGTGTCACGACTCGGCTGCGACCGCCGCGCGGAGGTCCGCGAGTTCACGGACGAAGCCACCGGAGAGGATCGGAAATCGACACCAGGTCTTGGGATCGAGATTCTGGTCGTCGAGATGAAACGACGGTGCGTATCGTTCCCGCTTCCACTGGTTGCGGCTCCAGAGCGTGAAAAACCGCTCCGTCCAGACTGCCAGCTGCGTTGCTTCGTGCGCGGGAAATTCCCGCCGCAGCCGCCGCCATGCCTCGAGCGGCGTCTGCTTGTCGCGAATGGCGGCCCGTTCGATCGCATCGAGCACGTCGTAGGGCATCAGGTCGGACTCGTCGGTCTGGCCGGCCTCGCTGGGCCGCAGCTCGGCCGTTGGAGCTTGGGCGTTGACCGCGGCGAGCGCGGGGATCGGGCCGACGCCCTCGGGGCCCTCGGATTCGAGCCAGCGGAGCCAGCGGCGGAGGTAGGCCTTGTCGATGCCCGCGATCGGGGCGATGCCGCCGGAAGTATCGCCGTCCATCGTGGCATATCCGACCGCTGCCTCGGACCGGTTGCTCGTCGATACCAGGAGCGCGCCGGTGATGTTGGCGAGCATCCAGACGCCTGGTGAGCGAACCCGCGCCTGGATATTTTGCAGGGCGATGTCGTCGCGGTCCCAGGCGAGCGGACGGCCGACGGCCCGGGCCACGATTGCCTCGTAGCCGCGCACGATCGCCTCGACGTCGAACTCATGGAACACCGCACCGACTGCCGCCGCGAGGCCACGGGCGGCCTGTCGCGTCACGTCGCCCGAGTTGGCCGTCGACTGATAGACGCATGTCAGGGCCCCCCCGACCAACGAACGGATTGCCGCCGGGGAGGCTCCCGCGACGGGCGGCAGGCCCATGCGGGCCGCCGCGGTCCCCGGCGACAGTTCATCGACCGCGAGCCGCACGGCGATCGCCACAAGGCAGGCCACGGCGGAGGAGTCGGCGCCGCCGCTCGCCGAGACGACGAAGCCCCGCGAGCGGCTCTTTCGCATGTAATCGAAGAGCCCGAGCGACACGGCCCTGGCAAACTCTTCATCCTTGACATGCCGACCGTGCTCCCACCCGGCCCGGGCGTCGTGCCCGGCGCCGTCGGCGGCGTCCGACACGGCGGGGGGCGTGAATGCCACCGGCACACGATCGCCCTCGACCGCATCCGGCACGGGCTCGACCGCGAGTCGAGCCTGCGCGAGCCGCAGTTCGTCGAGATCCACGATCGCCGTGGTGAGCGCCTGGTCGGCGAAGGAAAACCGCCGCCCCGAGGCGAGCATCCGGCCGGCCGACGCGATCATCACGCCGCCGTCATAGACGGCCCGGCCGGCCTCGTTGCCCACGAGGTTCGCGTAGACGTAGGCCGATGCGAAGGCGCGGGATCCGTCCACGACGAATCGTCGCCGAATCTCGTCTTTCGCGAAGGCGAAGTGGCTGGCCGACGGATTGAGGATCAGGTCGATCCCGCGGGCCGTCAGCACGGCCCCCGGCCGATCGGCCACCCAGGCGTCCTCGCAGATTTCGAAACCGATCCTGACACCACCGCAGTCGAATCGAAGGTCACCGATCGGCACCTCCTGCCCAGCGACGGTGATCGCGCCCCGGCGGCCCCGGTGCCAGGCACGAAACCACCGGGGTTCGTAGTGGATGCCGTCGCCGGCGAGATGCTGCTTGCAGGCGATGCCTGCGATCCGGCCGTCGGCCACCACGGCCGCCGCGTCGTAGAGACCGCTCTCGAAGCGCATCGGCAGCCCCAACGCCACCAGCATTCCGGCCGTGTGCGGCACGACCTCCGTGAGCACCTCGACCGCCATTCGCTGCACGCCGGGCGACTGAAAGGCGTCCTCGCAGCCGTAGCCCGTGATGCAGAGTTCGGGCAGGCAGAGCACCGAAACAGCAGCCTCCCGCGCGGCCTGAATGGCTGCGATGATCCGATCGCGGTTGCCATCCCAATCGAGCGGCGTCTGGTTGAGGGCGCAGCCACCGACGCGAATCAGGTGCATGAAAGTTCGACCGTCATCCCTGCGACGGTTCCTCGAGGTAGGTATAGCCCCCCAACCCTTCCTCGTAGAACTTGAGGAACCGGCCCGCCTGGCTGTCACAGATGCGGCCCTCACGGACGGCCTGCTCGATCGAGTCGCGAAGCCGCTGGATGAGCTGATTCGAATCGAACTCGACGTAGTCGAGCACCTCGCGGACGGTGTCTCCCTTGATCACGGCATCGACCACCACCTCCCCCCGGCCATCCGTACTGACATGCACTGCATTGGTGTCGCCGAAGAGGTTGTGGAGATCCCCGAGGATCTCTTGATAGGCACCGATGAGAAACGCACCTAGATAGTAGGGTTCGTTCTGACAGGCATGCAGCGGAAGGGTACGTTTGACGTCCCGGCGGTCAATGAACTGGTCGATCTTGCCGTCTGAGTCGCAGGTCACGTCCCCGAGCACGGCGGCGCGGACCGGTCGCTCGTTGAGCCGGTGGATCGGCATGACTGGAAAGAGCTGTTTGATCGCCCAGCTGTCCGGTATCGACTGGAAGAGCGAGAAGTTGCAGAAGTAGGTGTCGGAGAGCGAGGCCTCCAGTCCCTCCAACTCCTCCGGCACGTAATCAAGCGTCTTGGTCAGCTTGCAGATTCGACGGCAGATGGCCCAGTAGAGATTCTCCACCGCCGACCGCTGGTCGAGCGGCAGGTAGCCGCTGGCGAACAGGTTCATGGCCGTATCGAGCGACTGCTGCGAGTCGTGATAGCTCTCGAGCAGGTTTCGCACGTTGATGCTCTGGTACGTCTCCCAGAGGTCGTGCAGCGGCTGCTCGGCATCGCCCGGCGGCTCATGGACGTCGGCCATCCCTCCCTGCTCCGACACCCCGAGCACGCCGAAGATCAGCATGCTGTGGTAGGCCACGACCGCTCGGCCGCTCTCAGAAATAATTGTCGGATGCGGCACCCCCGCCTCGTCGCAGGCGTTCTGCACGTGGTAGACGACGTCGTTGGCATATTCCTGAAGGCTGTAGTTGACGCTCGACTCGAAATTCGTCTGGGAGCCGTCGTAATCGACCCCGAGGCCGCCGCCGACGTCGAGATAGCGGAGCCCGGCTCCTCGCTTCACCAGTTCGGTGTAGATCCGCGAGGCCTCGTTGAGGGCCGCCTTGATGTGGCGGATGTTGGTGATCTGGCTGCCCTGATGGAAATGAAGGAGTTGGAGGCAATCCTCCATTCCACGGGATGCGAGCAGTTCGAGCCCCTTCACAAGCTCGCTCGCCGTGAGGCCGAACTTGCTCCGGAAGCCGCCCGACGACTGCCAGCGACCGCTGCCCCGCGTGGCGAGTTTGACCCGCATGCCGATCCGCGGCCGCACCCCGAGCTTCTCGGCATACTCGAGGATGAGATGCAACTCGGAGAATCGCTCGACAACCGGGATGATCGAGCGGCCGATCTTCTGGGCGAGCATCGCCGTCTCGATGAACTCGGCGTCCTTGAATCCGTTGCAGATGATCGGCGTGTCGTTGTCGGCCAGGGCGATCACGGCCAGCAGCTCGGGCTTGCTGCCGGCCTCGAGCCCGAAGCGATACGGCTGCCCGAATCGCAGCACCTCTTCCACCACCTGTCGCTGCTGGTTGACCTTCACCGGGTAGACGCAGCAGTAGTCGCCGCGATATCCGCTCTCCTTCATGGCGTTCTTGAAGACGCCATGAATCTCGCCCAGGCGGTGCTGGAGGATCTCGGCAAACCGGAGCAGGATCGGCAGATCGATCCCCCGCACCTGGAGTCGGTCCACCAGCTGCTTGAGATCGATGCTCTTCGTCGGATCCTTGTCGGGGTGGACGAGCAGGTGCCCGTTGGGACCGACGGAAAAATAGCCGTTCCCCCACCGGGCGACCTCGTACAGGTCGGCGGCATCGGCCGTGCTCCAATGTTCGAGATCGATGTCAACCGCCATGCCTGACCCTTGCTGGGAAAAACGCTGTGGAAAAGAGACGCCGGCCGCTGGATGACGCTCCCGCCGCGGGTGCTCATGTCACACGGACTCGTCGAGAAAGAGTGTAGCGTCGATGGCCGCCAAGGCCATGGCAATCCGGGATCCCGAAGCGTCTCGGAAGGCTCAGACACGCGCCCGTGTCCAGCCGATCCGCATGAAGATCACGAGCATCGCGAGCCCCCGAGCGGTGAGATCAACCGCCATGGCAATCCACGCACCGCGAGCCGCCAGGCCGAGCCCGGGGAGCGGGCTGAGTCCCCCCGGCAACGGAACTTCCGGCCAGGCGAGCAACACCGCCAGCGGCAACCGGATCGCGACCAGCCCGATGAAGTTGACGAGCATGGGGGGACGGGTCGCGCCGCCGCCTCGGAGGCCGCCGGAGAGAACCATCAGGAGGGCCAACGGAGGCTGGGCAAAGGCGACGATCCGCACCAGCGTTGCCGCCAGGCTGGCGACTCCGGGCTGGCTTCCGCCGCCGACGAACCAGCCTGCAAGCGGTTGCGCGAACCAGAAAAAAACCGCTCCGATGGCAGACATCAGGGCGGCACACGTGACCGTCGCCAGCCAGACACTCCCTCTGGCCCGGCGTTCGTCCCGCGCGCCGAGAAACTGCCCCGCCAGCGTCGCAGCCGCGACCTGGAAGGCGCTGCCTGGCAAAAAAGCCAATGATTCGATGGTCACCGCCACCGAATGGGCCGCCGCATCGACGTTCCCGAGGCGGTTGACGATCGATAAGAAGGTCAGATGACAGGCGGCATTGGCCACGGCGTCGAGGCCGGCAGGGAATCCGACATGCCGGATTCGCCGCTGCCAGTCCGCGGCGGGCCGCCAATCGCTCCACCGGGGCCTCAAGCCCCGACCTCCCCGAAAGAGCAGAAGCATCACGCAGACGGCGCCACAGCAATAGCCGGCAAACGTGCCCCAGGCCAGTCCCTCCCAGCCGAGCCGCGGCAGGCCGAATAGGCCGACACCGAGCGCGAAACTCAGCGTGGCATTGACCACGTTCACGACCGACATCGCGGCGAGCCCCGCGACCATGTCCCCGGCGCCTCTCAAGCCTGCGACACCGACGACGATCACCATGATCGCCGGCAACGCTGGCAACACGATCGACAGATAGCGTTGAGCCAGCCGAGTGCTCTCCTCGGGAAGCCCCATGACGGCGACCATCCGATGCCCCTGCACGGCAGCCACCGTGAGCATCGCGGCGGCGAGCGCTGACGCCACGAGAACACACTGCACGAGCGCCCGGCGGGCCCCGGCCGCATCGCCGGCGCCCACGTGACGAGCCACCAGCGCGGTCGCCGCGGCCGAGGGCATCGCAAACAGCACGGGCATGAAGGCCAGGCAATAGGCGACGAGGCCGACCGCCGCCAGCGGCTCCGCTCCGGGAAAGAGGTTGCCGGCGAGCCACTTGTCGACGAAGCCCACCGAGAGGGCCAGAACCTGCTCCAGAAGCACGGGCAGCACCAGCCATACGACCGGCCGGACCGTCCCGGCAAGGGTGGTCACACCTCCACCCGATTCGGCACGGGCCGCCGCGTGGCCAGCGTCTGCGGTCAGGCGAAGAGTTCCTTGATGACCTTGCCCGAGTTGGCGATCTTCATCGGCCGGCCGTTCTTGGCAGTGAACGTGGTCTCCAGCGAGACGCCCACGGCCTTGAGCACGCTCGCCATCAAATCCTGAGAGGAATAGGCCTCGGACACCACTTCCTTGCCGTCGGAACTGGTCTCACCCACCACCACGCCCCGCTTGAATCCACCACCACCTACCACGCAACTCCAACTGCGGGCCCAGTGATCCCGACCGCCGCCACCGTTGATATTTGGCGTGCGGCTGAACTCTCCCATCCAGATCACGACCGTGTCGTCGAGCATGCCGCGGTCGGCGAGATCCGCGACGAGGCCGCTCATCGCCTTGTCGAGTTCGGGCAGTTTCTGGTTTTGCAGCGTGGGAAAGATGTTGGCATGGTTGTCCCAGCCGCCAAGATCGACCTCGACGAACGGCACTCCCATCTCGACGAGCCGGCGGGCCATCAGGCAGCCCCGTCCGAAACCTGTGGCACCATACCGCTCCTGCATGTCCTTCGGCTCCTTCATGACCTTGAAGGCCTCCATCTGAGGACTCGTCATGAGCTTGACGGTCTTGTCCAGGACCTTGGCATGATCGTCCGCCGAGCCGCCCCGACGCTCGCCGATGAACCGCTTCTCGATCGTCGCCAGCATCTCCATCCGCTGGGCGAGCCGGGCAGGCTCGACGCCCATGTCGAGATTGCGGACGTTGCCGTTGGAGTCGACGACGAACGGTGCCCACGTCATGCCCAGGAAGCCGGGCCCGACGCTCCCGCTGCCGACGGAAACGAAGGGGGGAATCTCGAGGCCGGGAACCTGGTCGGCGAGTTCATGCGCGATGACCGCGCCATAACTCGGATGCTCCACGTTGGGACTCGGCACGTAGCCCGTGTGCATGTAGTAACGACCACGCATGTGGTCGGCCTCACGCGTGCTCATCGACCGCACGATCGCCATGTGATGCATCTGCTTGGCCATCAGCGGCATGTGTTCGCTGATGGCCACGCCGTCGGCGGTCGTCGCGATCTGTTTGAACGGGCCGCCGGTGGCGGCACCTGGCTTCAAATCCCAGATGTCCATGGTGCTCGGGCCGCCCCCCATCCACAGCAGGATCGCAGCCTTGTGCCGCTTCCGCATGTCGGTGGCATTGGCCAGAATCGAATTGGTGAAGGCCGTCGCCGGAGCAGCGAGCGCCGCTGCACCCGCCATGTGGTTCATGAAATGACGGCGGCTCATTCCGGCCGGAAGATCGATGAAGCGAGACATGGCTTGGCTCCCCTGACGAGGCGTGGAACGGTCGATGTGGCGCGCAAAGGACTCTGACTGGCCTCGTCATCGGCTCGAGGCGGAAACCAGAAATCAGTGCTTGATGATGAATTCGTTCGAATTGAGCACGGCCCACCAGACATCCTGGAGGGCACCGATCACATCTCCCTTCTTGGCGGCCACGATGCGGTTGGCGATCGACAGCTCCGAACTGACCGGCTTCCGGGCCAATGCTGCCATGTAGAGCGTCTCGATCTTGGCCGCGTTACTCATCGGACTCGACGCCACGGTGTCGAGAAAGCCCCCCTTGCCGGTCGACGTGGCGTTCTGGATCATCTCGCCGTTGAACATCATCAGCACCTGCGGAATCGAGCCGTTGAACGTCGTCGCGTCGTCCCCTTCGTCGGTGCCAAACGCGATCACGAACTGCGAGAGCCAGGCGTCCTTCTTCTTGGCCGCATCCTCGCTGCGGGCCGTTCGGTCGGCCTGCGTGGCCGTCATGAGCGATTCATAGAGCTCCTCGGCCTGCATCTGCCGCAGATAGGCATGGGTGAACTTCGGCTTCTCGCCCAGCGAAGGTTCATCGCCATCGTTCGCCGCGGTGCTCCGGCTCGACAAGGCGTAAGGCCTCGACAGCACGAGCCAGCGGGCGAGCTCCTTCAGGTCGAAGCTCTGCTCCCGAAATCGTTCAGCAAGACCGTCGAGCAGTTCCGGATGCGAGGGCGGATTGTGCTCCCCGAGATCGTCGATGGGCTTCGTGAACCCGTATCCGAAAAAGTGTGCCCAGATCCGGTTCACCGCCGCCTTCGCAAAGAAGGGGCTCGCCTTGATGAGCTGGGCGAGTTCGCGACGACGGTTCGCCCCGTAGCGAGTGCCATCTTCCAGGGTGGCGGGCAAGTAGCCGCTCTTTGAGATCTCCGTGCCGTCGACGAACACCGGATAGGCGACCTTCATGAGCCCGTTGCGGAGTTCGTAGTAGAGCTCCGCCTCCTCGGGATTGCCTCCTTCGCCGGCGAAGTCCTCGTCGATCAACTCCACCCACTGCACGTCGTCGGTCCCGCCCCGCTTACGAAGCGCCCGGGCCTGGCGAAAGAAGGCATTGAGCTCCCAGAACTGGTTCTGCTTTCCCTTGTTGAAAGGGTGGTTGTGGCACTGCGTGCATTGGACCTGCAGCCCGAGAAAGATCTGCGCGGTCTTGGCCGTGGCTTGGACGCCGTTTTCGACGCCCATCTCCTCCATCTTGCCACTCAGGAAGTTGGTGGCCCCGTTGAAGCCATCGACGTCCTTGCGGTTGGCATTGGCGCCCGTGGCTGTGACCAACTGCTCCATGAACTGGTCGTAGGGGATGTTCTTCGAGAAGGCCCGCCGTAGGTACTGCCGCATCCCAGGCCGGTTGACACGCTCGTTGGCGACGTCGCGGCCAATGAGCACCGTCGTCCAGACATCGGTCCAATGACGGGCATACTCATCGACGTAGTCGTCCCCGAGTAGCCTCGCGACAAGTTCGGCCCGTTTGGTGGGCGACTTGTCGGCGAGAAAACCACGGAGTTCATCGACACTGGGGATGCGCCCGATCAGGTCGAGATGAACGCGACGGCACCATTCGCCGTCGGTCGCAGCCGGCGATGGCGGCAGTGCAGCATCTGCCCAGCCGGCAGCCACCTGCTCGTTGATGTATTTGACCTGCGGAATCCCGAAGTGTTCCGCGGCCGCGTCTGCCGCCTTCACGACCGACGCACCGCACCCCACCGCGATCCCGACGAGCATGGCAAGCAGACCGCGCATGGCGACCTCCAAATCCATACGGGAGCTCGGCACCGACTACGCCCAGCATTCTAACCGCTACAGGCAGAGCCTGTCTCATCCCGGCCTCCGGAACCGGAGTTTCGAAAGGGGTCGGGGAGACGCCGCGTTCCGCCGATCCCACGAACGGGGGCTTCCTCGAACGCGGCCGCCCCGCCGCCCGTGAGCGAAGGCCCGCGTCAGGTCGCCACGGGCTTGGCCGACTCGACCCGTGGCTTCTGCGGTCGCCCGGCAGACGCCTCGGGCCCCACGAACTCCAGAATCGCCCGCGGGCCGGCGTCGCCCAGTCGCGGCGTTGCCAGCTTGAGGATTCGCGTGTAGCCGCCCGGCCGATCGGCAAAACGGGCTGCGATGTCCTCGAAAAGGATCCGCGCGGCCTTTTTGTCACCGAGCAGCTGGATCACGCGACGGCGGGCCTTCACGGCGGGAGCCATCGCCTTGGCCCACTGCTGCCATTGATCGCTCTCGCGCCACGCCTTCCACGCCGCGGAATCACGCTCGGCCGATGTGCCGAACTGGCCGGCCTGCTTCGCCGCTACCAGGCCGTGCTTGGCCACGGTCACACACCGCTCAACGAGTGGCCGAACTTCCTTCGCCTTCGCAAGCGTCGTCACGATGCGACCCGGCACCTTCGCCGCACCGACTTCGTCCACCTCGGCCTTGCGAACGGTGAGCATGAGGGCGGAGGCGAGGTTTCTCAGCAGGGCCCGCTGATGAGCAGGGCTCCGACCAAGAATACGGCCTTTACGACGGTGACGCATGGTGATTTCCTGTGGTTCTCAAGACGTGAACGAAGCTCCGAGCCATCGACCAGCGGTGGCACGGACATTCGAGGTGGCTCAGGCATTCGCCCCTGCGGGCACGTCCATACCGAGCTGCATGCCAAGCTCCCGAAGCTTCTCCTCGATCTCCTGGAGCGTGGTCTCGCCGAAGTTACGAACCTCGAGGAGCTCTTCCTTCGACCGCGACACGAGATCGCGGACCGACTCGATCCCGGCCTCGTGCAAACAATTATTGGCCCGGAGCGACAGCCGCAGGTCCGAGACGAGCATGCCGAGACGGCTCTCCAGGGGCGCCTCCACGGCAAACAGACTGGCCGCACCCGGCAGGGCGACGGTCGGACCGGGCTTCGTGTAGCCCACGAACGGATTGAGGTGCTTCCGCAGGATCTTGGCCGCCTCGACGAGCGCCATCTCCGGTGTCACCGTGCCGTTGGTCCAAATCTCCATGGTCAGCTTGTCGTAGTTGGTCTTTTGACCGACGCGGGTCTCCTCGACCTCGTACTTGACCCGCGTGACGGGGCTGAAAACGGCGTCCAAGGGGATGATCCCGATTTCCTGCGATCCCTGGCTGCTCTCACTCGCCGGCACGTACCCACGGCCATTCTCGACGACCATCTCCAACTCGAACGGCACGTCGTCCGTGAGCGTCGCAAGGACGAGATCCTTGTTCACCACCTCAACGGCATCGTCCGTCTGGACGTCGGCGCCGGTGATGGGGCCGCGGGTGCTCTTTTCGACCCGCAGGACGCGAGTCGAGTCGCTGTGATTCTTGACGACGAGGCTCTTGATGGCGAGGACGATATCGGTCACATCCTCGAGCACGCCCTTGATCGTCGTGAACTCGTGCAGCGAGCCGGCGAGTTTGATCTGAGTCACGGCACTCCCCTCGAGGCTCGACAGCAGCACACGGCGCAGACTGTTGCCCACGGTCGTGCCGAAGCCGCGCTCAAACGGCTCGGCGGTGAACTTGCCGTACGTCGACGTCAGGGTCTTAGGATCGGCCGTGACCGCACCAGGCAGCTCCAGACCACGCCAGCGAATATGCATGCGAAACTCCTTGGAAAATCACTTGGAACACAATTCGATGATCAAATTCGCCTGCACCGGAATCGAAACATCATCGGCAGCAGGCAGCCGATCGACACGGCCCTCGGGAATCGATCCATCGGCCCGGGAGAGAAAGTCGGGCACGTCGCGGCGGAAATCGGCGAGCGCCGCATGAACGAGTTGCAGGCTCTTCGCGCGATTCTTGACGCGCAGGAGATCGCCGGCCTTGACGAGGTAACTCGGCACGTCGACCCGCCGACCGTTGACCGTGATATGTCCATGCAGAACGACCTGCCGGGCAGCCGCCCGCGAGGGGGCGAATCCGAGCCGGTGAATCACATTGTCGAGCCGCCGCTCGAGCAACGACAGGAGCGATTCGCCCGTATTGCCCTTGCCCCGCTCAGCACGGGAGAAGTAGGTGCGGAACTGCCGTTCGAGCACGCCGTAATAGTGCTTGACCTTCTGCTTTTCGCGGAGATGAAGCCCGTAGTCGGTCGGCTTCGGCCGGCGCTTCTGCACCATGCCCGGAGGAGTCGGACGCCGCTCGATGGCGCACTTTGGCGTGTCGCAGCGGCTCCCCTTGAGAAACAGCTTCAGGCCGTCGCGGCGGCAGAGTCGGCAGACAGGTCCGGTGATTCGTCCCATGATGGTCGGAGTATTCGCAGGAGGAGTGAAACGAGGGTGTGCAGTGAAGGATCAGACGCGGCAGGAAACGCCCTCCGGCCCGAAAGCCGCAAGGCTTCATGAACAGGACAACACGTTACACTCGCCGTTTCTTGGGCGGGCGACAACCGTTGTGGGGAAGGGGAGTGATGTCTTCGATGCTTTTGACGTTCATGCCGGCTGCCTGAAGGGCCGTAATGGCGCTCTCGCGACCGCTCCCCGGCCCCTTGACGCGCACCTCGAGTTCCTTGACCCCGTACTTCGCGGCCTTTTCGGCCGCCTGCTGGGCGGCACATTGGCCGGCGAACGGCGTGCCCTTGCGGCTGCCCTTGAAGCCGCACGTCCCGCCACTGGCCCAGCAGAGCGTGTCGCCCCGGGTGTCCGTGATGGTCACGGTGGTGTTGTTGAAACTGGCGACGACGTACGCGATCCCCGCCGTCACGCTCTTCTTCTTTGTCTTGGCAACCTTTGACATACTCGTGAGTCTCGTCTTTCGGAACGTGTCTTTTGAAAACTGTCTCTTGATTCAGGTGTTGAGTTGATGATCGTGACCGACTGGCCGGAACCAGAGTGCGATACGGACCACCCGACGGGGCCGCCCGCGGCGGCTACTTGAGATCCTTGACGCCCTTCTTGCCGGCGACGGTCTTCTTTGGCCCCTTTCGGGTACGGGCGTTCGTGCGAGTGCGTTGACCGCGAACGGGCAAGCCGCGACGGTGCCTCAGGCCGCGATAACTGCCGATATCCTTCAGCCGCGAGATGTTTTGGGCGACCTGCCGCCGCAACTGCCCCTCGACCGTGTAGTCCTTGTCGAGCAGGGCCGCAAGCCGGGCCAACTCGTCCTCGTGCAGATCGCGAGCTCGGGACAGCGGATCGACGCCCGCCTTATGGCAGAGCTCACGGGCAACTCGCGCACCGACTCCGTACAGATACTGCAGCGAGTAAATCGTTTTCTTTTCGGACGGAATGTCGACGCCCATCAGACGCGGCATGGCATGTTTCCCGGTTCGCTGAACCTACTGGAGAAGAACTGATCGCTGAAGCGCTGTTTCGGTGTCTCTCAAGCCTGCAATCCCAGCGGTCGGCCCGCCCTTCGCCTCGGGTTCACCAGTCCTGAATCCCGGTGCGGGAATCCACGACGATAAAACCAAGGCGGACCGAGACGGTTCACCACGACCATCGACCACGATCATCGACCACGCCCGCCCATCACCCCTGCCGCTGCTTGTGCCGGGGATCGGCGCACACCACGAAGACGACGCCGCGGCGCCTGACGATCTTGCACTTTTCACACATGCGACGGACGCTGGCGCGGACCTTCATGGACGGACTCGTGACGACGGCCGCTATGGCCTGGGACCGGACGTGGGGAAACCAACCGAGCCACAGACTATAAAACGCGAATCCAGAGGTCACAAGGGGGTACTCGGATTCGCGGCGAAGCCGCATTTTCCGTGGTGCCTCCGGCTCTCGGCCTCACGTGGCGGGGGTCCCGACGGGCTCGAGACGCTCGCCATTGGCCGGGGGGGCCGTCAGGATCACAGGACCGGTCTCGGTGATGGCAATCGTATGCTCGAAATGGGCGCTCGCCCGCCCGTCGACCGTGGACTGCGTCCAGTAGTCCGGGAGCACCCGGACCTTCTTGGAGCCCATGTTCACCATCGGCTCGACCGCGATGACAAGGCCGGGTTCGAGTTCGAAATCGTGGTTCTTGCGAAACGCTGGCGTGCAGAAGTTCGGCACCTGCGGATCCTCGTGCATGTTTCTGCCGATGCCATGACCCACGAAGTTTTCCACGACCGAGAAGCCATGGTCGCGGACGTACCTGGCCATTTCGGTGGCCACATCGCTCCAGCGGTTCCGGCTGGCCATCAACTCGATCGCCAACGCGAGCACACCCGACGTGCAGTCGAGCAACCGTTGAACATCCGGGTCTGTCTCGCCGACGGGATGCGTCACGGCCGAGTCGCCGCACCATCCGCCCAGGCTGCAGCCCGTGTCGATGCTGACGACATCGCCGGACCGAAGAACCCGGGGGCCAGGGATCCCATGCACGACCTCGTCGTTCACCGAGATGCAGCAGACCGCCGGAAAGGGCACCTTTCCCGGCACGCCCTTGAAGAGCGGAATGGCACCGTGATCCAGAAAGAACTTCTCCACGGCCAAGTCGATTTCACCGGTGGTCACACCGGGCCTGACCATGGACCTCGCAACCTGATGCGCGCCCCAGACAACGAGACCGGCACGTCGCATGAGCGCGATTTCTCGCGGAGA
>JAUMAF010000067.1:0-43556 GCA_032117045.1 Pirellulales bacterium | reverse complement strand
GGCCGACGCCAAGCGGATCCCGGTCGTGCACCTGCCGAAGACGATCGACAACGACTACATGGGCATCGATTTCACGTTCGGCTACTTCACGGCCGTCGACACGCTCGGTGGCGAGATCCGCAACCTCCTCTACGACGCGGAAGCGAGCCGTTCCTACTTCCTCTGCGAGACCATGGGTCGCAGCGCCGGCTGGCTCTCCTACGGAGCGGCGATTGCCGGTGAGGCGAGCCTCGTGATCAGCGTGGAAGACATCCACGGCAAGTTCCGCGGGGAGGAGACGGTCACCGATCAAAACGGCCAGACGCGGGTCAAGCCGGTGATGAACATCGACGAGGTGATCGGCCGGATCGTGAAGACAATGCGGGTCCGCGAGGAGCAGGAAGGCAAGCAGTACGGCGTGATCGTGATGGCCGAGGGCCTCGCCGAATACCTGCCCGCCAAGGCGCTCGAGGGCATTCCCCGCGACGATCACGGCCACATCTCCATCTCGCACGTGCAACTCGGCAAGATGTTCGCCAAACTCGTCTCGGACGAGTTCAAGAAGCAGACGGGTCGGTCGCGGAAGGTGGTGGGCCTGCAGCTCGGCTACGAGGCCCGCTGCGCCAAGCCCCACGCCTTCGACGTGATGCTCGGCAGCCAGCTCGGCGTGGGCGGCTACCGGGCACTCGCCGAGCGGGGCCTCAACGGCGTGATGGTGAGCGTGTCGGGGCAGCTCGACCTCAACTACGTGCCGTTCGAGGAGTTGGTCGATCCCAACACCCTCGTGACGGTCGTCCGCTACGTCGAACGGGGCTGCGACTTCCACAAGCTTGCCCGGTTCCTCGAGACCTACGTCAACGAGTAACGCGTGCAAGCCGACCGGCCGTGAGACCGCGGGCTCTTCCAGCGGGGTTCGGCGGTCGCTCACTTGCTCGTGAGCGTGCCCTTGGTGCTCGGGATGCCGGGCTGACGGGGGTCAGTCTCGACCGCCATGCGCAAGGCACGCGCGGCGGCCTTGAACACCGCCTCGGCGATGTGGTGGCCATTGCGGCCGTGGTGGAGGATCGCGTGAAAGTTCATACCCGCCGTGGCGGCCACGCTCTCCCAGAACACCTCCACGAGCTCCGCGTCAAAGGTGCCGATCGTCGGAACCGGGAAATCGACGGCGCACACACAGGCCGCGCGGCCGCCGAGATCGACGGCCACCGTCGCCAGCGACTCGTCCATCGGAATGATCGCATGGCCGTAGCGGCGGATGCCCTTCTTGTCGCCGAGGCATTCGACGATCGCCGTGCCCAGGCCGCGGCCCACGTCCTCGACCGTGTGGTGGCCGTCCACGTGCAGGTCGCCCGTGCATTCGATCGTCAGGTCAAAGAGCGAGTGGCCGGCCAGCAGCGTGAGCATGTGGTCGAAGAAGCCGAGTCCCGTGCGCACCTCGGCCTTGCCCGTGCCGTCGAGGTCGAGCGTGAGGCGGATGTCGGTCTCGGCGGTTTTTCGGGTGACGGTGGCGGTGCGGGGCATGGCGGGGTTTCGCGGGGTGGGGAACGAATAAGTCAGATCGTCTTCAGGCAGGCGAGAAAGGCATCAATCTCGGGATCCGTACCAACGGTCACGCGGAGGCCGTCGCCCCAGCCGGCGTAGTTCATGAAGCGGATGAGGATGCCGTTGGCCTTGAGAGCCTCGTAGATCGGCTTGTGGGGCCGTGTGGGGTGGGTGCACCAGACAAAGTTGGCCTGGCTCTCCACCGCGTCGAAACCCAGGCTCCGCAGGGCGTCGGTGAGCCGGCGTCGCGTGGCGATGATTCGGGCCCGGTTCTCCGCCAGCCAAGCCTGGTCATCGATCGCGGCGGTGGCCGCAGCGATCGAGAGGGCGTCGCAGTTGTAGGAATCCTTGACCTTGAGCATCTGCTCGATGACAGCCGGCTGGGCGACGGCAAACCCGAAGCGGAGACCGGCGAGGGCATATGACTTCGAGAATGATCGCGTCACGATCACCCGCGGGTTGTCTCTGACGAGGCCGAGGCAGTGGGTGTCGGAGAAGTCGCCATAAGCCTCGTCCACCACGACGGCGCAGGAAAGCCGCTCCGCCAGTTCGGAAACGCGGCCCGGGGAGAGGAGCGTGCCCGACGGGCTGTTGGGGTTGGCGATGACGGCCAGCCGCAGGTCGTCGCGGGGAGCCGCGAAGTCGTCGCCGAGCGACCAATCGGCTTGATAGTGCACCTCGTTGCAGGCGGCGCCCTGGATGCCGGCGAGCGTGCGGTAGAGGATGTAACTGGGATAGGGCATCCGCAGGCATTGCCCCTCGCCCACGAATGTTCTCACCAGGATCGTGAGCAGGTCGTCGCTGCCGTTGCCGCAGATGATCCAGTCGGACTCCACGCCGAGCACCTCGGCCGCCCGACGCCGAAACGCGTTGGCCATCGGATCGGGATACTTGGCGAGCGTCCGGCCGGCCGCCGTGGCGGCGATCGCCCGGGCGACCGCCGGCGACGGTGCGTAGGGATTCTCGTTCGTGTTGAGCTTGATCCACTTGCCCGACTGCGGCTGCTCGCCGGGCACATAGCCTTCGATGGCGGCGATGGAGGGCCGCACGAGCGACGGGGAGGAGTTGTTGTGTGGCGCAGACATGCGGCAAACCAGCGGCGAAGGGAACGACGAAGTCTACCTCACGCCCTTGTCCGGCACGCCACAGCCGTTATCGTCCTCACGACCGCTCCAGACGGGCGTCGACGCTGCGGCGGTGGCCCGTGAGCCCCTCGGTGTCGGCGAGCAGGCGGATGTCGTCGGCCATCTCGGCCAGATCCGCTTCCGCGAGCCTGATCACGCTGCCGCCTCTAAGAAACTGGTTGGCCGACAGCCCGGCGGCGAATCGGGCCGTGCCGCCGGTCGGCAGCACGTGCGATGGCCCGGCGGCATAGTCGCCCGCCGCCACGGGGCTGAACCGACCGAGGAAGGCCGCTCCGGCGTGGCGGATCCGGGCCAGCGCTACCTCGGGATCGCGGGTGTCGATCGAGAGGTGTTCAGGAGCGAGTTCATCGGCGAGATCGGCCGACTCCTCGTCGCTACGGGTCAGGACGATCCCACAGAACCGCGCGAGGCTGTCCCGCGTGAGGTCGCCCCGCTCGAGCACCGCCACCCGCCGCTCGAGCGCGGCGGCGACCGCGTCGGCCACCGCCCGGCTGGCCGTGAGCAGGATCGCCGACCCGGGGGAGTGCTCCGCCTGCGCGAGCATGTCAGCCGCGATGTATTCGGGATGGCCGGTGTCGTCGGCCACGATCACGATCTCGCTCGGTCCGGCGATCGAGTCGATCAAGACATCGCCGTAGACGTGCTCCTTGGCCAAGGCCACGAAGAGATTGCCTGGCCCCACGATCGTGTCGACCCGCCGCAGTCCCTCGACTCCATAGGCCATGGCGGCCACGGCCTGGGCGCCGCCGGCCCGCATCACGTTCGTCACACCGAGTTCGTGGCAGGTCGCGAGCACGTGCGGATTTTCGGAACCAAACGGGGTCGGCGGGGCGACGACCACGATCTCCTTCACGCCCGCCACCTGGGCCGGCACCACCGTCATCAGCAGCGTCGAGGGATAGGCTGCGGCACCTCCCGGCACGCAGACCCCCACGCGGTCGAGCGGCACGTACCGCTGCCGCAGGCTGCCACCGCCAGGCAGCGGCACCTCGACGTCCCGGGCCAGCACGGCCTTCTGGAATCGCTCGACCCGGTCGCGGATCCGCCGAATGGTCGTGAGAAATACCGCTCCAACCGATCGATGCGCCGCGGCCAGAGCCTCCGGTGACACGAAGAGCGAATCCGCCGTCACGTCGGCCTTGTCGATCCGCCGTGAATAGTCGAGCAGGGCCGCGAGCCCCTGTTGCTTCACATCGCCGCAAATCCGCTCCACGACCTGCCGAGGCGAGAGCGGTTCGCCGAAGACGTCGATCGTCCGCTGCCTGCCGGCGGGGCTGATGACATCGCCTTGCGACACGAGCATGCCGCGGAGGGCGTCCAACCGGCCGCGGCCGGTGGGCTGATGGAGATCGATGCGTTCACAGAGGGGCAGGCTGGCGGTCATACCGCTCAAGGATACCCGGCTCGTCACCGCTGACGAGTCGCCGTCACTTCACGGCCCGATCGTTCGCGGCAACCGCGTTGATGCCGTCGCCGAACCGTGTCGCCCAGCGGCCGGCGAGCCAGGCCACCGAGGGGGCTTGCTCCCCGTTGGCTGCGGCGGCCTCCGCGTTGATCTGCCGCAACACCGCCACGCCGCGGGCCGCCAAGGGCTGCGCCGCGCCGGCTGGCCTGTCGCCGAAAACCGGGTCGGGTGGCAGATTGCCTGCCGCGGGCGGTGTATCGGCGAGACGTCCATCGATCGCCACGGCCTTCGCCAGGGCGGCATCGGCCTGACCACGTTCACCGAGGGCGACCAGGGCGATTGCTTCGCGGACAAACGTGTCGGGCTGGTCGCCCGCGATCGCCGCCGCGCGGCGGTAGGCATCGACGGCCCGCCGCACGTGCACGGGATCACCGTTGGCATCGCGAAGGTGACGATCGCCCACGGCGACGAGCCGTGAGGCCCGCAACCGTGCGATTCCATTGCTCGGTCGCACGCGCGGCGCAGGCGGAGCCACTGCCGCCTGCTGCACGAGGTCACGACGACCGCGGAGATCACGAATCGTCGCCGCCACCTGCTGTATCTGCGGAAGGGCTGGCCGCCCGCTGGCGAGGCCTGCGACCGGCGTCGCCACGTTGTTCGCCGACACGAACCCCGGCGCAAAGGCGGGAGCGCCGAAGCCCATCGTCGGAAATGGAATCATGCTGCCGGAAAAGAATGAACCACCGATCGGCGTCGAATAATAGATGGATTCACAGGATGGAAACCACGTTGTGCCGTACGTCACTGGCCAGCCGCACGAATAAGCCGGTGCGTAGCAAGCAGATCGCCAGCCCCACGGTCGGCAGCCCCAGCCACCCCAGCCCCAGCCACCCCAGCGCGGACCACACCATCCGCCCCAGCCAGGCCCGCACCAAGCGCGACGGCCAATGCCCCAGCCACCCCAGCGCGGACCACACCAGCCCACCTGCTGCATGCTGTAGCCGGCCGAGTAGCCGACGTTGCCGTAGCCAAACGTGCGATAACAACCCCGTGCCGCAGCCTCACGCGCCGACACCCCGCAAGCAAAGGCGACGCACACCGCGATCACGCACACAACTCGACGCATCATGGCAAGCCTCCGGTGGTTCTCCTCATTCTACGGTGACCGAGGCCGATCCGGCGAGAAATCGGCGGGGCGGCTTGGGCGGCCGCAGTCCTGCCGCGTCGAGGTGCGAACAGCCCGCCGCGGTGGTACCCTCCGGCCGTGACAGCACCTCACCGCCAGCACCGTCCCGCCGCCGCTCCGCCTGTCCATGGTGCCGCGCTTGGCGTCCACCTTGGACTGCCTCGCTCGCTCGCGGCGATGCTCGCCGGCCTCCGCACACCCGCACGGATTCAGGACTTCGTGAACCGTCTGCGGTGGAATCACGAGGCCGACGGTCCCACCGCCCGATCGGTGGCCGAGTCGCTGCGGCGCGGCGAGGCTCATTGCGTGGAGGCGGCATTCGTCGCAGCCTGCGGCCTCTGGCTGGCCGGCGAGCCGCCGCTCGTCATGGACATGGGGGCCGCCCGGGGCGATGTCGACCACGTGGTCGCCCTCTTCCGGCATCGCGGCCACTGGGGCGCAATCTCGAAGAGCAACAGTCCCTTCCTGCGATACCGCGATCCGATCTATCGCACGCTGCGTGAACTCTCGATGTCGTTTTTTCCCCAATACGTGAAGAAGCGTCGCAAGACTCTCCGCACGTATTCCGTGTCGATCGACCTGCGGCGATTCGATCCTCGGCTCTGGGTGATCCACACAGGCTTCTGCCACGAGGTCGTCGATTCTCTGACGGCAGCACGACACTTCCACATTCTTCCCCCGGGCGTCGAGGGCAGCCTCCGTCCGATCGACGAGATCGAGGCCCGCAGCAACCTCCTCCGCGACCACCCTTCCCGCGGCCGCTGAATCCCCGGCCCGTGACTCCCGCGGCAGGCGAAGGCACAATCGTTTCATGCCGCGAAGCCCTGAACCATCCACCGTGTCCGACACCCGCTCTGCCGAGCCATGGCTTCCGGGCAGGGTGATCGTCAACGCCTCGACCTACAACGAGTGCGAGAACATCGGCGGGCTCATCGACCGCGTGCTGGCGGCCCGGTCTGATCTCCACATGCTCGTGGTCGACGACGACTCGAAGGACGGCACCGGCCAGATCGCCCTGGAGAGGGCGGCGACGGAGCCCCGTCTGCACGTGCTCATCCGTCGCGGACGCCGGGGCCTGGGCAGTGCCATCCTGGAGGGGCTTCAGGAGGCCCGCCGCCGCGGCTTCGAGATCGCCGTCTACATGGACGCCGACTTCAGCCACGATCCGGACGACATTCCCCGCCTGCTGGCGGCGCTCGAGCCCCCCGGCGGAACGCCAGCCGACCTCGCCATCGGGTCGCGGCGGGTGCGGGGCGGCCATACCGTGGGCTGGCCGCTTTCTCGGGAAGTCATCAGCCGGCTCGTCTGCTGGTTCACACGCTGGGTGCTCTGGGTGCCCGTGCACGATGCGTCTGGCGGCTTTCGGGCCCTGCGGCTTGCGCTTCTCGATCGCATCGCCGCCCCCGAGTCGAAGGGCTACGCATTCCAAGAGGACCTGCTCTGGCGGATGCACCGCGCGGGGGCCCGGATCGTCGAGGTGCCGATCACGTTCACCGATCGCACCCACGGATCGAGCAAGGCCGATTTCGCCGAAACCCGCCGCAGCATCGGCGACCTGCTCGCACTCGCACGCCGCACGTGGCTGGGCTTTTAATTAAGGACTCGTGCTCTTCGTTCGTGCCCGAATCCGCTTCACGCCCTCCGCCTCCTCCAGCTCCATGGCGAGTGCCGCCACGCGGGCATCGGGATCAGCCAGCCGAGCGTCGATCTCGACCGCCTTGGCCACCATCGCCTCGGCCTCCGCGGCTCGTCCCGCAGCCTCGAGTGCCAGCGCCAGCGTGACCCAGGCGTCGCCCCTTTGGCCTTCGGTCAAGGCGATCGCCCGTCGAGCCAGCTCGATCGACTCCTCGTTCCGCCCGACTTCGCGAAGGGCGCCTGCGTATCCGCTGGCTGCGGTGAACGACACCGGATTTTTTCCGTAGGCGTCCTCCCAGAGGGCCAACTGGTTTGCCCACACGGCCTGGCGGCTGACACACGCGGTCACCAAGCCCAGGATCGCCACCAGGGCCCCGATCATCACGGCCTGCCGGCGGCGGTCGTTCGCAGCAAGCCACGTGGAATCGAGCAGGCAGCCGACGAGGCACGCCACTCCAGCCAATGGCAGGTACAGATAGCGATCGGCCGCGGAGCGGTAGATGGGCACCAGATTCGAAACCGGCACGAGCGGCAGGAGGAGCAACGCCAATCCAAACACGACCCGCCGGTCCCACCGGGCCGCGACGGCGGCTCCCATCACGAGCGCCCCGAGCACCGCCAGCGCCGCCCAGAGCGGCAGGTGACGCACGGAATACAGCCCGTAGTCGGCCGCAAGATTGACGGGCAACAGGATCATTTGCGCGTAGAGGGCGAGAATCCGGGGTTCGATCATCATCGCCTTCAGGAGCGAGCCCCCCGGATACTCCGGTCGGGCCTCGAAAATCCGTGATGGCGATGGTTCGAGAAGAAACCGAGCGGCCAGGAACGTGACCACGCACGCGAGCCCGCCGCCGATCGCCACCGCCCAGAATCGGCCCCGCCGTCCGCCCCGGATGAGCCACCCGTAGGCTGCGAGCACGAACGGCGCCGCGATGCCCGACTCCTTGCTGGCGACGGCCAGAAGGCACATCGCGCCGCAGCCAGCGGCCCGCCAGACATCGTTTCGGGCGGCCACTGCCGGCCGCGAGGCGAGCACGACCGCGCCGAGCGTAAATGCGGCCGCGAGCAGATCTTCGCGGAACGTCGGCTCGCACACCGCCTCAACCACGAGCGGGTGCACGGCAAACAACACCGCCGCCAAGAAGGCCGCCAGCCCCCGTTGCGTCTGGCGATCCGGATCGGGCGGGCCGTCCGCGATCGATTCCTGGCCCAATACGTCGCGAATCACGATCCATACCAGCACCACGTTCACCGCATGCAGCAGGATGCTCGTGAGGTGGTAGCCGAACGGTTCCTTCCCCCACACGGCCGCGTCGAGCATCAGCGACGCGAGGTGCATCGGGCGGTTGAAGTCGAGCACGTCCATCGCCAGCACGCGGAATGAGAGCACGCTCGGCCAGTTCCACGGATCGTGCAGGAACGGATCGGTGAGGATCTGCAGCCGCGCGTCGTAGACGAAGTCGGCCGACAGCGTGGGTGAAAACACGGCGAGTGTAAGCCCAGCCAAGATCGCAGCCTGCCGGGCTAACGTTCCTCGATTCCGATCGTGCTCGTGGTCGTCGGACCGCATCGTGGCGCTTGGATCCTTCAAGACCAGGGCCGTCAGGAAACGATCAGCCCCCGCGGAAACGCCAGCCAGCAGCCATTTTCTGCGATCAGTTTCTGGGCAGACTCACCGGAACGATAGCCGAAAAACAGGATTCGCACGTCATCCACGCCAGCGGCGGGCCGCACCCGATCGGCGGTCGCGAGAAACTCCCGCACCTCCGTTTCGGTGATGTTCGTCTTCACTTCGCAGAGCACGGCCACCGGTCGGCCGTCGAGTGTGCCCCGGCAGACGACATCGATCTCCGATTTGTTTCCGATCGGCCCGATCGTTTCCGGTGCGGCCGACTCCACGACGAATCCACATCGCTGCTCGAGGATCCGCGGGATCCGCTCCATGGCATAGGCCTCGAGACCTTGGCCGACGGAGTCGGCAATACCACCCACCTGTTTCCGCAGGTCGTTCTGGCCCCACACGAGTGTTTTCGTCACCTGCACGAGGTCTTTGATCTCGTCGCGGATTTCCTCATGAGAGGCGGTCAACCGTTCCAGCCGCACTTCCGTCCGCTCTTGAGAGGCGGTCAACCGTTCCAGCCGCACTTCCGTCCGCTCTTGAGAGGAGGTCAACCGGTCCAGCCGCTCATCCGTCCGCTCCTGGGAGGCGGTCAGCCGTTCCATCCGCACTTCCATCCGCTTCTGAACATCCACGAGATCCTGAATCCCGCACCGCAGTTCGGTCATCTCGCGCTTCGTCACGAGCGGTTCGTACGACTCGTAGATGCAGGTAGCGAGCAGATCGGTCTGCTGCTGCGTGAAACCGGGCTGGAGGTGTCGCTTGATGTCGTCGAGCGAGGTGAGCATGCGTGAATCCTTCCTTCGAAACGGCCCGCATTATTTTCGCCGGCCCTGGGCCCACCCGCAACCACCGCGCACAAAGAGTATACTCTTGTACACTCTTTGTCAAGCCTGGATTCGGGCTGGCGTGAGCGTCTTGAAGCACACCGCCGGCGTGATGCCAGCACACCGCCGGCGAAACTTGCGGGACCCGCGAATCACTTTCCCGCGGTGGGCGGCTTGTCGAGCAGGATGCAGGTCAGGTCGCCGGCCGCGCTCCGAATCGGAGGCGCGTCGAAGCCCAACTCGACGAGCGCCTCTTCGAGTCCCTTGCCCCGATCAGGAAAGCCGTTGCGGTTGATGTAGATCGCCTTGAAGCCGCGTTTCTCGAGTTCCTGCACGGCCTGATTCACGTTGGCGATGTTGAATCGGATCTTTTGCGCCTGCTGATCGACCGCCGCGCTTTCGACGAGCTTCTGCTGAACGACCTGCTGCCAGCGTTCGCGTTCGCGGCCCTTCATCGATCCAAACGAAAACCGGAGGTCCTTGCTGTAGAGGTACGGCCTGAAGTGGTCGTATGACGGAATGCCCGGCATCGGAGACTCCGGAAAATCCATCACGGGCAACTGGAACACCATCGCCTTGTCGGGCAGCAACTCCTCCATCCGGCCGACGAACTCCCGGTCCGCCACGACCTGCTTCGCAATCGCCGCCATCTGCTCCGGTGCCGGCGCGCGTGGCACCTGATCCCAGAAAATGAGCAGGCAGAGGCTGGCCGCGATCGTGAGCGTGCCGATCCGCATGGTATCCCTGCTCGTCTTCGCCTCGGCATCCTTCTCCCAGACCGTGAGCCGCTGCGCGGCATCCATCAGTGCGATCGCGAGGATCACAATGCTGTAGCGGCAGCCTGTTCGGAAAAGCGTGAAGCCGGCGGCGCCGAGGATCGCGTTGAGTCCGCCCGTCGAGAAGCAGAGCACGATCCAGAGCACCTGCCAGGCCGCAAGCGGGATGGCGTTGGCCCTGCCCTTCACCGCATCCGAGATCGCGGTCCAGACGAGCAGGCCCACGGCGAGAATCCCCACGATCCCCAGATAGGAGCCCTCGTCCTGCAGCGGCGAGGCGGGCGGGATGCCCTGGGCCGGATTTCCCAACCGGTGGGCGGCGGCGTAGGCCGCGAATGTGTCTGAGTGGTGCGTGATCGGCGGGATCACCAGATCGACGAGCTTGAGCCCGTAAATCTCCAGCCACTTGTACTCCCGGACCAGGGCTCCGAGATTCGGACCGTGGGCGAGTTTGTAGGTCCAGGTGTCGAGGTTCATCAGGCCAAACGCCACCGCCGCCGCCCCGATCACCGCCAGGGCCGACTTCAGCGCCGGCCATGAGCGATTCCGCCAAAACATCACGGCCGCTCCGAGGAGCGTGAGTTGGCAGAGAATGTTGGTCCAGTACGGGCTCTGTAGCCCGGTCACGATGCCGACGGCGACGGCGAACCAAAACTCCCGCGAGCCCGGCCGAATCCCCGACTCCGTCGAGACCCAGCGCCAGATGGGAATGAAGAGCGGAATATGCCAGACGTATTCGGTCGTGATGTGGAATGGCGACTGGGCAAAGATGAAAGGCGCCAGTCCGTAGGCGAGCCCGCCGACAAAAGCCCACACCGGAGAGCAGGCTTCGGATCGGGCGACGACGTAGAAGGTGAGGGCCGCCAGGAGATGCGCGATCAGGGTGCCGACGTTCAGCCCGCCGAAGAGGCCGAAGACTCGGCCGAGGCCCGCGTAGAAGACGACGAGCAACTCCTCGACCAGCGGCCAATCATTCCAGTTGGCCCCCGCCGGAGCCCCGATGTTGTCGACCACCTTCCAGGCCAGGGGCACGAACTCACCCTCGCCGCCGGCCTTCATCATCGCCAAGGCATGGACGACGTCGCCCTTGTCCGGCTCCAGGTAGGCTGTCGGCAAACTCCACTGGGAAAGCGACCACTTGGCATTCGCAGCACACCAGGCCAGCGCGACCACCGTCAGAAGTACCGCCACGAGGATCGCGTCACCTTTGCGAAACCATGGCGCGATGGCCGACGATGACTGCACAACGGGCGACTTCTGCTCGACCATGGACGTCTTCCCCTGAGAATGGGCTGCCGGCGCGGACCCCACGGCGGTGCGGCGCGGCCGCTATCATACCCGGAGCGGTTCGGTTTTCGACCGCAGCCCCGTTCCAGGAAGTCGCCGTGCCCGCCACCGTCCAGGCCCTGTTTCTCGACCGGGACGGCACGCTCATCGAGGATCGTCATTTCGTTGGGGCGGTCGATCAGGTGGCGCTCATTCCCGGCACTCGGGAAGCAATCTCGCGACTGCTCGCGGCGGGCACCAAGCTCTTCATGCTCACGAACCAGTCGGGCGTGAATCGCGGCTACTTCACGATGGCCGACGTCGAGGCCGTGAATCGCCGGATGATCGACCTGCTCGATCTCGGTCCGGAGCCGTTCACGAGAATCTGCATCGCACCCGAGCGGCCTGACGAGGCGTCTCGCTATCGCAAGCCGTCGCCGCGGTTCATCGAGGAGATGGTCGTGGAGCATGGCCTGTCGCGAGACGCCGCGTGGATGATCGGCGATCGACCGAGCGACTGGGAGGCGGGCCTGGCGGCCGGCGTCAGGGTGGCGGCGGTCATGGCCGCCACGCCGCGCGAGGAGTGGGAGGAGCGCCGCCTCGCCCTCGGGATCCGCAGCTATGCGAGCCTGCTCGCCTGGGCCGACGATCCGGCAGGCTGACGCCGTTCCTCGATCGCGTCTACCACGTACGATGCAAAAGGGATCGAGCAGGTCCAGCCCGGTGACACGGCGTTGAGCACGTGCATCGAACGGTCGTCCCCTTCGATCACGAAATCCATTTCGAGCTTCCGTGTGCGGATGTCGAGTAGCTGCGCGCGGATGCCCGCCCTGCCCCACCTCCGCCAGTGCTCCGGCCGCACGTCGCTTGCCAGTTGCCCCGCGAGCGACACGAGATGGCGGCGGTCGTACTTCCGCAGTTCCTCGACGGCGAGCCGGCGAAACTCGAAGCCCGCCGAAAAGAGGAGGCCGCACTGCAGGGCGGCGATCTCGACGAGTTCCCGAGGCCTGAATCCGGCGAGCCCCGCATACTGTTCCCGCCAGAAGGCCGGGATGGCGGTGGGGCCGATCTTGGCATGCCCGTCGACGGTCACGGTGAAGTGCACGCCGAGGAACGGATTGCGGAGATCGGGCACCGGATAGATGTTGGTCCGAAACGTGCCCTCCGGCTCGTCGCCATACAGGTAAAGTCCCTTGAACGGCAGGATCCGATACCGTTCCGAGAAGCCGTACTGCCGGGCGATGCGGTCGGCGTAGAGCCCGGCCGCGTTGACGACGTAGCCGGCCCGCCAGGTTCGCTGTGCGGTCACAACCTCGGCCCCATGGCGGCGGCGAAAGCCATCGGCCAGCGCGAAGGCGATCCCCTCCCGCTCGGCGTCCTGCCGCATCGCATCGAGCACCGCACCGGGGTCGGCCGTCGATGTCCGGGGCGACCAGATCGCCCGCTCGCAGGTCTTCACTCGCGGCTCGATCCGCTGCGCCTCGACCTCAGTGATGCTCTCCAGTTCCACGCCGTTGGCGGCCCCGCGACGCAGCAGTTCGTCCATCTGCTGATGATCGCCGACGGACCTGGCGACCACCAGCTTCCCGCAGCGGTTGAGCGGCAGGCTCCGCTCCTCACAGTAGGCGGTGAGGGCCCGATTGCCGTCGCGGGTGAACCGAGCCTTGAGGGAATCGGCCGTGTAATAGAAACCGGCATGGAGCACGCCCGAGTTGCGGCCGCTGGCGTGCCGGCCGCAGGCGGGCTCCTTCTCCAGCACCGTCACCGAAAGATCGGCATGCCGCCGCCGCAGCTCGCGGGCGATCGAGATCCCGATGATGCCGCCGCCGACGACGAGAAAGTCAGTCGTTGCCATCGGAGGGCGACCGCTCGGGTCGGCGGTCTTGTGGGGGCGCCGCGGAATCGACGTTGCTTGTCTCCGTGATCGTCTTGGCAAACCCAGGGCCGCCCAGATCTCCGGCACGATACACGCGGAGTTCGCTGAGCGGCCGTCGGGTCGCCTCCGGATAGACCAGCTTGCCGAGCCGTCGGATCCAGATCTCCAGGAGCGTGTGAGCCACCGAGCAGATGTTGCGGAACTTGAAGGCCTTCGTGGCGCCGGCAGCTCGCTCGTTCGGATAGACCGGCACCTCGATGTAGGTCGCCTTGAGGTCGAGCAGTCGCGTGATCAGGTCCGCCTGGAAGCCGAAGCCGTGCGAGTTGGAATGCCACCGCATCACGTTGTAGCGGAAGTGCACCGCGAGGCCGTTGTAGTAGCGGATCGAGTAGCCGCTCAGCAGGTTCACCAACAGCGTGAACGACCGGGAGACTCCTCGGCGAAAGGGACCACGAAACGTCGTATCGGCAGGGTACGGGACGATCATGTCGGCCTCGCCGATGCGGCGGAAAATCGTGACGAGCGTGTCCTTCGACTCGACGTCGTCGCCGCAGATCATCCGGTAATACTTGCCCCGGCAGCGAAAAGCCCCTTCGGCGTAGTTGGCGCCGACGCCCTGATTCACCTCGTTGACATAGAGCGTGATCGGCAGGTCGGGATGTTTCCGCAGATACTCGACGATCACCTCGACCGAGCGGTCGGTCGAGCAATCATCGATGATGACGACGTCGTAGGTGATCCCGACCTCGGTGGCTGCCGCCACGACCGTCTTGATTGTCGGAATGATCCCCTGCTCCTCGTTGTAGCAGGCGATGAACAGCGACAAGTCGCAGTCGTGCGTCAGTTCGGGGGGCAGCGCCATCATGGGGCAGTCCTGTCGTCGGTGGCCTCGAATCCTGGCGGTCGCCGCAGCGACGCGGCATAGGCCGGGCCAAAAATCAGCCAGCGAAGGCCATCGAAGATGCGTGCGACGAGCAGGAATTGCAAACGCCCCGTGTGGAGCCGCCCGTTCCGCTCGACGAGGTGGCCTCCACGCACGAGCCGTTCGAGCCGCAAGTCGGCCACGCTCGCGGTGCCGTAGCGGTCGAGGAGCGCGGCCCTTGTGAGCCGCCCGCCCGATTCCGCGAGTTCCTCGAGAATCCTGATCCGCAGCGAGGCGACGGTGAGATTGACGAAGTTGAAATAGCCGAAGGCAAACGCGAGCGAGGCGACGGTATTCATGGCCACGAGCGCGAGTGCATCGATGACCGAGCCCCCGCTCCGGGAGCAGGCCACCAGCGTGATCGCCACCGTCGCGACGAGGCCGGCGACCGCGCCGAGGGCGAGAGCCGGATAGGGATTGCGTCCACGAATGATCCGGGCCGCAACCACATGACAGACGCAGTCCGCGGCCAGGCCGATGACGGAGGCGAGCGCGACGAGCCGATCATCCATGCGTCAGCCTCCCCGCGGCATGCCGAGCACCTGTCGCCAGGCTGAAAGCACGACCGCCCAGGCCCGCCCCTTGGGGGCAAGCCGATAGCCGTCGCCATCGCGGGTCACCATGCCCTCATGCACCATCGCGTCGAGTCGCACCTCGACCGGGCTGGCGCCGAGAAGGAGGCCACGGAGCTCATCGGGCGAGCAGCCCGCGGCGGCCGCATCGGCCACCGCGACGAGCAGCGTCATGCTCGGGCTGCGGTGCTCGAGGGCGGAATAGGCGACGATGTAGGCGAGCGTGCAGGCCGTGTGAAAGACCGCCACGTGGATCGCCTGCCAGCGGTCGGCGGCGGTCCACCAGCAGCCCGGCATGGTGTGCGACACCGCGAGCCAGGCGACGAGCACTCCGAAAAAGATGACCAGCAGCATCGCCGTCTGCCGCCGTGGCAGCGCGATCCGCCACCAGACCAGATGCAGCAGAAAGGCGGTGGCGAAGACGCCGACGGCAAGGATGGCGGTGGACATCGGTCGCTCACCCTGGCATCAGGAACGTGACGCCGGGCCTGGCCAGCCGGCGGCAGATCCCGGCGGCCACCGCAGGCGGCAGGCCCACGAACACGCGGCTCCCCTGGGGGACGTCAGCGGGCGCGTACACCGGGATGCCAAGATACGAGCGGCCGGCGCGGGCGGGATCCTCGTCCACGAAAAACGCGATCGCATCCCTCGCCTCGGCGGTGAGCCAGGTGCCCGCGATCGACGTCCCAAACAGGCCCACCGGCCCGCCCAGCCCGAGTTCGCGGAGCCGGTCAGCGGTGTTCCGCAACCAGGCAAGGCTGGCACTGATTCGCTGCCGTGCCGCGGCCGCCTCGCCCAGCGGAGGTGCCGCCACGGCGGTGCCCGCAGCCCGTGCAACGACCGTGAGTTCCTTCGGGATCCAGTCATCGGCCACCGAGACGATCTCGTAGCCGGCGGCCGCGAGGGCCCGCACCAGCGAGTCAGCGGTGAAGTGGGTGCGGTGGTCGGCGATCAACAGCTCGAACGCATTGGCTGGGTGGTGCGGCACTTCGATGAGGAGCAGGCCACCGGGGGAGAGTTTGCCGCGGAGCGTCTCGAGCACGTCCACGGGATCGACGATGTGCTCGAGCACGTGGATCATCGTGATCACGTCGAACGTGCCAGGCACGGCATCCGCCGGGCCGACATGGAGCGGTTCGGTGTTTGGGATCGACTCCACCTCGGCACGGTACTTTCCGTCGAACTCCGTGCCCGCCTTCGTCCAGCCCGGTGCCACCTGGCCGAACGCACGGAGCGTGGCCCCATTGCCGCAGCCGACATCGAGCATCCGCCCGGTGGCCTCGAGGCCCGCCCGGCGATGAAAGGTGTCGAGCAGTTTCACCGACCGCGATGCCGGCAGCCCGCTTGCCTGTTCGAACACCGCCTGCTCCGCCCCCGCCCCTTGGTGATAAATCGTGTAGCCCTTGTAGATGGCGTCGATCTCGGCGAGGAAGGCCCCGTCGGCGGGCTTTTGCACGGCGCCGCATCCACGACAGACGCCGATCCGCCCACCGATCGGCCACGGCCGACAATCGGACGTGACCCGACGAAGCTCACGGTAATCCATCATCTCGTCCAGCGTGCCGCCGCCGCAGATGCTGCACACTGTCTCACCGACTGCCGTCGCCGCCATCAAGCCACCTCGTCGATCGCGGCCCAGGGATCGGGCGGCTCGATACCGAGTCTATCTCGCACCGCCGCGGCATCGAGTGTGGTGTGGGTGGGCACGTGCTCCAGCCGCACTTCCGACTCCGCCGCGGTCACGGGCTGGATCAATTCCGGAGCAGCCCCCCACCGGGCTGCGAGCCGCAAGGCGACCTCAGCGTAGGAGATGTCGCCCCGAGCCGAGACCTGGAGCATGTGGCCCAGCGGCATGCGAGCCGCCGCCGCGATCACGGCCGCCGCGAGGTCGAGCGAGACCGGCGCGATCACGAGATCGGCCAGCGGCCGAATCACCTCGCCCCGCGACAGTGTCTCCCGCCACCGTTCGATCACCGGCAGCGTGCGACCCACGACTTTGGTCAGCCGCACGATGGTCGTGCCGTCGCCCAGCGCGAGCAGGCCTTCTTCGGCCTCGGCCTTCATCTGGCCGTAGACGGTGCAAGGGCACCGTGCCGCCGCAGCGGGCGTGAACGGCACACTACCGTCGAAGACCATGTTCGTGGAGAGAAACACGACTCTGGCCCCCACATCGGCCAGCCGGCGGCCCAACTCGATCGTCGCCTCGACGTTCACCCGCTGGCACTCGTCCGGGCGATCGCGACAGGCGTCCGTGGACGTGACGGCCGCGCAGAGTACCGCAGTGGTGATCCCGGGCGGTGGCGCCCACGCAGCCGGCAAGGCCGCGAGATCAAGCGATAGCGAGCGGCCGATGGCCCCGCGATCGGCGGTGACCCGGCGGCTCGTGCGAATCACCGGAACACCTGCCGCCTCGAGCCGTGCAGCGACGGCAGCACCGATCGTGCCATCGGCCCCGACCACGAGCACTTCGCCGTTGCCGGCCATCGACGCTCCTGAACGTATGAGAGGGCCGGTCAGGCATCCGCCATGCGGATGATCGCACGGCCCGCGATGCGGCCGCTGGTCATGTCGTCGATCGCGACGTTGATCTCATCGAGGCCGTAGCGCCGCCCCACCACGTCCGCCAGCGACAGCCGGCCGTCCTCCACAAGCCGCACGTACCGTGGAATGTCGGCCTCGGGCCGGCACTCACCGCCGTGTGACCCCACGAGCCGCTTCTCGAAGTGCAGCGGGAGCGTGGAGATGGCCGCTGTGGATCCCTTTGGTGGCACGCCGACGAGCACCGTGCGGCCCCGCGGGCCGGTCAACCTGCTGGCCAGCGTGATCACCTCGACGTTGCCCGTGTTGTCGATCACCACGTCGGCGCCGTCGTTCCCCACGATCTTCGCGATCGCCTCCGACGGATCCGCCCCCCGCGAGTTGACCGCGTGCGTGGCGCCCAGCGACCGGGCCAGTTCCAGCCGGTTGTCGAACAGGTCCACCGCGACGATCGGGTTCGCACCGGCCAACGACGCCCCCTGCACGATACTGAGCCCGATGCCCCCCGCACCGAAGACCACGACCGACTGGCCGATGGCCACCTGGGCGTTGTTGGTGACCACGCCGAACGCCGTCGTCACGGCACAGCCGAAGAGCGCGGCCGCCTCCACGTCGAAGCCGGCGGGCACCTTCGTCAGTCGGTTTTCGGAGACGATCGCGTGCTCGTTGAACGTCGTCACCCAGCCGGCGTTCACCCGGCCGATCCGCGACTCGTACACGGGGGTCACCGACTCCAGCCCCGTCCCCTTCCGCCAGTGGAGCACGACGCGGTCGCCCGGCTTCACGCTGCGGACGCCCTCGCCCGCTTCCAGCACCTCGCCGCAGCCCTCGTGGCCGAGCAAGTGGGGCAGAAACCGGTCCGGCCCCTTCACGCCGTTGATCTCGCCGATCTGCGAACCGCAGATCCCGCTGGCGAGCACCTTCACGAGCACCTGCCCGAGCTTGAGCGGGGGCACCTCGACCTCCTCGATCACGAGGGGCTTCTTCTGCTCGACCAGAATAGCGGCACGGGTTTTCACGAGGATCTCGATGATACCACGGGCAGATCAATGAACTGCCTCACGGCGAGGCAGGCCGTCGCTCTCGGCCTGCCGGCGGCAAACCGTGCGGCGATTTCAGGTCGCCCAGATACACTGTCAGGTGGAAGCCGCCCATGACCAGCCCCGCCGCCACCAACGATACGTCGCCCGATGCACTCGACGTGCAAATCGCCTGCTTTCATGCGCTTTCGCCGCAGGAACGGCTGCACAAAATGGCGGCCAGTTCCCGCCGCGGCCGCGATCTCGCGCTGGCTGCCATCCGCCGGCGAAACCCCGACATTTCCGCTCGCGAGGTACGGCTCCGTTACCTCGCGATTGCATACGGTGACGAACTCGCCGCCGAGGTTCGCGAGTGGCTCGGAGCACGGGGCCGGTGAGCGACTTTGACGATCTGGTGGCCGCGCTTGACCCCGTCGTTGCTGCTCTCCGCAGTCTTGGTGTGAGGCACTACGTCGGCGGCAGCGTGGCGAGCACGTTCCACGGCGCACTCCGATCGACGATGGACGTCGATCTTGTATGCGAGATCGACGAGCCGCGGATCGAGGCCTTCGTCGCCGCGTGCGGGCCGGACTACTACGTGAGCCCGGCGGCCGCTCGTGAAGCGGTGCGGGCTCGAAAATGCTTCAACCTGATTCACCTTCCGTCGTCCTACAAAATCGATGTGTTCGTGCATCGGGGCCGCCGATTCGATGAGACGGCGCTGGAGCGGGCCCAGCCCGCGTCGTTCGGCCCGTCGGCCACCCAGCCGATCCCAGTCGCAACAGTCGAGGACTCGATGCTCGCCAAACTCGAATGGTTCCGGCTGACCGACGAGACGTCGGAACGGCAGTGGGATGACGTATCGAAGCTTTTCCGCCTGCACGGCGAGCAACTCGACACTGCCTACCTGCGCACGATGGCCGACTCGATCGGCGTCGGCGACCTTCTCGGGCGACTCTTGGCCGGAGGGAATCAGCCCCGCGACCATCACTCGAAGTAGATGAATGAATGATCGCCGGTGTAGCCGGTGTGGGCGAACCACCACTCCCACTCCTTCGGCGTGCAGAACATCTCGCAGGTGAACTGCCAGTAGAGCAGGTTCGCCTTCTCCTCCTCGGTTCGCCACGACTCCACGCAGAGATACTTGTGCCGCCGGCCGACCCGCTCCATCTCCTTGAGCGCGTCATAGAGGTCGTAGCAGTGGAGATTATGAAGCACGTTAAGCGAGATCACGAGATCGAAGCTCTTGTCGTCGAACGGGAGCTTCGCGGCGCTCGCCTCACGCAGGAACGGCTTCACCTCCGCCTTCGCATGCTCGAGGGCGTAGCTCGACACGTCGATTCCCGTCACCTCCACGCCCGGCACGGCCTGCGTGAAGTCATAGAGCAAAAATCCCTTGCCGCAGCCGACGTCGAGAATCCGGTCGCCCGGCTTGATGCCGTAATGGGCCACCATGGCGTCGGCCACCTTCCTCCAGCGGCCGTCATAGGAGTAGCCGCCATAGCCGGTCTTGCGGTCGCCGTCCCAGTAGTCCTTGCCCCATTGCTTGGCGAGCTTCGCAGCCTCAGCCTTGGGAAACTCCGTCACGCGGGCCACGTAGTCGCGCTTGGTGCTCTTGTGGACGACGGAGAGGAAATCGACGTAGGCCATGCGCATCACGCTCCCATGCGGTTCAGGGCTGCCTCGACCTTTGCGAGCTGCGCCGCCCGACGTTCCCCCTGCCCTGCCGCGGCGCCGGCGAATGTCCGGCGGCGGTCGGCGGCGGGGAGAAACTCGTTGAGCATGATACAGCACCACTTGAGCTCGTAGACGGGCATCAACAGGGCGGTCCTCGCGATGAAGGACTCGGGCGCCAGCAAGAGACGTGCCACCGCCTCGACGAATGACGCCATAGTACCCCGCGGTGCCGGCAGCGCGGGCTGGCAGAAGAAATCGCAGACCATCTTGGCGGGATCGTCCCAGCCCGCGTATTCGAAGTCGAGAAATCTCAGTCTGCCGTCGGCGGCGAGCAGCGCGTTGTGAAATCCAAAGTCGGAAGGGCTGAGGCAGCGATTCCCGGCTGTCAGCGGTTCGTCGCCCGATGCCGAGCCTGCCGCCACGGCGGCCCGCACCTGGCACCACGCCGGTCGCATCCGCCCCTCGACGAGATCGACCGCCTGGACTCCGGATGGCGACTCAGGATCGATGCCACGCAGCCGTTCGAATCGGCGCTCGACACAGCCGAGATGATCGACGATCGTGAAACAGGCCTCCGAGGCCGAAGGAACTTCGGTCACCCGCGGATCGCCGCGATGGTCGTTCACGTCGCGAAAGAATGCCAGAGCCTCGTCCACCCGCAGGTCGGTCACCTCCTCCGCCACGAGTTTGCGGCCCTCCACAAACTCATAGGCCGCCATGCCCGCTTCACGATCTTCCGCGAGCGGACGCGGCAACGCCCGCACGCCCACGTCCCAGGCGAAGCGACTGAAGCCGTAGTCGGCGGCCAGCCGGTCGCGGGGATCGTCGGGATGCCAGAAGTACGCCTTGAGCAGAATCGTCGCCGTCGCCGACTCCACCCGGTAGACGCGGTTGTTGCCCCCGCCGGCGATCGCCTGGAGCCGATACGGCGCGACCACCCCCGACTTCGCCAGAAGCGGAGCCGCAGCAGCAGCGATGTCGGAGCCGAGGTCAGCCATGGTCACTCGCGACGACCTCCATCGACCAGGCGGCCGAGTTCGGCCCACGATGCGGCCGCTTCGATGCCCGACATGGCCTCGTGCAGCCCGTGCGGGTCGAAGAGAATCCGACGCACGCCCGCAGGAAACCGCGGGTCGGCGAGGATCTCCGGCAGATCGTCGATGAAGGTCGTGCAGCCCACGGCCGCGATCCGAGCGAGCTTGGCCTCCTTCGTCTCCTCGAAGGAGACGCGGTCTGCCGGCAGGCCGATCCGGGACGGATCGTGGAAGCCGTGTTGGGCGAGCCAATCGCGGGCCGCGGCGTGGAGATCGTGCCGCTCGCCCAGATAGGGAAACCGGCTGCGATGGCTCACGATCGCGACGGGCACGGCCGACTCCCGGCAGCGGGCGAAGAACTCGGCCACTCCGGGAAACATCGGGGCGTCCATGATCCGCGACCCGTAGATGATCCCCTGAAGTTCGGTCCAGCGATCCTCCTGGCCGATCGCCCGGAGGTGATCGCGGACCGCCGTCTTCGACGAGGCCGCCGCCGCCGGCACGAGCCCTCGCTCGATGGCGACGCGGCCGAAGACATCGTCGTAGCAGACGATCGTGTTGTCGAAGTCGACACCGATCACGTCGTGACCTCGAGCCGTGCGAGAATCTTCGCGGCCACGGCCGGGCCGGTCAGACCGCACCGCTCCCGCATCCACTGCTGGCTCCCGGCCTCCGAGATGAAGGCGTCGGGAGTGCCGCAGACCACGAGCGGCGCCTGCGGTGGATCACGGCGGGCGAGCCACTCGGCGGCAGCCGAGCCGAGCCCGCCGATGACGCTGTGCTCCTCGACCACGGCCACCGCCTTGAAGCGGCTGAAGGCATCGTCGAGCAGCGGTTCGTCGAGCGGCTTCACCGTATGCATGCTCACGACCTTCGCCGACACGCCCCGCTCCGCGAGAATCTTCGCCGCCTCCAGCGCCACCGCCGTCATCGTGCCCATGCCGAGCAGGCACACATCGGTGCCTTCCCGCATGACGATGCCGCGGCCGATCTCGAAAACTGGGGGCGTCTCGTGAACGACGGGCTCTCCCTTCTTGCCGAGCCGAATGTAGGCGGGGCCTGGCAGCGAAAGCGTGGCGGCGAGGGCCGGTCCGACCTCGGCAGAGTCCGCCGGGCAGAGCACCGTGAGGTTCGGGAAACAGCGGAGGATGCCGACGTCCTCGCAGGAATGGTGCGTGGGGCCGAGCGACGCGTATGAAAGGCCGCTGCCGGTGCCCACGATCACCACCGGCACATCGTGGTAGCAGATGTCCACCCGGATCTGCTCGATGACGCGGGTCGTGGCGAAGGGTGTGATCGTGTAGGTGAAGGGCCGCAAGCCGGAGAGCGCCAGGCCCGCCGCCATGCCTGTCATGTTGGCCTCAGCCACGCCGCAGTTGTAGAAGCGATCGGGAAACCGCTCCCGGAACGTGTCGAACAGGCGGTTGCCGATGTCGCCGGAGAGGAGCACGATCCGCTCGTCGCGGGCGGCCAGTTCGGTGATCGCGGCGGCGAAGGCGTTTCTCATGCCCGCACCTCCGGCTGGCCGAGTTCGGCCCGCGCCTTTCGCACCTCGTCCGCCGTCGGGATCCGGTAGTGCCAGTTGTTGTCGTCTTCCATGAACGACACCCCCTTGCCCTTCACCGTGTGCGCCACGATCGCCCGAGGCCGGCCGGAGCCGTCAGGCGGGCGGGAGAGCGCGGCGAGCACGGTCGCCATGTCATGGCCGTCAACCTCCACGGCATCCCAGCCGAAGGCCCGCCACTTCTCGGCGAGGGGCGCCAACGCCATGATCTCGTCGCTGCGGCCGGTGGCCTGCCACTTGTTGTAGTCGATCATCACCGTCACGCTGTCGAGCTTCTGGGCCGGGGCGAACATCGCCGCCTCCCAGACCGAGCCCTCCTCGCACTCGCCGTCGCTCATCAGCACGAACTGCCGAGACGGCCGCTTCTGGATCCGCGCGGCAAGCGCCATGCCCAGCGCGATCGGCAGCCCGTGGCCGAGCGAGCCCGTCGCCGCCTCGACCCCCGGCACGCACTGCAGCCCCGGGTGCTCCGGCAGCGGTCCGCCGTCGGTGTCGTAGGTCTCGAGCAGCGCGGGATCGAAAAAGCCCCGCTCGGCAAGCGTCACGTAGAGCGCTGTCGCGGCATGCCCCTTGGAGAGGATGAAGCGGTCGCGATCCGGATCGAGCGGATGCTTTGGATCGATCCGCAGCGGCCCCCAGTAGGTGGCCACGAGCAAATCGACGCAGGAAAGCGACGAGCCCAGGTGGGGCGTCTCGGCGACGTGCGACATCTCCACGACGCGGGCGCGGATCCGAGCGGCGATCGCAGCGAGTTCGGGGATCGTGGTCATGGCTTGTGCACGTAATCGGCGGGCACGCTCTTCAGCCGGTCGAGATTCTTCCTGAGCCAGTCGATCGTCTCGCGGATCACGTCCTCGACGGAGCGTTCGGGCTCCCAGCCGAACTCGGTCCGGGCCTTCGTGCAGTCGAGCAGGTAGGCCGGATCCTGGGCCAGCCGCGGCGGCGTGGTCTCGACGGCGTCCTCGAACCGCACGCCGAGTTGCCGACCGATCTCCTCGACCACCTCGCGGATCGTCTGGTTCTTGTCGGTCGCGAGATGATAGACGTCGCCCGGGATGCCGCGGCGGGCCACCTCCAGCGTGCCGCGGGAAACATCACCCATGTGGATGAACGACCGCACGCTCGTGCCGCCCCCCTCGAGCCTGAGCTTCTGGCCGGTGAGCACGCAGTACACGGTCCGCGGGATGATCCGGTAGAGCGGCTGCCCGGGGCCGCAGACGTTCGCCGCCCGCGTGAACGCGACCGGGAACCCAAAAGCCTTCTGATAGGCCAGCAGGTTCAGATCGCAGGCCGCCTTCGACACGGCGTAAGGTGTGCTCGGGTGGAACGGGGCCGTCTCCTTCACCAGGCCGCTCGTGCTTCCATAGACCTCGGGCGTCGAGATCTGCACGAACTTCTTGAGAAAGTCCATTTTCCGAAGCCGGTCCACCAGCCGGGCCGTGGCCACCACGTTGGTCTGGTACCAGTGCTCGGGGTTGTCCCAGCTCTGGGCGACCATGCTCTGGGCCGCGAAGTTGACCACGTATTCCGGCCGGGAATCGCGGATCAACGCCTCGATCCGGTCGAGGTCGCGGTTGAAGTCGAGGGCGTGAAACGTGAACCGCTCATGCGGGGCCCACTTGTAGGGGAGCAGCGCCTCGTCGGGTTCGGGCGAGCGGCTGATGCCGATCACCCGAGCGCCGTCGGCAAGCGCGGTGGCGACGAATGTCGCCCCCGAGAACGAGTTGCTACCAAGGACGACGAAGGTTTCCGGGGCGGTGGTGGTGGGCATGCGGTTATGTGAGGCGGACGGCCTTCATCGTCTTGATGTTGGAATAGCGGGTATCGCTCATCGAGTCGGGAAGCTTGCCAGCCTTGAAGGCCCGAATCAGGTCGCGGGCGCCATCCTCGATCGTGTGCTTCGGCACGAAGCCAAGCACCCGCTGGATCTTGTCGGAGTTGATCCGGTAGGAGCGGATGTCATCGGAGGGAGTCGTGACGATCTCGATCTCCCCCTTCTCCGGCATCTCCTCGCGAACCACCTTCCGCACCACCTCCGCCGTCTCCGCGACGCTGTAGTTCTGGTAGCCGGCGTTGAAAATCTGCCCGGCGATCTTCGCATCAGGAGCCTCGAGCAGGAGGCAGTAGAGATCGACCATGTCCTGCATATGGAGATTGGGCCGCATCTGCACGCCGCCAAACACCGTGATCTTCCCGTTGTTGACGGCATGGTTGGTGAGGATGTTGACCGTGAGGTCGAGCCGCTGCCGTGGCGAGTAGCCGCAGATCGTCGCCGGCCGCACGGAGACGGTGGTGAACGTGGGGCACTGCTCGGCGAACAGCACCGGCTCGCAGGCGGCCTTGTACTGGTTGTAGAGCGACACCGGCACCAGCGGATGCTCTTCCGTGACCTGCGGCGAATCGCTCACGCCGTACACGCTGCCGCTGGAGGCGAAGATGAACCGGCGCACGCCGGCCTCCTTGGCCGCCTTGACGGTGGGGCCGAAGGAGTCGAGGTTCACCGACTTCGAGAGGTCAGGGTCGAGTTCGACGCTGGGATCATTGGAGATGCAGGCCAGGTGGATCACCGCGTCGGCCCCGCGGACTGAGTTCTTCACCGCCGCGAGGTCGCGGACGTCACCCTTCTGGAGCGTGAGCCGGGGATGGTTCCGCACGGCGGCCAAGGCCTCCTCGCCATAGATGAAGAGGTCGAACACGCGAACACGGTAGCCCTCCTCGAGCAACCGCGGCACCAGCACCGCCCCCACGTATCCCGCCCCGCCGATCACGGCGACCGTGCCGAATCGCTTGCCGTCCGTCGTCTGTGAATCCGTCATGTGAGTTCCCCATCGGCCATCTGAATGAGATCCATCCACCGGTGCAAGGCCGCGGCGTGGGCTGTCTCCGCCATGCCGTAGGTCTGCGCCGGAACGTAGAGATTGAGGTCGCCGCGAGCTCGCAGCGGGTTCGCCGGATCCTTGGCGGTGAGCGTCACGATCGTCATCCCGAGGTCCGCGGCCACGGACGCAGCAGCGAGGATATTGGGCGACTTGCCCGAGGAACTGATCGCCACGAGCATGTCGCCCCCTTCGCCGCGGCGGCGGAGCGGCTCCGCGAACACCTGTTCGTAGGAGATGTCGTTGGAGATTGCGGTGATCAGGGCGAGGTCGAAGAAGGTCTGGGTGTGGAGCCGGCCGTTCTTGGCGAGATCGGCGGCAAAGTGGCTGGCCATGGAGGCGCTGGCGCCATTGCCGATCATGTAGGCGGTCCGCCGCTGGCCGCGGACGCGGAGCGTCAGGTCCCGCCAGGTGGCGTAGCCCTCGTCGACTGCCATCGCCGCACCGTCGCGGCGCGTGAACGTGAGGCCCGTCAGGAGGCCGGCGAGTTCCTCGACATACCGCTGCCAGGTGTCGTTCACGATCGTGCCCATGCGTCCCGGCGACCGCCGCTCCGTCACGTTACTTCAAAAGGGACTCGATCTGCTTGCAATAGGCCACCCGGTCGATGGCATCGCGGTTGGCGACGGTGGCCACGGCCAGCGCGCCGGCGGCATTCCCGGCGAAGCCGACCACGTCGAGCGGTGCCCCCTGCACCGCGAGCAGCGCCGACACGGAGAGGAATGCGTCGCCGGCCCCGATTCGATCGACCACCTTGCCAGCCACGGCCGGGATTTCGACGAACCCCGCCGTCGGATCGCAGCACATGCAGCCGTTCTTGCCCCGGGTCACGATCAGCCGCTTGCAGCCGAGTTTGTCGTAGACCTCCTGCACGAGCCCCCGGACGTCGCCGTGACGATCGCGGGACTCGATCCGCACCTCCGTCTCCGTGGCGGTCATGTAATCGACGCCGTGGTATTTCGAAAGGGCATGGTGCCCCAGATTGCCGGCATTGCACTGGGCGTTGACCGCCAGAAACTTTGCCCGTTCCCGGAGGATCCTCCGAGCCCGCTCGGAGAGCATCGAGTGGCCGAAGTCGATCACGATCACGAGATCGTAGTTCGGCACGTGCTCCATCAGCGCCTGGCAGACGGCCTCGTCCTCCTCCGGTGTGAGGGCGGCGTCGTTGATCTCGTAGACCTCCATCAGCTTCAGGAAGAAGTAATGCTCCACCAGCCGCCGTTTGACGATCGTGGGGGAGTTCTTCCTGTGGAGATAGATCCGCTTGATGTTGGACTTGAGCTTGCCCTCGATGAAGGCCTCGTGGGAGTTTTCGGTGCCGAGCTGCGTGATGCAGGCGACCTCGTCGCAGAAGCCTGCCACATGGTTGGCCGCAGCCAGGATGCCGCCGGCGAATTTCTCGCTCGAGAGCCGCTTGACGACCATCGTCGGCTCCTTCGACGACTTGCCGATCGCCTCGCAATACATGTATTCGTCGATGATCGGCTCGCCGACCAAGAGCACCTTGAGACCGCGGGCCTTCGCCACGTAGTCGAGGATCTCCGAGGCGGGATGCCGACGGGCGAAGTCGGCGAGATAGGCCTGCACGTCGGGAGGCAGCACGCCCATGTGCTGGTTGATGAGCGTGGTGGAACTGAAGGTCTCGCCGCTGGTGAAGGCCAGCCGACCGCCCGCCTCCTGCACCGCCGCCTCCTCCTCGAGGATCTTGCCGGTGATGTCTTTCGTTGTGTCCTGGTAGTCCGGGCCCTTCACGTAGACGTCGGGCTTGATCAGCCGGATCGCCTCGACAGCCGTCGGCGTGGGGTTGATGGCGACGAAGTCGACGCACTCGAGCGCTGCGAGCACCTCGGCCCGGAGCTGTTCGGTGAAGGCGGGGCGATGGGGCCCCTTGTTGACATGTTTGTCGGTGGTAAGGGTGACGACGAGCACGTCGCCCATCGCCTTGGCCTCGTCGAAATACCGGAGGTGCCCGACGTGGAGGAGGTCGAACACACCGTGGCAATGGACGACCTTCCGCCCCTGGCCACGGAGGCCGTCAAGGACGGTGGCGAGTTCGGGAAGCGGCTTGATCTTGGAGCGGATGGACATGCGCCGTAGACAATTGAAATGGAACGTTAAAACTTTTCTCGCATCGTATCCAGAGCGAGGCACGTTCCAAAATGGCACATCGACGGTGCCGGCAAAAACCGTGCATCCCGACGGCCGGGTGTTTCTCAGGGCTCCGTCCTTCGGTACCGGATGCGAAAAACGTAGTACCTCTCGTCCGTGATGGACGGGGTCACCCCAAGCAACTGCCCCACCTCTTGTGGCATGGACACTTCGTAGTTCGTCACGAGCACGAGGTCTCTTCTCTCCTGCCGCAGCGTGTTCTGTATGACGCCGCTCAACTCCTCGGCCGAAAGCCGATCGCCGCGACGCTTTGAATCCACCTTGGTGAAAGCCCCCGGCTCATTTCGGCTCGCGATGAGCACTTCGCGGCCCAGACAACCGGCCAATGAGATGGCGGCATAGTCCGGATCAACCACAACCGTTACGTCCGGCGGCTCCCCGGTGCGGATGATCCTCGCGGCCGCCGCGCTTCCCGAAAAAGGAACCAGCCGCTCCTGACACACGAAGGTAATGCCCACCAACGCATGCACGGCGAGCATGGCCGTCAGAAACCCGCGACGTGCGCCAGACGAATCGACGATTCGGTTGAACACCCCGACCCGTGAGGCCGACTGAGGCCGAAGGAGCCCCCACTGTTCGTCCCTCTCGAAAAGCCACCAGGCCATCAGTACCAAGATGAAATAGGGGCCGTGGTACCTAAGCGCAGTCCAGGGCAGGTGACACAGCGTCGCGCCGACGAGCAGCATGCCCGCTGCGAATAACACGCTGGCAACGAAGGACCTGCGCAGCAAAGCCATCATCCACAGGGCCAAAGCGACCGCGAGACAAGCTTGAAGAATCGGCCAAGCATCGAGCAACTGCGAGTTCCAAGCACCGAACATCGGCATCGGAAACCATGCACGGAGCGGAAACGGCAGGCTTTCAGCCAATCGAATCCAGTGCGAGTCGGTACGCAATGAAGCTCCCAGCACTGCCCGCGTCACCTCCGGCGGCTGAATGAAACCGATAGCCGCCAGAATGATGCTTGCTATCGCGATCACACCACCAGCAACAAACTTCTTCAGGGCCAGATGCTGTCGGCGAAGCTGCCCGCGTCGCCAGAGATCCGCGAGAAACGCGATGCCGTAGGCTGCGGCTAGCACTACGCCAAACGCATTTGTTTGCGCCAGCATGGCGACGACGATACCGAACAGGAGGGGCAGGCTCCGGCGACTGCTCATCAGCGCCACGCAGGCAAGCGACAACGTCAGAATCGCCCCGTAGTCGCGAAGGATCGTGCCGTACTCGTATAGCGGGTAATAGCCAGCGGCAAACAGGGCCTTTTGGGCATGTGAGCATGGGGCGTAACGGCTGAAGATGTACACCCCGGCCACGCTGATTCCCACGAGCGCAGCCTTGAAGAGCCCGACCCCACCAAGCCCGTTCAGGAGCCACACCATAGAGAAGAACCCGTTGCGCCCGAGATACCGGATCTCGGAGAAGAACTCCGCATAACTCTGGGTGTGCCTCGCCACGGTCAGCGGAACCCATTCATCTCGCCACATAACGTGGGACAAAGCCGTAAACGTCACCGCGGCAGTAAACGTCAAAGTCACGCACCATGCGAACGTCCGATCGTCAAGCGATCCCTTCTCCTCACCGGACGCCGCGATCAATTTTTCCGTTGCCGAAGATTTCATGACGAGTGCCCAAATGCGGCCAAAGCCGCCCTCCCAAAGCGATGATTTTCGTCGGCGACGACACTGTTAAACTGATAGGCTAACAGAGTTTTCTGCAGCCCGCAGCAGTCCATTCCACCTGCAGGCGGAACCGGTAAACCACGATTCGCCTTCTCTGCAAACGGACGTTTCCAACCATTGATAACGCCAATGACGTGCCCATTGTGTGAGTCAGCCATGGCAAGCAACCGGTCATCGCCTCAGGGTCATGCCCGCGCTCGTGCGTGCCCTGTGTGCTCGACTCAGGTTGTCGCTGCTTGCGACACAAACTCCGCCTACCCCGACGACTACTACGGTTCCCCGACGTCAAAGTTCTCCGGAATGGCGGGGAAGGCGAGACGATTCTGGCATTCCCGGCGGGCGAAACGTCTCCGAAGCCGCTTTGCCGAGGATGCAAGCCCTGTCCTCTACGACCTCGGCTGCGGCGACGGTGAGTTTCTGGCAGCATGTCGCGACTGCGGGTTTGACGTGAGGGGCTGCGAGCCGGTCGCACGGCCAAGGCATCAAGCGGCACAGCGACTTCTATGCGATATCGACGAGACGGCTTTCGCGGGGGACAGCGGCGCACGTTACGACGTCATTACCGCGTGGCAGGTCATCGAGCACGTCGCTGATCCCGCCGCACTCCTGAAGTCTGCCCACGACCACCTTTCGCCCGATGGCATCCTGGCCGTATCCACCGTGAATCTGGACTCGGTGCAGTCGCGGCTCTTCGGTTCCCACTGGCTCCACCTTGACCCGCCCCGTCACGTTTGGGTTGCACCACGCAGCGCGGTTGAATCCTTCCTGAACCGTTGCGGATTCGACATCGTGAGCCGAGCTTGGAATCACCTTGAATTTGGTCCTATCGGCTACGTTGACAGTGCTATCAACCTCGTCGACAGCCGTCGCGACCGCCTCCTTCACTGCTTGAAAAATGGGTTTCATGGATTCGGCGACAAGTGCCTTTGGCTCCTCGCAGCGGCGCTGACTCCTTTCGGAGTTGTCCTCTCTGCGGCAGAAGCGGCCGTGGGCAGATCCGCGACGTTCGAACTGTATGCCCGCCGCCAGCCTGACGGCGCCCCCGCATCATCATCCCAGAGCGGCTCGTAGAGCCAGATGCCGATGGACCGTGCCCCTCATTTTCGCTGCCGTTCATGCGGTGCCGTTGACGGCCGTACCGTCCTCGACCTGGGTCAACAGCCCCTCGCAAACAGCCTCGTGCGGACCGACGCCACGGAGGATGCGGAGAGACGTTGTTCGCTCGTGCTGAACCTCTGCCGGGAGTGTCGCCTCCTGCAACTGGCCGAGACTATCCGTCCAGAGGACCTGTTCAGTGAGTACGTCTATTTCAGCTCCTATTCCAACCGCATGCTCGAGCACGCGGCAGCGTACGTTGACAGCAGCGTCGTCACGCATTGTTTGCACGAGAAGTCATTCGTCGTAGAGATCGCGAGCAACGACGGCTACCTCCTCAAGTACTTCGTCGCCCGCGGAATTCCCTGCCTCGGGATCGAGCCTGCGCACAACGTGGCGGCAGCCGCGCGGTCCCAGGGAGTCGACACGGTCGAGGCGTTCTTCGGCCTGGCGACCGCAAACGCGATCGCCGGGGAGCGGCAGGCAAACCTCATCGTGGCGAACAACGTCTTCGCTCACGCCCCGCAGCCGAATGACTTCGTCGCTGGGATCTCCAGGCTCCTGGCCCCGAACGGCGTGGCCACGCTGGAGTTCCCGTGGGCAGCCGAGATGCTCAGGAATCTCGAGTTCGACACCATCTACCACGAGCATGTTTTCTACTATGCGGCGATGCCTCTGGTGCCGCTTCTTCACAGGCACGGGCTGGAGCTCATCCGTGTGGACGTGCTGCCGATTCACGGGGGCTCCCTTCGGATACACGTGGCTCACCGTGGTGCCTACCCGATCGACAGCAGCGTGGCAGCGGTGCTGGAGGCCGAACGTGCCGCCGGCTTGGCAGATGACCTGAGCTACGACACGTTCTCAAATGGCGTTGCGGCACTCCGCCATGATCTCATGACACTCCTCCGAACGCTCAAGCAGGGCGGTGCCCGCATTGCGGCCTACGGCGCCAGCGCCAAGGGAAGCACACTCCTCAACTTCTGCGACATCGGCACCGAAACGATCGATTTCATCGTCGATCGGAGTCCGCACAAGCAGGGATTGCTGTCACCTGGAAAACGGATCCCGATCCTGCCGCCGACCGCTCTCACCGAACAGCGGCCTGATTATGCGCTTCTCCTCACGTGGAATTTTGCGGACGAGATCCTTGCCCAGCAGCTGGATTATCGTGCGGCCGGCGGCCGGTTCATCGTGCCGCTACCCGTGCCGGGGATCATCGAATGACGGTCCGGGAGGCCGGTCTTGCCGGCGTGCTACTCATCGACCTCAAGGCGTTTCACGACGTCCGGGGGATGTTCATCCGCGCATTCTGTGCCGACGCGTTCGTTTCTGCCGGGTTGAACGCCACATGGGTGCAAACGAACGTGAGCCATACAACTCGTCGCGGCATGCTTCGCGGCCTTCACTTCCAGCGGCCGCCGAGCGGGGAAATCAAGCTCATTCAGTGCGTCAGCGGCAGTGTCTACGATGTCATCGTCGATCTTCGACGAGGCTCTCCTTCGTTTGGCCACTGGGAGGCATTTGAACTCACGGCAACCCGCCCGTTGGCGATCTACGTGCCGGAGGGGTTTGCGCACGGCTTCCAGTGCGTGACGGACGATTGCTGCCTGCTCTACCATATGTCAACAGAATACGTACCCTCGCTCTCGGCCGGAGTTCGCTGGAATGACCCCGACTTGGCCATTCCATGGCCCGTGGAAAACCCGCTCTTTTCAGAACGCGATGCGTCACTCCCCTTGCTCGCCGAACTGACATGAGGATGTTCCTCACCGGGGCGAGCGGGTTCATCGGCTCGCGCGTGCTGCAACGTGCCCAGGCCGGCGGCCACGAGGTCCTGTGCTTGAGCCGGCCGCACACCATGGCCGACCTCCCGTTCCAGCGAATCGCCGAGTTCCAGCCCGAAGTCTGCATTCACTCCGCGTGGATTGCGACGCCGGGTATCTATCAGGATTCTCCGGCCAACGCAGATCATCAGGCGTGGGGGCTGTCGCTTGTCGAGCGGCTCTCAGCTCTTGGAACACGTCGATTCGTGATGATCGGATCGTGCGCCGAGTATGCGGCGTCCGAGACACCCCTTACTGAGGATCATCCTCTGGTAGATGCCGGGACGCCCTACGCAATGGCTAAATGCGGCCTCCGCCACGCCCTTCGAGCCATGCAAGAGAAGACCGACTTCGATCTCGCATGGCTCAGGGTCTTCTTCCCCTTCGGCGTCGGGGAGCACCCTCAGCGACTCTTCAGCAGCGTCGCTCGCGCATGCCGGGAGGGCAACTACGACCCCGCGATGATCCGGTTCCCGCGGGCAGTTCGGGATTACGTGCATGTCGACGACGTCGTGGGCGCCATCGTGCTCGTCGCTGAGCGCTCGGCAGACGGTGACTTCAACGTGGGCACTGGCCGCGGCGTTGAAGTCGGCGCCGCCGCCTCCCTCCTGGCACGATCGCTCGGCGTACGGCCCCGCGAGGACACTCGTTCGCCAGACCCCGCGACGCAGGATATCGTCGTGGCGTCCCCATCGAGGCTCCTGGCCTGCGGATGGAGGCCGCGGCATGACCTCGAGTCCGGTCTTGCCAGTTATTCGCACCATTTCCGTGGAGGGACCTCACCGACATGATCACCGCCAAGAAGCCTATGGTCATGGTGCTCGCGTACAACGTCGAAAAGACGCTCGAAAAGACTTTTCAGGCCGTCCCGGATTCCCTGAAGCCGTTCGTGGTCGTGGGGGACAACTGCAGCACCGACGACACACCTCGGGTTGCCGCCCGCCTGGGGTTGCGTACAGTCCGGCACGAGAGGAACCTGAACTACGGGGGGAATCTCAAGCGTCTCCTGCGGCTGGCGATGGAGGAGGGCTGCGACGCCGCGGTGGAACTTCACGGTGATTTCCAATACGACCCCTCCCTGACCGACCTCATGGTGGAGTACATCTCGCGGGGCTATTTCGACATGATCCAGGGTAACCGCATTCGCTCGCGGTCCGAGGCGCTCGCCGGCGGCATGCCTCTCTACCGTTATCTCTGTAACCGCACCATGACGCTCGGCCAGAACCTCTGGTTCGGCACGACCTTCGGTGAATGGCACAGTGGACTCCGGGCCTACTCTCGACGACTGATCGAATCTGCCCCCCTCGACACCTTTTCCGACACCCATGCGTTCGCCAGCGACATTCTCATGCATGCCGTCGCCAGAGGATTCTGGATCGGCGAAGTGCCTTGCCCCGCCCGTTATGACGACGAGAGTTCGTCGGTGCCGCTCCTGAAGTTGTTTGATTACGCCTTCAAGACCGTCGCCTCCGCCCTCCGATATCCGCCGGGCTGGAGGAGCAAACTGCGTCCGATGCCACGACTCGACCCGGACTTCATCACCGGCGGCCTATCGATCGAGATCGAAAAACGCTAGGTCAGGTGAGGCGACGTTCGTAGGCCTCGATGTCCGCGTGGCAGAGATCCCTGGCCGATTCGGGGGTATCGGTAAACCGGCGATACCACGTCGCGGTCCGTTGAATCGCCTCGACGCTCGAGAACCGCGGCATCCAGGGCAGCGACCGTATCGCCCGTGACACGTCCAATCGCAGCGCCGAGGTCTCGAGCGGCGTGTGCGGGTCGTAGATGCTTTCCCACGCCCCCTCGCCCCATGCGGCGAGAAATACTTCCGTCAGTTCACGAACCCGGAGGTCGTCACCACCGGCTGGACCGAAGTTCCATGCCGTGCACCACTCAGCCGCTGGCCGCTGAAGCATCGCGCACGCCAACGTCATGTAGCCGTAGACAGGTTCGAGCACATGCTGCCAGGGCCGGATGAATTCGGGATTTCGCAGCCGAACCGCCCGGCCGGAACGGAGGCTCGCTACGATGTCGGTCACGATGCGATCCTCGGCCCAATCGCCACCGCCGATTACGTTGCCGGCTCGCACGGTGGCCACCTGCACGCCGTGCTCCGTGAGTCTCGTCGGAGAAAAGTAGCTGCTTCGATAGGCACCCGCGACAAGCTCGGCGGCCCCCTTGCTGGCGCTGTAAGGATCGCGGCCGCCCATGGGATCGGTTTCATCATGAGGGTGGCCGTCGTCGTGTGGCTCATAGCACTTGTCGCTGGTGACGATGACGACGGCACAGGGGGCCGAGAGGCCACGGATGGCGTCGAGAACCGATGCAGTACCGACGACGTTCGTAGAAAACGTCTCTAATGGCTCACGGTGGGAGAGCCGCACGAGCGGCTGCGCAGCGAGATGCATGACGACGTCGGGCCTTGCCACAGCCATGGCCTCAGCGAGTCGGGCTGATTCGCGGATATCGGCCTCGTGGTGCACGTGCACGCATTCCCGCAGCCGGGCTGCCTCGAAGAGTGACGGATTCGTGGGCGGGGCGAGTGCATAGCCTGTTACGTGAGCGCCGGCACGCCGCAGCAGCATCACGAGCCACGAACCCTTAAAGCCCGTGTGCCCCGTCACGAACACGCGCTTGCCGCGAAGGTCTTCACCGATCCCCATCACCACACCTTCCAGGCCGCGTCGCCGTCTTTCCAAAGGTCGTTGACGTAGAGATAATCGCGGTAGGTATCGACCGGGAAGAAAAAGCCGTCGTGCTTATAAGCCATGAGTTGGCCCTCGGCGGCGAGTCGCTCGAGCGGTCCTGTCTCGAGCATCTGGAGATCACCGCCCTCGAGGTATTCAAAGACCCGCCGATTGAACGCGAAAAAACCGGCATTCACCCAGCCTTCGACCTTCGGCTTCTCCGAAAAGCTCGTCACGCGGGATTGATCGTCGATCGTGGTCATGCCGAAACGTGAGACAGGCTGCACGGTCGTGACGGTCGCCAGTTTGCCGTGGGCGGCATGGAACGCGAGTAGTTTGGCGACGTCAACATTCGAGAGGCCGTCCCCGTACGTCACCAGAAAAGTGTCGCCCTTCACGTGGTGCTCGATCCGCTTCACCCGCCCTCCGGTCATCGTGTCGACACCCGTGTCGGCAAGCGTGACCTCAAAATCGAAGGGGTCTCCGTTACCGTGGTACCAGACCTGTCGTCGACTGCCCACGGCCACGGTGCAGTCCTGCGTCATCGCCGCGTAGTTGAGAAAGTAGTCCTTGATCATGCTCCCCTTGTAGCCAAGGCAAAGCACGAAACGGTTGAGGCCGTGATGGCCGAAGAGCCGCATGATGTGCCAGAGCAGCGGCCGACCGCCCACCTCGACCATGGGCTTCGGCCGGTATTCAGTCTCCTCACGCATCCGCGCGCCTTGACCGCCGCAGAGGATCACTACGTCCATAGGGCCACTCCGAAAAACGACATGGTACCAAAGGACTCGAGTCGTGTTTTCCTTTGGAGGAACGCACATGAGACGAGGGCGAGACGCATATCTGGCGGCGGATCAGTTGCCGGCAGGTCGCTCGTGCGGCGATCTGCCACGCTTTCCGTCGGCACCGGGCGGACGGCCGCTCCAATACTTATACTTTCATCAGGGTCGCCGCCGCCGACAGGTTTGTGGTTCTCGAAAGGAGCACCGATGGGATGCGTTTCGTTCTCTCGCGGCGTCGATCGCCGCGGATTCCTCTCGATCGGCACGATCGGCGGGCTCGGCCTCTCGCTCGGTGATTTCTTCCGCCTGCAGGCGGCCCGGGCCGAGGCCGCCTCCGGCCCGGCCGCGAAGCCCCCCCGGCAGGCGACCGCCCAGTCGATGATCTACATCTACCTGCCCGGCGGTGTCGCCCAGCAGGAGACATTCGATCCCAAGCCGCACGCCCCGGTGGAATACCGCGGTCCGCTCGGCAGCATCGACACGGCGCTCCCGGGGATTCGGTTCGGCGAGGTGCTGCCGCACACGGCAAAGATCGCCGACAAACTCGCCATCTGCCGCTCCATGACGCACGGCGATGCGGCCCACGAGCGGGGCACGCACAACATGTTCACGGGTTACAAGCCGAGCCCGGCGCTCCACTACCCGAGCTTCGGCTCCGTCGTCTCGCACGAACTCGGCTCTCGGGAAAACCTCCCCGCCTACGTCTGCGTTCCCGGCCAGCCCAATGAGTTTGCCGGCTCCGGCTACCTCTCGACCGCGTATTCGGGCTTCAGCCTCGGCGCCGACCCCGCTGAAGGGAAGTTCCGGGTTCGCGACCTGAACCTCCCGGAAGGCATCAGCGAGGCTCGGTTCGACAAGCGGCGGCGCATGCTCGACGTGGTCAACGACCACTTCCGGCAGAAGGAGAAAAGCGATTCGCTCGATGCCCTCGACAGCTTCTACCAGCGGGCCTACGGCCTGATCAGTTCCGCCAAGGCACAAGAGGCGTTTGATCTCACGAAGGAACCCGATGCGATCAAGGAGGAATACGGCCGCAACCAGGCGGGCATGCGGATGCTGCTGGCCCGCCGGCTCGTCGAGTCGGGCGTGCGGTTCGTGACGCTCACCTACGGCGGCTGGGATCACCACGACAAGATCGAGAAGGGGATCAAAAGCCAGGCCCCGGCCTTCGATCGGGGCTTCGCGACGCTCATTCGCGACCTCGAACGCCGCGGCCTGCTCGCCTCCACGCTCGTCTGCGTGGGCACCGAGTTTGGTCGCACCCCCAAGATCAACCCTACCGCCGGCCGCGACCATTGGCCCAAGGTGTTTTCGATCGCGATGGCCGGCGGCGGCATCAAGGGGGGCATCGTGCACGGCTCCAGCAACGCCACGGCCAGCGAGCCCGAAAATGATCCGCTCACCGTCGAGGACTGGGCCACCACGATCTACGACCGGCTCGGCATCGACGCCCGCAAGGAACTGATGGCCCCGGGAGCACGGCCGGTCGAAATCGTCGACGGCGGCAAGGTTGTCTCGCAACTGGTCACGTGAGGCACTGTTCATGCGGCTCGCTGTGTTCGCGACCCTCTGCCTACTGCTCATCTCGCCGGCGCTCGCCTCGTCGCCGAGCCTGGCGCTGATCCTGCCCCGCGGAGTGCAACGCGGCGGTGACCGCGAACTCGAGTTTCGGGGCGACCGGCTGGGCGATGCCGAGGAGATCTTCTTCTACGGCGACGACGGCCTCACCGTGACGTCACTCGTCCCCATCGACGAGAAGTCGTTCAAGGCGGTGATCCACGTGCCCGAGTCGTGCCCGGCGGGTGAGCAGATCGTGCAGGTTCGCACGAAGTCGGGCATCAGCGAGTACCGGTCGTTCTGGGTCGGCGTGCTGCCCATCCTCGACGAGGTCGAGCCCAACAGTTCCTTCGACACTGCGCAGGCCGTGCCCCTCGGCCTCACGATCCACGGCATCGCCGGCACGGAGGACGTCGACTGCTTCGCGGTCGAACTGAAGAAGGGGCAGCGGCTGTCGGTCGAGGTTGAGGGGCTACGGTTGGGGAGCCATCGCTTCGACCCCCACATCGCGATCATCGACTCCAAGCAGTTTGAGTTCGCCGCCGCCGATGATTCGCCCGCGACGCTCCAGGACGGCATGCTCTCGATCCTCGCCCCCGACGACGGCCGCTACGTGGTGCAGATCCGCGAGGCCTCCTATGCAGGCGACGACACCTCGCGATACCGGCTGCATATCGGGAGCTTTCCGCGTCCCACCGCCGTTTCACCCCCTGGCGGCAAGGCGGGCGAGAAGCTGAAGGTGACGTTCCTCGGAGATGCCTCCGGGCCGATCGATCGAGAGATCGAGGTGCCCGCCGGGCCCATCGGTGGCGTTCACCGCCTATTCGCCACGGACGACGGCGGCAGCTGCCCCTCCTCCCTGCCCTTCCGAGTCTCATCGCTCGGTAACGTGCTCGAGCAGGAGCCCAACGACACGCCCGACGCAGCCACATCGGCCGATGTGGCGACCGCGTTCAACGGCACGATCGGTGAGCCCGGCGACATCGATCTCTTTCGGTTCGTCGCGAAGAAGGGGCAGACCTTCGACGTGGAGTGCTTCGCCCGCCGGCTGCGGTCGGGGCTCGATCCGGTCGTCACGGTGCTCAAGGCCGGCGGGAGCAACGTGGCAGGCAACGACGATGCGAAGGGGCCTGACTCGGCGTTTCGCTTCGAAGTGCCGGAAGACGGCGAGTATCTTGTCCGTGTGAAAGATCATTTGGGCCGAGGACAGCCCGACTTCACCTACCGCGTCGAACTCGCTCCACCGCAGCCAGCCCTCACGCTCTCGATCCCGCGGATCGATCGCTTTTCCCAGAGCCGGCAGACCGTCGTCGTGCCCCGCGGCAACCGGTATGCCGTGCTCGTCAATGCCTCGCGAACCAACTTCGACGGCGATCTTGTCCTTGACGGGAGTCAGTTGCCCGCCGGGATCACGATGACGGCACCCCCGATCAGGGCCGGCCAGACGCAGGTGCCCGTCGTCTTCGAGGCCGCCGCTGACGCGCCGCTCGCCGGAAAGCTGCTCACGTTCGAGGCCCGGCAGGTTACGGAGCAAGACCCTGAAGGCAAGGCCGGGGTCCGCGGCCACTTTGCCAACGCCGCCGACTTCGTTCTCGGCGACCCCAACAACGCCGTGCACTACAGCGGCCGCGTCGCGAAACTCGCCGTCGCGGTCGTCGAGGCGGTTCCCTTCTCGATCGAACTCGTGCAGCCGAAGGCGCCGCTCGTGAGAAACGGCTCGCTCGATCTTCGTGTGGTCGTCAAGCGAGGCGACGGCTTCGACAAGCCGGTGACGGTGGAGTTTCCCTTTCGGCCGGGGGGCATTGGGGCCGCTCCGTCGATCACGATCCCACCCGACCAGACGGAGGCCGTCTACCAGCTCAATGCAGATGGCAAGGCGGCGACCGGCACGTGGCCCGTGTTCGTGATCGCCGGTGGCGACGTCCGCGGCACGGCCTGGGTTGCCTCAGCCCCGGTCGCTCTCGAGGTGGCCGAGCCATTTACGACTGCGACGCTCAAGCGAGCCGCCTGCGAGCCCGGCCAGCCCGCGAAGATCACCTGCAAACTCGCCCACCCGCGGCCCTTCGAGGGCGAGGCGACGGCCCGGCTCCAGAGCCTGCCGCCCGAGACGACGGCCCCGGAGCTCACCTTCACGCGAGAGACGACCGAGCTTGTCTTCGACGTCACCACGTCGGAGAAAAGTCCGCCGGGCAATCACAAGGCGGTGTTCGTCGAGATCATCACCCCCGTGGGCGGCGAGCGGGTGCGGATGAGCGGCGGCAGCACCGAGCTCAAGATCGTGAAGCCGGCGAGGTCGCCCAAATCATGATCACGCATCGCTTCACGCTCGTGCTTGTTCTGCTCGCGCCGTGCGGCATGGCGATCATCGCTGCGCCGTCCACCGCCCAGGGCTCGGCACACCCGGACGCATCCCTCCGCGTGTTCCCGCCCGCCGTTCACCTCTCGACCGCCCGCGACCGGCAATCGCTCGTCGTTCAGGCCGTCGATCCGGAAGGGCTCACCCACGACGTGACCGTGCAGGCTGTGATGTCGATCAGCGATCCCGCCAAGGTCCGACTCGATGGCCGCACGCTCCACCCGCTCGCCGACGGCGACACCGCGCTGACCGTCACGTTCGCCGACCAGAGCGTCTCCGTGCCGGTCCACGTGGAACGGGCGGGCCAGCAGCCCGATCTCAGCTTCCGGCTCGATGTGATGCCCATTTTCATGCGGAACGGCTGCAACGCCGGCAGTTGTCATGGCGCGGCCCGTGGCAAGGACGGCTTTCGGCTCTCGCTCTTCGGCTTCGATCCCGAGGCCGATTATCACCGCCTCACCCGCGAGATCAGCGGCCGGCGGATCAACCTCGCCCTGCCGGCCGAGAGCCTGCTGCTCACGAAGGCGACGGCCACCGTGCCCCACACGGGCGGCGCCAAGCTTCGAGTCGACGACGAGCACTATGCCACCCTCCGACAGTGGCTCGAAGGGGCCGCGAAGAACGATCCTGGCCCGACGCCCGCGGTCGTGGCCGTCGAGCTCCATCCCCGCGAGGCCGTGCTCGACGGACCAGACGCCACGCAGCAGCTCACCGTGCTCGCGAAGTATGCCGACGGCACCGACCGCGACGTGACCTCGCTCGCCGTCTTTCTTTCCAACAACGACACCTCGGCGAAGGTCGATCCCACGGGGCTCGTCACGGCCGGCAGCCGCGGTGAGGCCTTCGTGATGGCCCGCTTCGCGACCCACACCGTGGGATCGCAGGTGATCACGCTGCCCAAGGGCCTCGCCTTCGAGTGGGCCTCCCCGCCGGCGGCGAATCACATCGACGAGCTCGTCAACGCCAAGTTGCACCTGCTGCGGATTCAACCGTCGGGGTCCTGCAACGACGAGGAGTTTCTCAGGCGGGTCAGCCTCGACGTCTGCGGCGTGCTGCCCACGTCGGACGAGTATCGCTCCTTCATGGCGAGCGCCGATCCCGAGAAGCGGGTGCATCTCGTAGACCAGTTGCTCGAGCGGAAAGAGTTCGTGGATCAGTGGGTGATGAAGTGGTCGGAGCTGATGATGATCCGCACCGTGCCCAACCAGGTCAGCTACAAGGCGATGCTCCTCTACTCCAGCTGGCTCCAGGACCGGATCGAGGCCAACACGCCGCTCGATGCCCTCGTCCGCGAACTGCTCGCGGCGAAGGGGGGCACCTTCACGAGCCCCGCCACCAACTACTTTCAGCACGAGCGGGACACGCTCAAGACCGCGGAGAACGTGGCCCAGGTCTTCATGGGCATGCGGATCCAGTGCGCCCAGTGCCACAACCATCCCTTCGATCGCTGGACGATGGACGACTACTACGGCTTCGCCAACTTCTTCGCCCAGATCGGCCGCAAGCAGGGAGAGGATCCGCGGGAGACGATCGTCTTCAACTCCGGCGGCGGCGACGTGAAACACCCGGTGGGCGGGCGGGTCGTGCCCCCCACCTTCCTCGGCGGCGACGCCCCCGACTTCACGAGCCCCCGGAATGCCGGCAAGGATCGCCGCGAGGTGCTCGCGGAGTGGCTCGCCTCCCCCGACAACCCGCACTTCGGCCGCAACCTGGCGAACATCGTCTGGGCCCACTTCTTCGGCCGCGGCATCGTCGACGAGGTGGACGACGTGCGGGTGAGCAATCCACCGGCGAATGAGGCCCTCCTCGATGCCCTGGCGAAGGGCTTGGTCGAGTCGAAGTATGACTTCAAGAAGCTCGTCCGCGAGATCTGCACGTCCGAGACCTACCAGCGCTCGACCCGGTCAAACGAGACCAACGCGGAAGACGAGCGAAACTTTTCGAAGGCGCACCTGCGGCGGATTCGGGCCGAGGTGCTGCTCGACATCATGACCGCGGCCACCGGCACGCAGAACAAGTTCAAGGGGCTGCCGCTCGGCGCGAGGGCTGTCCAGATCGCCGACGGCAACACCAGCACCTATTTTCTCACCACGTTCGGCCGGGCCACCCGGGCCACCGCCTGCTCCTGCGAGGTGAAAATGGAGCCCAACCTCTCGCAGGCCCTGCATCTCCTCAACGGCGACACGATCCAGCAGAAGATCCGCCAGGGGGGCATCGTCACGCGGCTGCTCGACCAAGGAATGACACCCGAGCAGGTGATCGAGGAGCTCTACCTGCGGACGCTGACCCGCAAGCCGACCGCCAAGGAGTCGCAGGGATTGCTGGATATCATCGAGGCAGACTCCGCGGCAAACCCTCCGGCGGGGCTTCGTGAAACGCTCGAGGATGGATTCTGGGCGATCCTCAACTCCCGAGAGTTCGTGTTTAACCACTGAGCGCCCTGGTCGTGCCCATGCTGCGTCACCCCCGCTGCCACTTTGCCCTCGTGTCGTGCTCGATGATCGCCACCGCATGTGTGGTGTCGGCGGTTGCCGCGCTGCCTGCCGCGGCCGAGGAGAAGGTCACCTTTCTCGACAATGCCCTGCCCGTGCTCAGGCAGCGGTGCGGCGCCTGCCACAACGCCGACAAGAAGACCGCGGGCCTCGATGTCACGAGCTACGCTGCGATCATGAGGGGCGGCGGCTCGGGCGAGGTGATCGCGCCGGGCGACGCCGCGGCCAGCCATCTCTTTCGCGTGGCCAATCACGACGACGAGCCGACGATGCCTCCAGATGCGCCGCCGATCCCCGAAGCGGAGCGGCAGGTCCTGAGGTCATGGATCGACGGCGGTGTGCTCGAAACCAAGGGCAGCGTGGCCGTCGCGGCCGCCAAGGTCGAGGTGGCGATGTCGGCCCCGGCGACCGAACGACCGGCCGCGCCGCCGATGCCCGCTCGTCTGCCGCTCGAGCCGGTCGTGCACACTCCGGCCATCGATGCCTGCGCGTCGCTCGCGGCAAGCCCCTGGTCACCGCTGGTCGCCGCCTGCGGCCAGAAGCAGATCCTGCTCTACCGCACCGACACGCTCGAACTCGCCGGCGTGCTGCCGTTTCCCGAAGGGCGACCGCACGTGGTCCGCTTCAGCGGCGGTGGCGGCCTCGTGATCGCTGGGGGCGGGGTCGGGGCCCAGAGCGGCAAGGTCATCGTCTGGAACGTGACAAGCGGACGCCGCATCCGCACGCTCGGTGACGAACTCGACGTGGTGCTCGCCGCCGACGCGAGTCCCGACCAGCGGCTCGTGGCGTTTGGGGGGCCGCAGAAGGTCGTGCGACTGCACTCGCTCGAGACCGGCGAAAAGCTCCACGATCTGCCGAAGCACACCGACTGGATTCTGGCCACAGCCTTCAGCCCCAATGGCACGCTGCTCGCCTCAGCCGACCGGGCGGGTAACGTGATCGTGTGGGAGGCCGCGACCGGCCGCGACTCCGTCACGCCGCCGGCGCATCCGTCCGCCGTCACCAGCCTGGCCTGGCGGGGCGACTCGAAACTCCTCGCCACCGGCTGCGACGACGGCCAGATCCGGCTCTGGGAGCCCGAGAACGGCACGCTCGTGAAGGCCTGGCCGGCCCACGGCGGCGGTGTCGCCGCGATCGACTTCACGCGGGACGGCCGGCTCGTGTCGGTGGGCCGCGACAAGATTCCCAAGCTCTGGAAGCCAGATGGGTCACAGGAGCGTGCCTTCGAGCCGTGTGCCGATGTCGGGCTCGCGGTGGCCTCCTGCGACGAGACCAATCGGCTCGTCGTCGGCGATTGGACCGGTGAGCTACGCGTCTTCAACCTCGGCGACGCCGCCCGCCTGGGATTGCTCGACGCCAATCCCCCCATGCTGGCCGACCGGGTCGCGGCGGCAGAGAAGTCGCTGGCCGAGGCGAAGGCGAAGCTCACCCAGGCGACCATCGCTGCCGCAGCCGCTCC
>JAUMAF010000066.1:0-5840 GCA_032117045.1 Pirellulales bacterium | reverse complement strand
CGCTGGCGCAGAAAAACAGCGGAAATCGCTCCGCCCGCGCAGCTTGCCCAGCCCGCAAAGTAGGACAGGCTTCAGCCTGTCTTAATTTGACAGCCTGAAGGCTGTCCTACTTCGTTGCGGGGGTAACGGTAAAACCATCGGTCTCGAGCCGGCGGGCGAGGGCCGCCACATGGTCGCGGTCGGCCGTCTCGACGGTCACCTGCACGCTCGTCGAAAAGACGTCCGGGCCGGAAAACACCCGGTCGTGCACGATCTCCTGCACGCTCGCCCCCGCCGCCGCGATTGCAGCCGTGAGCTTTGCGATGCCGCCGGGGCGGTCGCTCACCTGCGTGGTGAATCGCCAGCGGCGGCCGTCGGCGGCGAGCCCGTGGTCGATCACGCGGTCGAGGATCGAGAGATCGATGTTGCCGCCGCAGAGCAGGAGCACCACCTTCCGGCCACGGAGGTCGTCGCAGCCCTCGGCAACGAGCTGCATCACGCCTGCGAGCGATGCCGCGCCCGCTCCCTCGACCACCGTCTTCTCGAGCTCCAAGAGCCGCAGCACGGCGAGCGACAGGCCGTCCTCGCCGACGGTGACCACGCGATCGACGAGCGGCGCCGCGATCGGAAACGACGTCTCGCCTACCTTCCCGACCGCGAGGCCATCGGCGAGCGTGGGGCGAATCGCCACCTGCACGGGCTTGCCCGCGGCGAGCGACGCCGAAAAGCTCGCCGCGGCCGCCGGCTCGACGGCGATGATCTTGATGCCGGGCCGCAGCGCCTTGGCGGCCGTGGCCACGCCGGCGAGGAGTCCCGCGCCGCCGCAGGGCACGATGATCGCGTCGGCATCGGGCACGTCTTCGAGGATCTCGAGGCCCATCGTGCCCTGCCCGGCGATCACACGCAGGTCGTCGAAGCCGTGGATGCGGTTGAGCCCGTCGCGGGCGGCGATCTCCACGGCCAGCCGGCGGGCATCGTCGAACGTCTCTCCTTCGAGGATGACGGTCGCGCCGAGCCGTCGGCAGGTCGCCACTTTCACCAGCGGCGCGAACCGCGGCATCACGACGGTCACCGGGATGCCGAGCAGCCGGCCGTGGTAGGCCAAACCGAGCGCGTGATTGCCCGCAGAGGCAGCCACCACACCGCGGGCTTTCTGCGAATCGTCGAGTAGCAAGAGCGCGTTGCGAGCGCCCCGCTCCTTGAACGAGCCCGTCCGCTGCAAAAGGTCGAGCTTGCAGAAGATTTCGGAGCCCGTGAGGTCGGAGAGCGGAATGCTCTTCGGGCACGGGGACCGGTAGATTCCCGAGCGGATCCGTTCGTACGCCGCACGAATATCGGTAATCGTGAATGAGTTCATGTCACCCGCTTCGGCCTGTGAAACGACCGCACATCGATCCACTCCATGCCGGCCGCGCGGGCGGCCGCGATGCCGAGGTCGCTATCTTCCCAAACCACGCACCGCTCCGGCCGAGCGCCAAGCCGGCGGGCCGCCTCGAGAAACGGGTCGGGGTCGGGCTTGTGCTTGCTCGTGTCTTCGCTGGCCACGATCGTGTCGAAGCAGTCGGCGATGCCCACCCGCTCGAGGATCTGCAGGCAGACATTTCGGTAGCCCCCGGTCACCACCGCCATCGGCACGCGGCCGCGTGACCGCAGCACCACATCGACCACCGGATCGATCGCCTCGATCCGGTCGAGCTGGGCGAGGAACGAGGTCTCTTTCATATGGACGGCGTGATCGACGTCGATCTCGATGCCCCGCTCGCGGGCAAGCGTCGCGACGATGTCGCGGGTGGGCCGGCCCCCCATCGAATAGAAGCGGTCTTCGTCGAAGGCGATGCCGTGGGCCTCCGTCACGTGGAGCCAGGCCCGGTAGTGGGCGGGCATCGTGTCGGCGAGCGTGCCGTCGCAGTCGAAGAGCAGGGCGTCGTGGTCTTGAAGCTGCCAGGCGGCGGGATGGGGCATGGCGGGGCGGGTTGTGCGGGTTTTTCGGGAGGGAGGGGCCTGGTCGAGCCGCAAGCGGCCGTCCCGGAAAGTAACCTATGGTTGCCTCGGAAAACAGGCCTTTCCCCGGACCCCCACCATGCAGTTCCCCGCCATCGGCATCCGGCTACGGATGCTCCTGCTCGGCATCCTGCCGGCGCTCTTCATCTTTGCGACGGTGCTCTGGCTCAACTACAGCCGGATGCAGTCGATGCTGCTCTCCTTCAGCGAGGAGGTGCTCGTGGAGCGGGTGCGGCGGATCGCCGGCGAATTCGATTGCCAAGGCCCCGCGGCGGATCAAGCGGCGGCCGACACCGTGGCGGCGCGGCTCCAGGCCGACAAGCGCGAGCAGCAGCGGGCCGGCTGGCATCCGGAGCTCTTTGTGATCGACCGCGAAGGGCGGCTGATCGCTGCGACGGTGGCTACGGCCGACCTCAGCGGCAAACTGATCGCCGACACGCCCTATGCAAATGTCCTCGATGAATTCAATCGGGCCGTGACGACCGCGCGGATCGTGCAGGCCGCCGACCCGGTGACGGGCGCCCCCCTGCTCTACGCCGCGGCGAAACCGCCCGCCCGCTCGTGGACAGTCGTCTTGCAGGCGCCGCTCGACGACGTCTTGAGCCGTGTCCGCCGGCCGCTCCTCATGAGCGGAGCCGTGGCGGCCACCGGGATGGCGGGCGTGCTGGGGCTGCTGGCCTGGCTCACGACCACGCTCACCGGGCGGATCGCGAAGGCCGTCGACGCCTCGCGCCGCGTGGCTGCCGGCGACCTCACCGGTGCGATCGACATGCGCGGCAGCGACGAGACGGGCCAGCTGCTTCGCGACATCGGCGGCATGACGGCGAGCCTGCGGGCCATCGTCTCGCAGGTGAAGCAATCGAGCCTCGATCTGAATGCGACGGCCAAGCAGCTCTCGGCCGCGGGCCGCCAGCAGGAGCACGCGATCAGTTCGCTCGGCGCGAGCACGAGCGAGGCGGCGGTGGCCAGCCGGCAGATCGCCGTGACGGGCCAGGAACTGCTCGGCACGATGGACGAAGTGGCGGGTGTGGCGGCCGACACGGCAACCGTGGCCGACGCGGGCCGGGAGAATCTCGCGGGGATCGGCGAGACGATGGCCCATCTCGAAAAGTCCACGACCGATTTCTCGGAGCGGCTGGCGGTGATCCGCCAGCGGGCGGAAGACATCAACATGGTGATCACCACGATCACGAAAGTGGCCGACCAGACAAACCTGCTTTCGATCAACGCCGCAATCGAGGCGGAGAAGGCGGGGGAATATGGGCAGGGCTTCATCGTGGTGGCCCGGGAGATCCGCCGGCTCGCCGATCAGACGGCCGTGGCCACGCTCGACATCGAGCGGCTCGTCGAGCAGATGCAGCAGGCGGTGAATGCGGGTGTGATGGAGATGGACCGGTTTGCGGCGGAGGTGAAGACCGGCGTGGAGCGGGTGAATGGGATCAGTGCGCAATTCGCCGACGTGATCGACAAGGTGCACGGCCTGACGGGCCGGTTCGAGCACGTGAATCAGGGCATGAAGGCCCAGGCTGCCGGGGCCGCCCAGATCACCGAGGCCCTCATGACGCTGAAAGAAGGCTCCCACGCGGCCGCCGAGGCCCTGAAGGAATTCAAGGCAGCCTCGCAGCACATGGGCCACTCGGTCGAGGGCCTCACCGACACCATCAGCCGCTTCCGCGTCTCGTAGGACAGGCCTCCGTGCCTGTCTCCCCATACGACAGGCTAAAGCCCACCTACCCTGTCAATCTGGGCAAACTCCGGACTATCTGCCGGAAATTCTCATGGATCCGGTCGCGGCGAGTCGATCAACCCTGACGATCATACCGGTTTTTCCGCGCGGGGATCGCCCCGTTCGAAAAGCCGGTGACCGCCAGGGATGCGACTCCGATGAGCAAAAAAGCAGCCTCTCGCCTCGGTAAAAAGCGTACCGCCGCTCGCCTGCGGGCTATCCGCCGGAGGGCAGCGGCTTGGCAGAGAAAGGCCCGCAAGGCAATCACCTTGGCGCTGATCGCCGGCTGTCTTGCCGAGATGCATACGCCCCTCGCCTATGCACAGATGGGGGGGATGGGCCAGGCCGCCATGGCGCCATCGGGCGGCCTCGTCAATCGGGCGATGAGTCGGCTTGGGGAACTCGAGGCCAATGGCCCAGGCTGGATGTACTACGGGATCAACGCAGCCGACCGCGGCCTTGGCTACAACGGCAGCTACATGACCGTCGGCGGGTTCATTCCGTACGCCGAGGACGATCTCGGTGGCTTCTGGGCGGCCGATCTTCGCGGCCATCTTTCCGAATACGGCGGCTTCTTTTCCAACGTCGGCTTCGTGCGGAAGCAGTTCCTGGGCGGCAGCCTGCTTGGCATCGGCGTCTATTGGGATTACGACGGCGATCAAAACCAGTATCCGACGGGCGGATCCTGCGGAACGGGTCAATTCGGCCAGTTTGGCCACACTTACAACCAAGTGGGCATCTCGGGCGAGTGGCTCACCGACTTCGGCAACCTCCGCTCCAACGGCTACATCCCGGTGGGCACCACGGCCTACACGGCCGGCGCACCCAATTCGCCGTTCTTTCAAAACTACGTCATGTGTCAGTATGGCCTCGATGCAGCCCTCACGGGCGCGGATCTCGAGGTTGGTGCCTACGTACCAGGTCTCGCCGATTGGGCCGGGATGATCAGCGTGGGCGGCTATGCTTTGGGAAATGCGCGTTACGACTGGTCGAACGGGCCGCTGACCGGCAAGGATGTCGTGCCGTATTTCGGAGGCGTCTATACCCGCCTCGATATGACGTTCATCAAGAACTGGGATTTCTCGCTCCAGGCCAACAACGACAGCTTCTTCGACTGGACTGGCTTCGCGCGACTGACCTACCGCATGGGCGGCAGCCGGCGCCGCAATGTTCCCGACCAGATGGAGCAGCCGATGATGCGCAATGAGCACATCGTGCGGGCCCACCAGACGCCGGTCCTTGCCGCGAATCCCAATAACGCGGGAACTCCGTGGCGGGTTATCCATGTCAACAACGCAGCCGCGGCGGGTGGAAACGGCACGGCCGAAGCACCATTTCAGACTGTCGCTCAGGCTAATGCAGCTGCCACGAACCCGTGGGACATCGTGCTCGTCAATCGCGGGCTGAGCAGCTACAACACCACAACAGGCGTGGTCACCAGCGGCTACGCGGGCAACTTCGTTCCGCTGGCCGCCAACCAATACTTCATCGGTGACGGGTCGAGCTTCTTTATCCCCACGGTCTGCTGCGGGCCGCTCAACATCGCCGTCAACACCAACGGCACGCCCGTGCTGAGCAACCCCACCGGCCCGAGCATCACGCTCAGCGACGGCCTGGTTGCCAACAACTTCAACGTCATCAATTCGGCCATTGGCATCGCGGGCCCCGGACCGTCTGGCGACCTTTCGAGCGCCGAACGCGGCTCGCTGGCCTCGAACATCAACATCTATCGCGGCCCGGACTACACTGGCCCAACTCAAGGCATCGTCATCACCGATGCTACGGGCAAGGCCGACTTTCAGAACGTGAATATCGGCAAGATCGTGACGAGCGGCACGACCACGCAGGATTGGACGATGTCGAACGGCTCAGTGCTCGTCGATGGCGGCGACCCCCAAATCACGTTCAGCGGCACCGGCTCGATCATCAACAACGCCGGCCACATACTCCAGGTCAATGACACGACCGGCGGCTTCGTGACGCTGACCGCCCAAGCGGGCGTGCCCTTCATCGAAAATGGCAAGGGCATCATCGTGGAGAATGCGGCCGGCGATGTGACGGTTCAGAGCACGGTCCCGGGCGCGACAGCGGCAATCATCAAGAGCCAACAGGACGGCATCAATGTCAACGGCAG
>JAUMAF010000065.1:2215-4353 GCA_032117045.1 Pirellulales bacterium | reverse complement strand
CCGCTTGATGAGGGCATCGACGGGAAACGAAAAGGGATCGGCGAGCAGAAGGAGGGTGGCGTTGGCGGGCCAGTCGCCGTCGAGCTCCTCGGGCCAGCCGGCAAACATGCCGCCGTCGGGGGTCTGCATGTATTCGAGTGACACCGGCGCGATCCAGGCCGTGGGCAGCCGGGCCATCCAGACGGCCACCGCCGGGCCGTGTTCAAACTCGTCGTCGCCGGCGAGCACGCCCTCGGCAGTCGTGCCAATGACGTGCGTGGCCGGCACGAGGTCGGCCAGCGACTCGCAGGCCGGTCGCACACCGGTGCCGTAGGCCGCCGAGATGAAGACCACGGCGAGATCGGCCACAGCCGGGTCATCCGTCGCAGCGGTCATCGCGAAGAGCTGGCTGCGGGCGGCGGCAATCGCGTCGCGAAGGGCGACTTCGATCTCGGGATCAGTCGATGCGCCGCAGCCGCACCTCGGAGCTTCGGCCTCCGGCGCTCGTGTCATGTCACGATCTCGGCGAACGAGGTGACCGCCTCGTGGTTGAACAGGCCTCCGGGATCGCGATTGCCCGGACGCACGGCGAGCACCGTCTGCAGGCCGGCGGTGCGGGCGGCGTCGAGCTCAGGACCGACATCGCTCACGAACAGAATCTGCCGCGGCTCGAGCCCCATGTCGGCCGCAATGGCCACATAGCTCGCCGCCTCGCGTTTCGGCCCCGTCGTGGTGTCGTAGTGGCCGCGGAGCGAGCGGGTGAGATCGCCGTGGCTGGTGTGCGCGAAGAACAGCCGCTGGGCTTCGATCGATCCCGACGAGTAGATCCGCACGTCCAAGCCGGAATCGGCCCACTGGGAGAGCGCGGCGGGCACGTCGTCGAAGACATGCGCGACGATCTCGCCGGAGTCGTAGCCGCCCCGCCAGATCATTCCCTGGAGGGTCTTAAGCGAGGTGTCTTTCACGTCGCGGTTCATGAGATCGAGGGCGACCATCGCAATCCGCACCATGCCCTCCGTGGAGTCGAGCGTGTCGGCCGGCAGCCCCGCCGATCGGGCGAGCCCCTCGGCAGCCGCGCGAACGGCCGGATCGTCACGATGCGCGGCGAGGAAATCCCCCACGTGCTGCTTCGCGTGCTCGAAGAGCACGTCGTAGACGAAGGAGATCGACGAGGTCGTGCCCTCGACGTCGAGCAGGATGCCGCGGCCATCAAACACGATCACGTGGCAGGCCTTCCCGAACCGGCGACCCAGGCGGGGCCGAGGCAGAGCGGTTCGTAGCCCGGATGCACGCCATCCGCGAGATAATGGGGCGTCCAGCCGGCGGTGTCTTGGAACAGGCGGATCGCCCGGATGCGGCGATCGCCGCAGAGATCGAACCAATGCCGCGTGCCCAGCGGCACGCTGATCAGGTCGCCGGCCCAGACCTCGATCGCGAACACGGGCTTGCCATTGGTCTGGCCGTCACCGGATACGCCGTCACCGGGATTGATGTGGAACACGCCCCTGCCCTGGAGCACAAACCGCACCTCGTCTTCGGTGTGGGTGTGCTCCTTGCTGAACTTGGCGAGCATCACCTCCAGGTTGGGCGTGTCGGGATAGATGTCCACCACATCGGCGGTGACGAAGCCGCCCCGACGCTTGAGGTCGTCGATCTCCGGCGCATAGGCCGCGAGGATCGTGTCGGCCGGGGCCGCGGGATCGACGCGGTCTTCGAGCGGCCAGCGGTCGTAGCGGATGCCGTTCGCAGCCAGAAACTCCGTGATCTCCGCCGGGTCGGTGAGGCGGCGGCCTGTGGCGGGGACGGTGACGATGGCCATGGAACCTCCAGCGGCGTGACGGGCGAGCGTTGGTGCGGTGATGAGTGATTACTGTTGGAGTTGCATCGGGTGTCGAGTCGCGGATTGGGCCCCCGCGACGTCGAAGACCGGAGCCAGGCTGCGAGAGCGGGCGACGCACTCAAAAAGAAACTCAAAAATCTCGATGTGGCGGCGGGCGGCGGCCAGATCGTGGCCCCAGGTATAGAGGCCGTGGCCCGAGAGCAGGAAGCCGTGGCAGGGCGGGCGTCCGGCGGCTCGCCATTCGAGGCTGCCGAGCCGGCTCTTGAGTCGTGCCGAGAGTTCGACCATGTCCTGCGTGTTGGCGAAGATCGGCACCTCA
>JAUMAF010000065.1:0-2205 GCA_032117045.1 Pirellulales bacterium | reverse complement strand
GCCCTTGAGCATCTCATAGCCCGCGATCCGCAGGCTGCCCCGCGGCAGGTCGCTCGCGGACAGGATCGTGCCCCAGACGGAGTGCGTGTGGAGCACCGCGCCCACCGACGGGATCATCTCGGCGAGCGTGCAGTGGAGAAGCGTCTCGGCCGACGACCGGCGGTCGGAGCCATCGACCACACGCCCCACCGCATCCACGCGGACGAAATCATCGCGGCTCAGAGCCGACTTGTCTTTGCCGCTGGCGGTGACCAGGAGTTCGAGGGGCTCCCGGCCGACGACGACGCTGTAGTTGCTGCTGGTCCCCAACGACCACGATCGGCCGTGGAACTCCCGGCCGATCGCCCGCAACTGGTCGATCGGGTCGGCGGCGGTGTGGGGGGCGGAAGGGCTCATGGATCGAGACTCTATTCCGCCGCCACGGGTGCTGGCAACGAGCCTGGCGGAGATGCGGAGAAAGCGGTTCGAGGGGCGGTTCAGAGGTATGGTGAGAACAGGCGAGCGACGCCGTCGCGGAGACGAATCGGCAGGCTGCGGGCGTCCATCTCCGCGAGCGTGCGGCTGCGGGAGCGGCTGATCACGTCGGCGATCTGGGCATCGAGACGCCCCGCAAGCCCGCGATCATAGGTCTCGACGTTGAACTCGAAGTTGAGCCGCATGCTCCGCTCGTCCCAGTTGCCGCTGCCAAACATGGCCCAGGTCGAGTCAACCACCATGAGCTTGGTGTGTTCGAACGGTGGCGGCGACATCCAGACGTTGCAGCCGCGCGAGAGCGCCTGCCAGAGCATCGCATCGCTCGCCCAGCCGACGAGAGCGAGGTTGTTCTCCGCGGGCAGCACGAGATCGACCACCACGCCCCGCATGGCCGCCACGTCGAGCGCCTGGAAGATGGCGTCGTCGGGGAGAAAGTAGGGCGTCATGATCCGGACCGATCGCTGCGCCGCGGCGAGTGCCCCCACGAGCACGAGTTTGATGCGGCCGATGTCGGGGTCGTCCGGGCCGAAGCGGATGCCCCGGGCCAGCATGGTGCCGGCAGGATCGAGCACCGGCTGCCAGGCATCGCCGCCGAGCGCTTCGTCGGCGGCGAAGGCCCAGTCTTCGATAAAGACCTCGAGCAACTGGGCGACCACCGGGCCCTCGAGCCGGAAGTGGAGATCGCGAACGGGATGTCGCGGACAATGGGCGAGCCAGCAGCCGTCACGGATGTTGAGTCCGCCGGTGAAGCCGATACGGCCATCCACGACCAGGATCTTGCGGTGATTCCGGAGATTTGCGTAGGGAAAATAAAAGGGCACGCTCGTGGGCAGGAAACGCTCCACGCGGACACCCTTCCCGGCCAGCACCCCGGTGATCGACGGATACGTATAAGAAGCCCCGATCCCATCCACGAGCACGCGGACGGCCACGCCCCGAGCGGCCGCCCGACCCAGGGCCTCGGCGAAAATCCGGCCGGTCGGGTCATTGTCGAAGATATAGGATGCGAGCGCGACGCTCCGTTGAGCCGCCTCGATCGCCTCGAGCATCTGAGGGTAGGCGGCGTCGCCCCCGCTGACGGGCTCGATGGTGTTGCCGTCGACCAGCGGCCGGGCCGTGGCGTTGCCCACGAGCGTGGCGAGCGACCGCAGTGGGGCAGCATCGGGGCCGATCGCCGCCAGCAGCCGCTCGTCCGTGGCGACAGCCGGCTCCAGCACATGGGCGATTCGAGTTTGGCCAGCCCGGAGTTGGGTGGCCCGGGATCGGATTCGATTGACCCCCAGGAGGGCATAGGCGATCGCCCCAAACACGGGGGAAAGCCAGATCAGGCCCACCCAGCCGATCGTGGATCGCGTGTCTCGCTTGAGCAGGATGGCATGGGCTGAGGCCCCGATCGTCAGGGCCAGGACGGCCGCGGCCGTGAGATGCGGCCATAACGCCGTCCACCATCCCCATGCCTCGGCCGTCAAGGTTTCCATAGGGCAAGGCTATCACGGAGCCGGCGGCGGGCAGCCCGCCGAAACCTTTCCGGCCGGGAACCTTTGGGGACTGGGGCGAATCGCCCCAGCCGCGACCGGGGGGGTGGAGCGAATCGCTCCACTTTTGGTCCCGGGGTGGGGCGAATCGCCCCACCCCCGACCGCGAAGTTGAGAGAATCGCTCCAACCGGGGAGAAATGACCCAGGAGCGCAAACTCTGCTGCCGACGTCAAAAAAGCTTCCGTTTTGGCTGC
>JAUMAF010000064.1:0-9436 GCA_032117045.1 Pirellulales bacterium | reverse complement strand
TGGTGTCGCAGCCGATCACGAGCGGCAGGCGGCTCGTGCCCGCCGCGACGAAGTTGGCGGCCGTGACCAGGGCATAGGCGAAGCCAGCGCAGGCGGCCGTCACGTCCATGGCCGGAGCGTCGAGGCCGATCTTCTCCTGCACGATGCAGGCGGTGGACGGAATGCACATATCGGGCGTGAACGTGCCGAGCACGACCAGATCCACGTCGCTTGCCGCCAGCCCCGAATGGATGATCGCAGCCCGACCGGCAGCCGCCGCCAGATCGCTTGTCGCCATATCGGCCGCAGCATGCCGCCGCTCATGGATGCCCGATCGGGCCACGATCCACTCGGGATCACAGCCGAGCCGGGTGAGATCGGCGTTGGTGACCACATGCGGCGGCACCGCAGACCCAATCCCTGCCAGCCGGAAACCTACGGCGCGACCGAAACGGGATCGGCGCGGCGAGGTGAGGATCTCGGACATCGGAGGCCGCCGGGGATCGTGCAAAGAGTCGTTATCGTACGGCCGTTACTCCATTGCGGGAAGCCGACGAACTGGTGCGGGAAGCCGACGAACTGCTGCGGGAAGCCGACGAACTGCTGCGGCCCTGTGCCGGCACGAGAGAGCCGGGGCGGATGGCCCCGAAACCCTCAGGCCTATTTCGGGCCGTCAGCCCCATCCTTGGCATCGGCGGCCTTCTTCTGGACGATCGCAGCACGGCCCAGATGGATCTTGTCGTATTCCTTGTCGGAGACGACGTAGTACCAGTCGGCGAACCGGTTATTGAGATCCCGAACCCGCTTCTGCGCAGTCTTCACCTGCTCGTCATACTGTTCCTGCTTACGGCGATTCTCCCCCTCGACCCGCCGCCGCTCCGCGAGCGCCGCCTGGGCCTTCGCCTCGGCCTCCTCGGCCTTCTTGAGTTCATCGGCGGCGCCCTCGGCCTGACCCTTATCCGATGGCTTCGCCGCGTCGTCCTTGGTGTTGTCTTTGTCCGTGCCTTGCTCTCCGTCCTTCGTGCCTTCGCCCTCGGCAGGGGCGTCGGGCAACGGGTCGAGCGCCGGCTTCTCGAGCAGGCTCTCGTTGAATCGGGCGGTCACGAAGAGATAGCGACCGGTCGACTCTCCTTCGGCGGCCGCGGCGTTCCCTGCCGCATCACTCGCCGCCTCGTCCTTCACGGCCGCGTCGGGGCTCGCGACGGTCGTGCCGTTGCCGAACCGCAGCAGATACTCGACGCCGTCTTTCATACCGACCACCGTCTCCCCGTTGCTTGAGAGAATCTCGCCGGTCTGGAACGGAAAGAACCCCCGTTGCGCCAGCGAGGCCACCGCCTCACGATCGCCCGTAAACGCCTCCTCTGCCTTGAGATCGGCGCTCAGCCCCGCCGGCTTGCGGACCACGTCGACGATCTTCAGGTCGCCGAGGGCGTTGCGAAGGTCGTTGAGTTTGCCGGAGGCGAGCTCCTCGTCGGCGGCGAGCTTCTCCTCCCGGGGCTTGTTCTTGGCGTCGAACGCCTCGAGTCGAACGAGCGACCACGTGGCGTTCTTATCATCGTAGGCGAGATCGACCTGGCTGCGGCGTTCCTGCGACACGACGAGCCGCCCCGACGATTCATCGGATCCGAACGTGCACGATGCGTCGTCGAGCGTCAGGCGGCGAACGTCCCACGGCGACAGCTTGAGCAGATCCTTCTCGATCCAATCGTCGAACGTCGTGCTGAACTTCGACGTGTCGAGTTCGACCCGGTAGACCCGATCCTGGCCTGCCCGTCGCACGAACCGCAGCGACCGCCCGCCGCCGGCCGTAGCCCCTGCCGGAAGCTTGTCTTCCTTGCCCACGATGAGCCTCGCGAGCTTGTTGCCGGAAGCATCACGGATCTCCACGAGCTCGCCAACGCCCGTCATGCCGACCTTGATCTTCTCAGGATCGGGCTCGATCACGCCGTAGGTCTCATGCTCGCCGGGCGAATCGCTGACCACGTCGAGGACGGGTCGGTCGATGAGTTCCGTGGCGGCGGCCGCCAGCTGGTCCTTGGCGTCGGCCGGATAGTTCTCGTGCGATGGCAGCACCCAGACCCCGCCGGACCGCACCACCTTGAACGGCTTGAGCGTAGCCGTCTCGTCATCGAACGACACGATCTCGAGGCTCGCCGCCTTCGAGGCGTCGGCCAGTTCAGGAAACAGCACTTTCGCCTGCTCCGCCTCGCCGACCACGGCCCGCTGCCTCAGGCTCGGCCGCATGTTCAGCCAGCTGCCCAGCAGCAACAGTCCCGCGCCGACGGCCAGAAAGCCGGCCGTCCGCCGCAGCGCCGGCGACATGCCGCCCGTCTCGTCGCGTGTCGCGTCTCGTTCCGTGTCATGCTGCCCGTGCATCAGTCAGATCCTCCCATTCACCTGAGCCGTGATTTCGCGACGCCTTCGCGCTCGAGGGCGCGACGCCGGAAGAAGACGAAAAACGCCACCACAAGCGGTGGAATCGGCGGCAGGATCACCGCCAGCCACTTCTGCCAGTCCTGCTCGCGGCGAATCTGCCCCTCGAGCTTTCGCTCGACCGCATCGACCTCGGCATCCCGCTTCCGCCGCAGCTGTTCGATCTTCGTGTCGAGCTTCCGCTGGGCCAGCCGCTGGCTGCTGGCCAGCTGCTGGATCGCCTGCATCGCCGCCTGGGGGTTGGAATCGCCCTGGTCCTCCATCTCCTTGATCTTCTTCTCGAAAGCGCCAACCTCTTTCTGCATGGCATCGTTCGCATCCCGTTCGGCCTTGTCGAAGTCCGCCATGAACGCTCCCCGCTGCTTCTCGGCATCCTCACGGGCGCTGGCAACGGCATCCTCGATGCGTTCCAGCGTCCGGTGCTTCGGCTTCCGCTTGCGAATCTCGATGAAACGATCGTCGCCCGAGAGCCAATCGAGCACGTTGAGGGCGAAGGTGACGTTGTCGAAATCGAAGTTGAGCATGTCATCGCGGCGGTTGCGGAGACCGAAGAACACGCTCGACAACAGGTCAATGTCACTCACCACCACGGCCCGGATCACCTTTGCGTTGGGCTCGCCGCCGGCCGCAGGGGCGGGCTGCCGCTCGATGGCCACCGCCAGCGTCATCGTCTCGTCGCCAGGCTTCTCGAAGGCCCGGAGCATTCGCGTATCGCCCCCCTGCATGGCCTGCTCCACACGATCGACCTCGATCGTTCCGGATCGCTTGCCGGTGCGTGCCAGGGGTGTCCACGAGACCTCGGCCCCGCCCGTCTTCTCGAGTCCGCCGGGAAACGGAAAGAGCACCTCTTGCAGACCCTTCGTGACCGCGTCGTCGGCACTGAAGCCGGCGCCCTTGTCGCCCGACTCCGCCAGCGCGGCGTCGATGAACACGAACTCGTCCTCGAGCGGCAGTTTCGGATGCGGGTTGTAGCTCTGCCAGACGATGAAAGGCGCGGAGCCCATGGCGCCCATCGCGGGCCGGCCGCTCCCCGCAGAGAGCTTCACACCGAGCGTATCCCAGAGCATGGCGAGATCGCCCTTGGGCTGCCCCTGAGGACCGCCGAACATCGCCATCGGTCCCATCGGACTCCGCCTCGGCTGGGCCGTGCCGGGCACGCCCTGCATCATCACCGGCAGCGGATCTTCGAAGATCGCCACGGGCTGACCGGCCTTCACGGCGGCCACGAAGTTGGCCATCTGCTCGGGGCCCAGCGACGACGGCTGAACGGCCAGGAGCACGTCGAAGACCTCCGTGATCGGAGCCGAGGCATCGACCTGCACCACGTCATACTGCTTCTCGAGCTCCTCGACGATCGCCTGCCGCGGCCGTTGCTGACCGCTGGCCATGTCGAATCCGCCGTAGAGATCCGCGTCGGTCGTCAACACGCCCAGCCGCTTCCGCTGCTGCTGGGCAGCCGTGCAGATCGAACGAACCAGTTCGTATTCCACCGGCGTGCCCCGGTCGAAGAACGGCACCACCACCTTCTCCAGGCCGCTGGTAAACGCACAGCCGAGGAAGATCTCCTGATCGTTGCGGTAGGTGCCCCGCACCCGGGACACGACCCGCTGCGGCTCGATGCCATATTGCTGACTGGCCCGAGCCGCCTCCTCCGTTCTCGGCTCCGTCGGGATGACCTCCACGTTGACCTTTCCGCGGCCCAGCCGCTCGAACTGCCGGAGCGTGTTGAGGAGATTGATGCGCGTCTGGGCATAGTCCTCGGGCACGGTCGGACTGACATAGGCCTTGATATCGATCGGCCGCGCCGTCTCGAGCGTTCGCAGGAGCCGCCGCGTGTCCGGCGAAAGCGAACTGATCTGCTCTTGCGAGAGATCGGCCCGGCCGTCGGCCGCACGGAACAGCAGCACCGCCCCGATCGCCGCCGCAGCCAGACCAGCGGTGCGGGCCAGATAGTGCAGGCCCATCGGGCTCCCGTCTCGGCGGCCGGTCCAGTGCCGGCGGCCGATCAGCACCATCGCCACGTACAGGCAGACGGCCACGATGCCGAGGAAATACGCGACCGACGAGAGGCTGACGACGCCCCGGCCGAAGTCAATGAAGTTCTCGGCCAGGCTCCAGGCCTTCACCCGCGCGGCGGCCGAGGGCCCCATGACCGCCCCCGCCTGCTCGGCGAGCACGAGCGGCGCATTGAAGAACAGCCCCAGGACGAAGCCCACGGTGAGGTTGCTCGTCAGAAAACTGGCGATCATGCCGATCGCCAGCATCGCCACGCCCACGAACCAGTAGCCGAGGTAATTGGCGAGGAAGAGGCCCGCGTCGGGGGTGCCCCAGCTCAGCAGGATGATCAGGTTGCAGATGCACGAGAAGACCAGCGCCACCGTGTAGATGCCTACGGCAGCAAGGTATTTGCCGAATACCACCTCCCAGTCGCTCGCGGGAATCGTGAGCAGGAGTTCGTCCGTTCCCTGCCGCCGCTCGTCGGCCCACACGCTCATCGTGATCGCCGGCACGAACACGAGCAGGATGTAGGGCAGGTAGCGATTGAGCTGATCGAGGTTGGCGAGATTGGAGTTGAAGAACTCCGGCGGCCAGAACGCCGCCAACGACCCGAGCAGCACGAACACGCAGATGAAAACGTAGCCCGTGGGGTTCGAGAAATAGGCGACGAAATTCCGCTTGAAGACGGCGTCCAGAACGTGCCACTTCATGGCTGTCGGTCCCTCGTGCAAAACTCGTGCAGGAAAAAATGTCGTCGGTCAGGGGCGGGAGGCAGGGCGGTGGGGGCCGCGGTTCAATGCCGGCGGCGGTCACACCGAGCGGGTCAACTCATGAAACCGCTCGTCGAGGCTGCGGCCCTCGCGGCGGAGATCCGCCGGTGGCCCATCGAAGCGGATGCGGCCCTCGGCGATCAGGATCACACGGTCGGCCATGGCCTCGACTTCCTGCAAGATGTGGGTCGACAGCAGGATCGTCTTGCTCTGGCCGAGCCGCCGGATCGTCTCGCGGACTTCGCGAATCTGGTTGGGGTCGAGGCCGCTGGTCGGCTCGTCGAGGATCAACACGTCGGGCTCGTGGAGCAGCACCTGGGCCATCCCCACCCGCTGCCGGTAGCCCTTGGAAAGCTTGCCGATCGCCTTGCCGATCACGCTGCCGAGCTCGCACTGTTTCACGACCGCCTCGATCCGCTCCTTCTTTCGCGAGCCGGCCATGCCCCGCGCATCGGCGAAGAACTCGAGCAGGCTGCGGGGGGTCATGTCGGGGTAGAGCGGGCCGTTCTCCGGTAAATATCCGAGCCGCTCCGCCCCGGCCAACCGGTCGGTCGACATGTCATGGCCGGCGATGCGGGCGGTGCCCGAGGTCGGGGCGAGATAGCCGGTGAGGATCTTCATCGTGGTGCTCTTCCCGGCGCCGTTAGGGCCAAGGAAGGCGACGATCTCGCCGCGGGGCACGCGGAACGAGACGTCTTCGATGGCGATGAAGTCGCCGTAATACTTGGTGAGGCCGTCGGCCTCGATCATGGCCTCGCCGGAAGAAACGGATGGGCGTGGGGTCATGGGCGTCCGATGCTGGGGAATCTGGCAGATCGGGGTATTGTTTCCGACTCGGACCATCCCGGCAAGGCGCGTCGCCAAGTGACCCACACCGCCGGAGCCCGCGGCCTTACGGCCGGTCGGCTGGCACGGGCCGGGCCGAACCTACGGCAACCGCTGCAGCCGCGGTGATCGGTCGCCGCGCTGCCACGCGATGTGCGATCTCCAGGCGTCGGTCGTGGTGGGGTGGTCGGCGCGGAAGTGCACACCGCGGGTCTCGGCACGGTCGATGGCCCCACGAATCATCAGCCGGGCCACCTCCAGCATGTTCTGGAGTTGCCAGCCCTGGGGATCGGCGAACTGCCGCGGCAGCACGTAGCGGCACCAGCCCTCGACCGTGACCAGCGCCTCGGCGAGCGAGTCGCCGGTTCGCTCCACGCCGACATGCCGCCACATGACGGCCCGCAGCGAGTTGCGGATGTCGGCCAGGTCGAGCGCGGCCGCGTCGGTGCCATTGCCCGCGTCAACCACGGCGGGCGACTCCTCGATCGGCGGCACGCGAAACTCCTCGCCCGCACGCGGCACCTCGGCAAGCACGTCGCTGCTCGCGGCCTCGCCGGCCCGACCGCCGTAGACGAGCCCCTCGAGGAGGCTGTTGCTGGCCAGACGATTGGCGCCGTGCAGGCCGCTCGAGGTGACCTCGCCCGCCGCAAACAGGCCGGGGATGCTCGTCCTTCCGTCGCTGTCGACCGATACGCCACCGATCATGTAGTGAGCGCCCGGACGCACGGGAATCCGGTCGCGGGCAAGATCAAGGCCAAACTTCGCGCAGATGGCCGCCATGCCCGGAAACCGCCGCCGCACGGTGTCGGGATCGAGGTGTGACAGATCGAGGAACACATTCGCATGGTGGGTGCGATGCATGACGACGGTGATCGCGCGGGAAACGACGTCGCGGGGAGCGAGTTCTGCGCGAGGATCGAACTCAGGCATGAACCGCCGGCCATCCCGATCGATGAGATGCGCCCCGGCCCCGCGGACCGCCTCGGTGATCAAGCTCCGCGCGCCGCCGGCGATGTAGAGCACGGTTGGGTGGAACTGCATGAACTCCATGTCGCGGAGCACGGCGCCCGCCCGCCATGCCAGGGCCATGCCGTCGCCGCTCGAGCCGGGCGGATTGGTCGATTCCCGATAGAGTTGACCCGCTCCGCCTGTGGCGAGGATCGTCCGCCGCGCCCAGACGAAGGTCTTGCCGTGCTTCGGATTCCAGACGAGCGCCCCGCGGCAGACCGACTCGTGAGTGACGAGGTCGATCGTGAAGGTGTCGGGCCAGACGGAAAGGTTATCCAGCCTCTGGGCCTGATCGATCACGGCCCGCATCACCTCGCGGCCGGTCGCGTCGCCGAGGGCATGCACGATGCGATGGTGGCTGTGACCTCCCTCGCGGCCGAGCTCGAGCGCGCCATCCCGCTCGTCGAACCGCGTGCCCCAGGCGATCAGCTCGGCGATGCGGCCGGGCGCCTCGCGCACCACCGAGTCAACGACGTCGGCGTGGCAGAGGCCGCAGCCGGCGGTGAGCGTGTCGGCGACATGATTGTCGAAGCGATCCTCGGGATCGACGACGCCCGCGATGCCCCCCTGCGCCCACTGGCTCGACGAGCTCTGCAGGTCGTCTTTCGTCACCACCGTCACCGAGAGCCGGGGATCGACCGCGAGCGCCGCCCGGAGGCCAGCCAGGCCGCCGCCCAGGATGAGCACGTCGGTAAAACAGTGCGGCACCCGCTTGGGGCCGAAGGAGACCAGATACCGCGGTCCCTCGAAGGATTGGGTCATTCGGCTTCCGCACCCTGCATGAAGGCTTTGAACTGCTCCCGGTAGTCGCTCGGAGGGCGGCTGCGTCGCCCTTCTGCCTGGCCCCCCTTCACGTCGGTGGGCACGTCGCGTGAACTCCGCACGCCCCCCGGTCGCAGGCCGAGGCTCTTGATGGCCTGCTCGAAGTCGGCCCGCTGCCGCTCGTCGCTGCTCCGCGCCATCCGCCGCATCGCCTCCCACCTCGTCAGAAAATCACGGGCCTGCTGGGGAGTCCAGCCAAGTTCATCCAGGATGGCCGTGTCGCCTGACTCGACTGAGTTGCGGAGGTGCTCGATCGCGAGGTCGGCAGCGTTGCGGGCATGGGCGAGATCCTGCTCGCCCCACTCCATCTCGCGATCCTGCCGCGCTGCAGCCGGATCCGCCTCGCCACCGCGCTGATTGGTGCCGCCCACCTGACCACCACTTCCCGTTTGACTCCCCGGCGCGGATGCAACGCCGTCGGCCGGCGCTGCTTGACCACCTTGCTGACCACCTTGCTGACCACCTTGCTGACCACCTTGCTGCTGCCCAGCCTGGCCTTCGCCCTCACGCTGGCCCTCAGCCCCCTGACCCTGCTCCTGGCCCTGCCCCGGTTGCTGACCCCGGCCCTGATCCTGGCCTGATGCGCCTTGTTCTTGTCCCTGCCCTGGCTTTTGTCCTTGTCCCTGTCCCTGTCCGGGCTGTCCGTTCGCGGGCTGTGCCTGCGCTGCATCCTCGCCCGGTCGCCCTTGCTGCGACTTTCCGTTACCGCCACTCTCCTGCCGCGATTGCTGAGCCGGTTGCCCACCCCGCGGATTACCAGGCTGACTTTTTCCTTGCTGATCCTCGCCTTGCTGGGCCTCGCCCTTCTGACCTTGCTGACCCTGACCTTGCTGACCCTGACCTTGCTGACCCTGACCTTGCTGATTCTCGCCTTGCTGTGCCTGACCCTTCTGCCCCTGACCTTGCTCGCTCTGACCTTGCTGACCGTTGTCGCCGTCGCGGGATTGATTGCCGCCCTGCTGATCACTCCGCTGATCCTCCGGGCCCGCCGCGTCGTCGCCGGTTTGCTGACGCTCACCCGGCTTCCCTTCACCATCGCCGCCATCCGGCTTGCCGGCTTCGGCACCCGGCCGCTGCGAAGGACCACCGGCTTCGCGACCGGTGTTGCCGTCGCGGCCCTCGGCTTTGCTGTCACCGCCCGGGTCCGTCTGCTGACCTTGGCCAGCTGCCTTGGGCTGCGGCTCCTGTTCGCCGGCTGACGATTGCTCACCGGGTTTGGATTGACCACCGGGCTTCGCCTGTTCGCGATGTTGCAGGATCCGCTCCATCGCTTCGCCGTCATCCGTACCGTCGGCAGCGACAGTGCCCTGCGGCTCAGGCGTGCCTCGAGATTGCGACCCACCCTTCCCCGCGCCGCCTGGCTTCGTGCCATCGGCCTGCTCATTCGTTCCGGCACCGGTGCGCTGGTCGCCTTGCTGATGCCCCGCTCCTGGCTGATCCCCCTTGCCGCGCGTGCCGGGCTTCATCTCACCGGCGCCGCCACCCTCCTGTTGCCCCGGCCCCGATGGCTTCTGCTGACCACCCTGACTGCCGTCCTTCTGGTTGCCGGCTTGGCCGCCTCCCTGACCATTGGTTCCGCTCTGGCCCTGCGGTTCGTTGCC
>JAUMAF010000063.1:0-11706 GCA_032117045.1 Pirellulales bacterium | reverse complement strand
CGAGCGCCGTCTTCGCGACCGCCGTTGTGCCCGCCGCGATCACCTCCCGCCGGGCCTCCACCGGCAGGTTCGGGCATGCCTGCCGCACCATCTCAAGCTCGGTTCTCAGCACCGGCTGAAAGAGCGTCTCCATCTGCTTGGCCTGCTGGCGGATCTGCTTTCGCTGCTGCCACTGCTGCGCCTGCTGCGGATCCTTGGGCATCTCACCGTCCTCGGCCTCGTCGAGGGGAAGGGGGACGATCTGGGGGCGTGGCACCGGCGCAATCGCATCGAACACGGCCCGCAGGCCGACACCAAAGAACCCGCCCGCGGGCCGCATCGGCATGGCCGGCTGGGCGAGCTGGACCTCGACGTCGACCTCCGGAGGCTCGACCGGGGCCTCGATGAACGGTGCGGCCGCCTCGGCCTCCAGCGCGACGATCGGACCGTTTTCTTTTGGCTGATCGCCCTCGATCGCAACAAAATGAGTGTCGGCCATGGTCACACGAGGCAGCAGCGCCATGGCCACCATCACGGCCGGGGCGGCGCAGCAGGCCGCGCGTCGGCGGCGGAAACGCCAACAGGACTCACTCGTCGTGCTGATCGTGCTCATCGTTCGTACACCGGGAGAAACTTGTAGTTGACCGCCAGCGACAACAGCGCCAGCGACGTATCGACCGTGCCGCCGAAGCCTCCGCCTCGGCCCGCGAATCCGGAGAAGCTGCCGTCCTTGCCCTGCATCGCCTTCATCTCCTTGATGAGGCCGGCGTTCCATTGCTCCCAGGCGGCGACGTCACCCTGAAAGAGCGCCTGCGCGCGATAGTAGCGAGTGTAGGTCGGATAGCCCTCCGACTGCGGCTCGCCCCCCGAGCGGCTCTTCAGGTAGGCGACCGCCTTCGTGTAGTGCGGCAGGCCTTTCTGCGCGGCGATCGCATAGACGAGCACGCCGATGCTCGTGACGGCGTCGCTGCCACCGCCGGCGCCACCCGAGTAGCCGAGCTGGCCATTGGGTCCGGTCATCGTCGTGAAGTATTTGATCGCCCGGTCGATCGTCTCGTCGGGCACTTCGATGCCCGCGTTGCGGGCCGCCAGAAGCCCCATCAAGACGGCACCGCTCACGGAGGTGTCGGCATCCTTGGCGTCGGCGGAATACCGCCAGGCGCCCAACGGATTGTTCTTCGCGCTGGTCACCGCACACCGCGCGGCCAGTTCGAGTGCCTGCCCCAGGGACCGCCCCTTGCCCGATCCCGCGGCCGGCTCCGTCCAGAGCGCCCGGTCATCGACGGCCCCGTAGGCCTCGGCCAGCGCGAGCATCCCGAAGCCGTGCTGATACATGCTGTCGTGGCCTTGACCCGAGCCGAGGAACCCGGTTTCTGCGTTCTGCGACAGGATCATATTTCGCAGCGCCTTGCGGATCGGCATGCGGTAGGGACCGTGATTGGGATCCTCGCCGGAGGCGAGCAGTGCCATGACGGCCATGCCGGTCACACCCGGCCCTGCCTGACCGTCTTTCCAGGCCCCACTTTCGTCCTGGGTCTTGATCAGAAACCGCAGGCCGGCGTCATACATTTCCCGAACGTCCCGGGGCACTGGGTCGCCATACCGCACGAGCGGCCCGTCGCCGCGGGCCGGCACGGCCAGCGCCGCGACGAGCAGGGCGGCAGCGCCCGCGATCATGGCTGGGAATCCGGCGCGGCGGCACCATGGCATGGGCATCATCGCCGCTCCTTTTCAAATCGATTGAAGTAGGAGTCGAGACCGGCCCGGAACTCCTCGGGGAGCACTCGGCCGCTCGATCCCGTGGCCTGATCCTTCTCGCCGCCGGCCGCCCGTTGCGTGCGATTGCCACTGCCGACGAGCGCGAGCGCCGAGGCACTGGCCGCCCCGGTGCTGCCGCCGCCGGGCGTCGTGCTGCCGGCCCCGCCACCTCCGCCACCACCGCCGCCGGAGTTTGAACTCGCCGCCTGGGCGGCGAGCAACAGTTCGATCACTTCTGATTCGGCGCCGATCGCCTTCGGTCCGGTGTCGGGGGTGGCGAGGATATCGGTCGCCTCGGCCATCACCTCCTCGACCTTCTCGAAGAGCTGAATCTCCTGGCCAAACGACGACTCGCCGGCGGGTTCCTCGAGGAGCCGATCGACGAGATCGACGATCCGGTCGGCGAGCGCATCCTGACGGTCGGCGAGCCCCTCGGCCTGCCGCAGAACCTCGTCCACGGGCAGGGCCGCCCGCGCCTGCTGGGCCACGCGGGTCTCTTCGCGGAGATTGACTTCGTCCTCGAGGATCTTCATGGTCTCGAGCACGACCTCCGGCGGCAGGCTCTCCCGAGACTGACCGCCCCCCTCGCCGCCCCCCGACTGCGGCGGCGGCACCAGATCGTCGGCCAGCCGATCGAAGGTATCCGACCAAAACTCCGCCTGGGCGATCGACATCCCGGCCTCCTTGGGAATGTCTTCGGAGAGCTGCCGAAGGCTGCCGAGCGTGTCGAGTTCCTTCATCTCCTCGAGCACCGTGCGGAACCCGGGCAACTGTCGCCGGTCGAAGTAGGCCTGCAGGTCGTCCATCAGGGCCGATAGCTTGTCCGTCTCGCGGACGGTCTGCTCCCGCACGTCGTCGAGTGCCTGCTTCACCTTCGGGGGCTGGCGATCGGCCTTGCCAAACGCGTCGGCCGACAGGCCCGCGATCCGGCTGCCGATCGACCCCTGCTCCCGCGACGCCAGCTTCAGCCGCTTCACGAACGTGCTGCCCTCCAGTCTGGCCATCACTGCCGCCAACTCGTCGGCGACCTTGGCAAACTCCGCGAGCAGCGCTTCCTGTGCCGCAATCGCATCGTCAAGCGCCTCGGCAGCGGAGGGTTCGCCGCCAGCCCGCCGCTCCTCTGGCGGTGCCACGCCCGCCTGCGTCGTGGGCAGGCCCAACCGTCCCGGCCCCGCTGCCGATTCCGGCTGCTCACCACCCGGCGTGTCACCGGCCGGCTGCTGCGACGACTCCCGATCGACGACCTGCGGCACCGGCGGCGGCTCGGCCCCTTCGCCATCAGGCGTGCCTCCGGCCGGCTGGCTCCGCTCGTCCCCGACCTTCGGCGGCTGTGTGCCCGAACGCTGGGCATCCTCTCCAGGCGCGTCCGGCTGGCCCGCCATGTCGCCGGGTTCCGCGCCCGGTTTTCCTGACGGTCGTGTCGGGCTCTCGCCCGCGGGCTGCGGGTCGCGGGCTGATGACGCCGTGGCCCGACGTGCGGTCGCCGCCTGCGTGAGCAGATCGGCGACGGAGGGCATGCGGTGCTCGGCGATGTCGGAGAGCGTCTGAATGTCTTCGGCAAGTTGTTCGAGCGTCGTCGCCTCGAACTCCGGATTCTTGAGCGCCTCACGGACGAGTTCCGAACCCTCGCCGACGAGCCGCTCGAGCCGGCGGCCATTGGCCTCCTCGGCAGCCGCCTGCGCCTCGAGCCGTCCCCGCGACGCGGGATCGAGCAACTGCTCCGCCGGCATCCTGCGGAGTTCCTTGTTGGTCGCGAGCAGGCCCATCTCGCGGTCGCGAACCTCGCTGGCCTGTTGGCGAAACTGCTGCAGCCGCGTGTTGAGCACGAGCGCGTGCTCACCCCGATCGAGCACATAGAGCAGGAGCGGCGACGAATAGACGCGGCCGCGGCCGGGCAGATAATCCTCGGCAAAGGCCCGCAGGGCGATCGCCTGCGGCTCGATGCCGAGGGCCTCGGGACAGAACGTGGCAGCCGCATCGAGCGACTCGATATCGCCGCCCCCGGGTTGCAGCAACCGATCCCCTTTCTCGACGCCCGCCGCATCGGCCGGGGCTGCCGACGTGTCGCTCAGCCCCTCCCATTCGAGGCCCACGCGGCGGATGCCGAAGTCGTCCCGCGCGGCCACCGTGAACTTGAGCGTGTCGGTGTCGAGGAGGATGCCCCGGATCTGCGGCACGTCGAGCATGACGATGTTCGGCGGCTCGTCGGCCCGTGGCGCAATCGCGAGTTCCAGCGGGGCCGCCCCATCGAGGCCGTTCGCGTCTCGCCACGTGAGCGTCAGCCGCGTCTCGTTCATCACCGCCAGTGGGGAGGTCCGGATCGTGGCCTCGTCGGGCTCGACCGGCAGGCCGTCGATCGTCGCTGCGGCCAGCGGGCGATTCGCCCTGGCGATGATCGCCACCATGCTGCCCTTGACGGGGGCCACCGCTCCGCCACGGATGTCCTGCCGCAGCACCCCCTCGCGTTCGAGATAGGCCGGCAGCGTCACCTCGGCCTCGAGCGCGGCCAGCTCCGGCCGATGCACGGGCTCGATCCGCATCCGCTCCCGCACGTCGCCGGCCGCCAGCCGGAGGGTCGCGTCCGTGATCTGCGGAGGCACCGGAAACGAGTAGCCCTCAGGGGCTGCCGCCACGGTGAGCGGCTGCTGATCGCCCACCGTCATCGTGGCCCGCGCCGGCCGCCACCGCGTGTCGCCGCTGAATCGCACCGCGAGCGTGGTGGGCTCGCCGTGGGGCACCACCAGCCGCTTCGGGAGCGGCTCGACACGGGCGAAGGTGAAGCGTTCGATCGACCGCCAGGGCGTGAGCAGCCGCGACCAGGCGTTGCTCGCCGCGTCGGGCACGAGGGCCGCAGCCGCCACGGACAGCGCTACGGGCACGGCCGCGACCAACGCCCACAGCCAGGGCCGCGCGGGAGGTGTGGCCTGACGGAAGTCGCAGGCCCGCGACCGATCGGCGACCTGCGCGACGGCCGCCTCGCACAGCACCCGCGATTGCGACGGGCCGACCGCGGACTGGCCCCGCACGATCTCGATGATGCCGAGCAACTCATCGCCCATCGATGGAAACCGGCGGCCAATCAAGCGGGCGACCTGGTCGAGCGACCGCTGCCTCCAGACCCAGCGGTGAAACGCCGCCGGGATCGTGACGCAGGCGGCACAGGCGGCCATGAAGATCGCGATCCGCGCCCAGCGCGGTGTCTCCAGCAGGCGGTCCAGCAGAAAGATCGCGACAAAGGCCAGCGCGATCCCACCGATGGCGGCACAGGCTGCCTCGGTGAGCTTGACCCGCCGAACGAGTCCGCGGAACGCCGCCAGTCGCCGCTCGAGGTCGGCCGGCAACACCATTCCCGGCACTCGGGCAGCGGGTGCGGCAGGCATCGTCTTCATCACACCCTCGGATCGTGCCATCAGACGAGCCCCTGCCGTTTCCGTCCGATCCAGAAGAGACCGAGCAGCCCCACAAGCGTCGCTGCCACCAACGGATGGCTCCAGAGTTGCAGCCGACGCACGGCAGGGGGTGGATCGGGGAGCGCGGCCAGCGACTCGACGAGGCCCGCGATCTCCTCGGGTCGCACCATCCGGCCACGGGTCATCTGGGCGATCTCGGCAAGCACTTCAGGCCGGGCGGCCTTGCCGATGCCCTCGGCCATCGAACCCTGAACAAACAGCGATGCCTCGAGGGTCTCACCCGTTTCCCGGCAGGAGAGCGTGACCGCATGCGTGCCCGGCTCACTCGGCGTGAAGCCGGCCGCGAACACGCCCCACTCCCCGTCGCCACCGGGGGGCACGAACCGCACCGTCTCGACCGCGCCGGATGGAGCTTGGATGCGGGCCACCACCTCGCCGCGGGTGAGAGGCTCACCGCCCGCCTCGGCGATCCGGGCATCGATCGCGATCGCCTGGCCGAGCTGCGGCTGCTCGGGCGCGAACGACAGGCTCATGCGCTCACCCTTGGCCATGTTGCGGCGGTAGGCCATCCAGCGGACGACCTGACCCCAGAACCGATAATGATATTTGTCCTCGACGCCCTTTCGCCACCTCCAGGCGCCGTCGGTGGCCATGTAGAGCACCTTTCCGGCACCGAACGTGCGGGTCACCAGCAGCGGGATCCGGCCATACTCGTTGGCGGCATCCTCGTGAACCGCCAGCACCTCGCTTCCCGCCTTGGCGCGAAGCACCGGGCCATACCACTGTCCACCCGGCAGGCTCTCCCAGACGGCGAGGTTCTCCGACGCCGCATCGGCGAGCTTCGTGAGCAGGCTCTTGCGGCCCGCCTCGGTGAGCACCAGCCGCCGCGGGCCGTCGGCCGCCGTGCCATCGGGCCGAGCCGGATCGACGACCACCGGGCAGAGCTCGTCGAGCGGCGTGCCCGCAAGCGACGCCTGCTCACCCCGCCAGCCGGGCATGAAGACGAGCCCGCTGGCCTGATACTCGACGAGTCCTTTGAGCAGCCGACAGTCTTCGTCGGTGAGCTGTCCGCTGCCGACACCGACATCGCCGAGGAACACGACGTCGTATTGCGAGAGCTCGTCGAGGCCCGACGGAAACGTCGGGATGGAGTCCTTGGTGCCGCCGCCCCGCTTCGAGAGTCCTGGCTGGAAGAGCAGGCAGGAGACCTCGATGCCGGGGTCGCGGGACAGGGCATTGCGGAGGTAGCGGTATTCCCACCGCGGCACGCTCTCCACGACGAGCACCTTGAGCTGCTCCTGACGAATGGCGATCGGCGCCGTCCGCACGTTGTTGTCGGCGAGCAGTTCGCCCGGCCCCACCGGAATCGAGAGCGTGACCGTGTAGTCGCCGACCGCGGGGGGCGTCCAGTAGATCCAGTCCGAGACGGTCGCCATCGCGGGGATCCGGACCTCCTTCGCGAGCGACTCGCCACTGGAGGTTGCCAGCGTCGCCGTCACCACACGTTCCGTGGGCAGCGACGAGACGATCGTGAAGGGCACCCGCACTGGCTTGCCGGCCACGCCCATCGTGGGACAGTCGAGGCTCACGAGGTCGAGGTCGGGGAGTTTGGTCGGACTGCCGACGGCCAGCGCGAAGACCGGCACCTGCGCAAGTCGCAACGATTGCGCGGCCTCGAGCGGCGGCGGGCCCTTGTTCCAGTCGCCGTCGGAGGCGAGCACCACCGCCCGGAGCGACTCAAACGCCTCGAGTGACTTTCGCAGCGGGTCGGCGAGGTCGGTGCCGGTCGCGGCAGGCGACTGCGACACCGACTCGATCACCACCTTGAATCGCTTCTCGAGCGGTTTCCAGAAACTGCTTTCGGCAAGCGGTGCGATGGCCTCGCGCCTCGTCCGCGCGGCGGCCGGCGCAGCGGCCGAACCGGTCACGATCACGTCCTGCGTGTCCATGCTCCGCGACGCGTCGTGGAGCACGACGACGGTCGGCTTTTCGTCGGGGCGGTATTCCTCGACCCACTCCGGCTGATTGAGCAGCACCGCGACCATGCCCGCGATCACGATGCGCAGCAGTTCGAGGAGCCCCGTGGCCACGGCAGAGCCGCTCCGCCGCCAGGTCACGAAGGCGACCACCGCAGTGATCGCCACCAGCGTCAGCGAGAGGCCGAGCGTCCACGGCGTCGTAAAGAAACGAAGGCCCGCCAAGGCGTTCATGCCGCGGCCTCCGCCGAACGAAAGCCACCCGGCGCGGGCTCAGCCGGCTGTCGCCGCGGCAGGCTCAACAGCCCCTCGCCGATGATCGCCAGGAGCATCGCGATCAAAAACGCGCGCCAGATCTCCTGCACGATGCTGTCTCGAGCCCCGGCCCGGCCTGTGATCCGCGAAAACCCGAGGCCACGAAAGAGCCCGTCGATCCGCTCGTCGGCCACGACCGCCGCCGCGTCCTCGGCCGCCGGACGGTTCACCGCGTAGAGCCGTTCCCCCGCGGCAAACACGCCCGCATGCAGGCCGGTCGCGGTCGATGTGGCGTCGGTCGGCCCGGCGCGGCGGACCCAGGGCTCGCCGGCCGAGGCGAGCTCCGCCGCCGCCGGCCCGGCATCCAACTGCCGTGCCCGGCCGAGCACCCCGAGCCCGCGGTCGATGGCCCGCTGGACCAGCGCGTAGAGCACGATCCCCTCGGCGGCGAGCGAGGAATCTCGCGGGGCCGGTGTCGTCGCGCAGAACGACACGCCCACCGCCCCGGGCGACCGGGCCAGGAGGGCCGCCCCGCCCGGCAGCGAGGCCAGCGGAAGCGCATCGCCCACGATCCCGCACGATCTCCTGATCTCGAGTTCACCCAGCGGCAGCGCGGTGCCGGCGAGCGTGTTGGAAAGCAGATCTTGATCGGTCCGCCACGACTCCGGCACCACGGTCTTCGCGTGGGCGGTCCACGCGCCCCACGACACCCCGGCAAACGCTGCGCCGGTGGGCACGTCAGGGGGAAAGAACACGACCTGTCCGCCGCGGTCCACGTAGGCCTTGACCAGGTCGAGGTCGCGTCCCTCGGGAAGCGCCGCCTGCCAGAGGAGCACCGCCGCCTCGTCCCAGCCTGCGGCGGCGAGGCTTCCGGGGGTGACCACATCGACGGTCGCGGTCTCGTCCTTCCCCGGCGCGATGCCCGCCACGAGTTCCAGCACCCGTCGCGCGGCAGGATCATCGGCCACCACGATCGCACGACGCGGCGACGGCTCGTCGTAGACGAAGAAGAACTCGTTGTCGGCCGCGTTGGCGTCGGCGGGAATCGACACCCGACCCCAGCCCCTCGGCCCCGCCGCCGCCTCGAGCGGGATCGAGTGTTGCTTGAGCACGGCCTCGCGGCCGGAAAGCTCGATCTCGACAGCCGTGGTCACGCCGCCGATCTCGAACCGCAACGGCAGCATCAACCGCGGGCCGTCTTCCTGCCGCGAGACGGCGACGGTGACGACCAGCCGACGATCGCGGCCGATGGTCTCGAGCCGCGCGGCCGTCACCCGCACCGCGACGTTTCCCACCGCCGGCACCGGATAGGAGAGCAGCTGAATCCTGACCTGCTGCGGCAGCTTGGCAAACGCGTCGCGGATCCCGCCCCAGCCGCCGTCGTCGGCCCGCCAGTCGTTCGCCCGCTGGTCGGAACAGATCCAGACCTCGGTCGTGCCGGCCGCGTTTTCACGAATGAAGTCGTAGGCCGACTGGAGCAGCGCGGGGAGGTCGGCCGGGGCCGCCGCCGGGGCGGCCGTCGCCAGATCGACGATCATCTCCGGAGCCGCCACTTCGTGTGGCCCACGCGCCGCATCGGTGACGACCATGCACCTCCCAGGCCGCAGCGTGGCCAGCGACTCGGCGAGCTGCCGACGGCCGGTGTCGAGCTTCGAATCGCCTCCCGAGGGATCGCGGGCCTGCATGCTCGGCGAGCGATCGATGACGACGATCGCGGAGTCGGGCCGGCCGCCACCGGCCAGTGCCAACCAGCCGCGGGACAGGGGCCGGCCGACGGCGAGGATCACCGCCGCCACGGCGAGCATCCGCAGGAGCATGATCAGCCAATGACGCAGCCGCGAGTAGCCCCGTGAGAGCGCCTTGGCGGCGATCAGGAACTGCATCGCGGCCCAGGACACCGTCTGGAACCGCCGCTGGTTGATGAGGTGGATGATCAGCGGCAACGCCACCAGCGGCAACGCCAGCAGCACCCACGGCTGGAGGAACGTCATCGCAGGCCCCTTCCCGCCGCGCGGCCGACGAGGAACCGGGCCAGGACCTGCTCAGCCGGCTCATCGGTGAGGATGCGGTGGTAATCGACCGCCGACTCGAGCACGATTTGCTTGAGATCGTCGAGATAGATCTGGACCGCACGGTGGTATCGCTCGGCGATGTCCACCGGGTCGGCGAAGATCGCCCCGCCCCCCTCCATGTCGAGAAACCGCGTCGGCCGCTGAAACGCAAAGGCCATCTCCTGCGGGTCGAGCAGATGGAACACGGCGACGTCGTGCCGGCGAAATCGCAGGTGGCCGAAGGCCGAGGCGAGCGTTGTCGGATCGCAGAACAGATCGGAGACGATCACGACCACGGCCCGCTGCTGGATCGTCTCGGCGAGTTCGTGGAGCACCTCCGGCAGCCGTGTCGGCCCGGCCGGTCGGGCCTCCTCGAGCACATCGAACACCAGCCGTACATGTGCCGGGCTGCGTCGTGGCGGCACCGTCCGCACGATGCCATCGGCCACGCACGACACGCCGACGGCATCCCCCTGCTGCGATGCGAGATACCCCAGCGGCCCGCAGAGCTGGCGGGCGTAGTCGATCTTCGTCACGCCGCCGGAGCCGAAGCTCATCGATCCGGAGGTGTCGAGCACGAGGCACAGGCGGAGGTTGGTGTCGGCCTCATACTCCTTGACATAGTGTCGGTCGGACCGGCCGAAGGCCCGCCAGTCGAGCCGCCGCAGGTCGTCGCCGGGGACGTATTTGCGGTACTCGGCGAACTCGACGCTCGACCCGCGGTGCGGGCTCGCATGGCGTCCCGACACGCTGCCCACCATCGGCCGCCGCGCCACGAGCGGCACCGCGGAAAGCCGCGCGAGCACCTGAGGATCGAGAAACGAACGCGGTTGGCGGTCGGTGAACATGTGGTTCGGTGGCAGCTCTCTGACGGCTCGTGTCTGTTCGCGGTCGACCGGCACGCGCCCCGCACGAGACGCGTGCCGCCAGCGGCTCAGCCGGCCTGCTCCTCGACGGTCTCCTTCACGAGGCGGCCAACGATCTGCTTGGCGTCGATGCCCTCCGCCTGAGCGGCGAACGTGGTGATCAGCCGATGCGTGAGCACCGGCGCCGCCACCGCTTCGACGTCCTCGAGCCGCACCATGTAACTGCCCGAGAGCGCCGCCCGCGACTTCGCGCCAAGCACCAGATTCTGCACCGCACGAGGGCCGGCGCCCCACGACACGAGGGGCCTGAGCCAGGCGGGAGCCGAGTCGCCCCGCGGCCGCGTCTTCCGCACCAGCTTCGCGGCGAATCGATAGATGTGATCCGGCACGGGCACGCGGCGAACCAGATGCTGGTAGTCGATGATTTCGGCGGCCGTCATCACATGATCGAGCGTTGGCGGCAGCTCGCCGGTCGTCGTCCGCGCGATCGCGACCTCCTCCTCCTCATTGGGATAGTCGAGCTCGATGAGAAACATGAATCGGTCGAGCTGGGCTTCGGGCAACGGATAGGTGCCCTCTTGTTCCACCGGATTCTGGGTCGCCAGCACGAAGAACGGGGGCTCGAGCCGCGACGTCTTGCCGACGACGGTCACCTTGTGCTCCTGCATTGCCTCGAGCATGGCGGCTTGTGTCTTGGGGGGCGCGCGGTTGATCTCGTCGGCCAACACGATGTTGGCGAACACCGGTCCCGGCACAAAATGAAACTCACGACGCCCGTCGGCCGTCTCCTGAAGGATGTCGGTGCCGGTGATGTCCATCGGCATCAGATCGGGAGTGAACTGGATCCGGCTGAAGTTGAGTGACACGCACTCCGCGAGTTTGCTCACCAGCAGCGTCTTGGCGAGTCCCGGCACGCCCATCAGGAGCGCATGACCTCGTGCGAAGAGGCAGATCGTCAGCCGCTCGATCGTCTCGTCCTGACCGATGATGACCCGGGCGAGTTCCTGCTTCAGCCGGCCGTAGACGCCACGCAGCCTGTCGAGGGCAGCGACATCGTCGACGCCGAGATCGGCCGTGGAAGAGGATGCGGACACGGTTGCCATGGAGCCTCCGAGAGAGAGGGCGACGCCGGACTCCGGTCCGACCGTCGCTCATCGTCGCAAGTATGGCTCAAATCGGCCGGCGAAGCGATTCTCCGAGCATTCGCCCTCTCGATACACAACTGTACGGACGTAGCATTGGATGCGCATGGTCGCGCTCACCTCGGCCTTCACGTCGGCGGTCGCGATTTTCAGGAACTGCCCTCGGCGGTTTCGTTCGACTTGGGTCCGTGCGGCCAAGCCTGTTCGGCGCGGCAGTGGCACGACGTTCTGACGTGAATCGGGCCCATGCAAGCCGACCGGCCGTCAGG
>JAUMAF010000062.1:0-7675 GCA_032117045.1 Pirellulales bacterium | reverse complement strand
CCGAGGAAGCATCTCCTCGAGCTTGATCGCGTTGGTGCAGAGGTAGAGATACCGTTTCCGCGCGACGATCCCGGCCACGATCTCCTCGATCTGCGGATGGAGGAGCGGCTCGCCGCCCGGAATCGACACGATCGGGGCGCCACACTCATCCACCGCCTTGAGGCACTGCTCCGGCGTGAGATGCGATCGCAGCACCTCGGCGGGGTGCTGGATCTTGCCGCAGCCTCCACAGGCGAGATTGCAGCGGAAGAGCGGCTCGAGCATCAGCACGAGCGGATAACGATGGTTGCCCCGCAGCCGTTGCATGGCGACATGACGGAGCACGGAGATCATCTGCCCGACAGGAACGCTCATGCCACACGCTCCCGGATCTCGACCGCAGCCGCACGACGGGCGCGGGCGAGCGCCATGAGGGGAAAGTAGATGGGGTAGTAGTGGTACCGGAGATAGAAGACCTGCGGAAACCCCGTGCCAGTGAACTCTCGCTGCACCCAGGTGCCATCCGCTTCCTGCCGCTGCTCCAGCCAGTCGACCCCGCTGCGAACGGCCGCGGAGTCGCCGCGGCCGGCAGCCACCAGGCCCGCCACGGCCCACGCCGTCTGCGATGCCGTCGGCACGCCCGTGCCTGCGAGGGAACGATTGGCGTAGCTCTCAGGCGTCTCGCCCCAGCCGCCGTCGGATTGCTGGTGCGCCTCGAGCCATTCGGCCCCGCGGACCATCGCCTCGTCGCGGCCGGAGATGCCGACGGCCCTCAGGCCCTCGAGCACCTGCCAGGTGCCGTAGATGTAGTTCACGCCCCAGCGGCCGTACCAGGCGCCGTCGGACTCCTGCGACCGCCGCACATAGGCCACGGCGCGATCGACCGAAGGATGGCCCATGCGGAGCCCGATCTTGCCGTAGGCCTCCAGCACGCGACCCGCCAGGTCGGGCGAACTGGGGTCGATCATCGCGTTGTGATCGGCGAAGGGCACCTTGCAGAGAAACTCGCAGTTGTTGTCTCGATCGAAGGCACCCCAGCCGCCATCGCTGCTTTGCATCGCTTCGAGCCAGCGAACTCCACGCCCGATGGCGGCATCCACCGCGGCCATCAGCGAACCGCTCGCGTCGCTCCCGGCCGCCGGAACCGCAGATCGCCAGGTCGCCAATGCAATCACGACCATGGCCGTGTCATCGACATCGGGATAGAAGCGATTGGCATACTCAAAGCACCAGCCCGAGGGCTCGGCCCGCGTCCGCCCGGCCCAGTCGCCAGTGGTGCGGATCTCGTTCACGAGCAACCAGCGGACAGCCTGCTCGAGCGACGACTGGAACGACTGCTGCCCGAGATCCCGGCGACCGCGCACCGACCCGCTCCGCGACTCAACGAGCGCGATCAGCGTGATCGCCGTATCCCAGACGGGCGACCGGCAGGGCTCAAGACGGGTCGTGCCGTCCGCTTCGGACTCGACGAGCCGGTCGAGCTGCGACCACGCCTCCCGCACCTCGGGCGATTCGTCATCGCACCCCATGGCTTTGAGCGCGATGATGCTCCATACGATGGGAGGAAAGATGGCCCCGAGTCCGTCGCTGTCGTCGAATCGCGCAAGCATCCAGCGGCGACATGCCTGCACGGCGCGGGCCCGTAAGGGCGTGAGACCCACCGCCTCGCAGGCCTTCATGAGGCGGTCGATCCCGCGGAAAAAGCCGGCCCAGAAACTCCTGTCGGCCGGCGGCGGCCCCTGGCGATCCCGATCGCTGAACAACTCCGCGATCCCGCGGCCGCGAGGCACGTGCCGCCGTGGCTTGAACGCCCACATCAGCGAAAGGGGCACGATCATCGTTCGCGACCATGCCGACACCCGGTTCAGATTCACCGGAAACCACTCGGGCAGGAGCACCACCTCCGGCGGCACTGCCGGACACGCCGCGTAGGGCATCTGCCCCAGAAGCGCGAGATAAAACTTCGTGAAACTGTTGACCGCCCAGGGACCGCCGTGGTCTTCGATCGCCCTCCGACCGCGGACGAGCGCCGGTTCATCGGGATCGTGGCCGAGCAGCTTCAGGGCCAGGTAGGCCTTCACGCTGGCGCTGACGTCGATCGGCCCACCCGGATAGATGGCCCATCCGCCTCCCGGCAACTGCTGTTTCAGAATCCGGCGGCCGGCGCCGCGGGCGTGCGGATGATCGAGCCGGCCAGCCCAGGCCAAAAGCAGCAGGTATTCGCTCTCGAGAATCGTGTCGCCCTCGAGCGCTGCCCGCCAGTGGCCATCGTCTGCCTGCTGACCCCGCAGCCAGTGGGCCGTGCGGCGGATCGCTTCGAGCCCCGCATCCTCGGCACCATCAGCCGCGCCGCTCTCCCGGAAGACCCGCTGCCGCAGCACCCGCGCCGCGGGTTCACGATGGCTGACCACCGATGCGAATGCAGCGGCAAACGACCCTTGTTCGGCATGCGGCCCTTCGGCCGCGGATCCGGTGAAACTCATGCTTCCATCCCTGCGAGCGTGCCACTCGGGCGATCCATCGCCCGCTGACCGGAACTGCGCCGGAGGATAGAGAACATCGGTCGCATCGACAAGTGCGGCCGACGTGGAGGAACAGGCCGCCGCCACCAGACTGGAGGCCGTGCGCGGACTCGGGGACCGTCCTGGAAAGATGGGGCGACTTTGCGGCCCCTCCGTCACGCTCCACTGATCGCCAACGGGAGTTCCACCGTGATCCTGGTGCCATGCCCCGGCCGGGAATCGACCGCCAGCGTTCCGCCGTTGGACTCGATCAGCCTGAGGGCCTTGGGCAGCCCCAGACCGATGCCCCGGCCCGCATCACGGCCGCTGTAAAAAGGGTCGAATGAACGACGGGCCACATCGGCGTCCATGCCCCGGCCATCGTCGGCGACGACCAGACGGCACCGGTGTCGATCCGGACTCTCCGAGGCTTCGAGCAGCACGCGGCCACCATCGTCGACTGCCTCGAACGCGTTGACGGCGAGGAGGCGGATCGCCTCCCCCACCTGCATCACGTCGACTCGCACGGCCAGCGGAGCTGGGGTGGGGCTGTACTCGAGCCGCACGCCCCGCGATTCCGCCACGGGTCGCAGCGCATCGAATGCCGCCCGCACCACCGCATCCATCACCACGTCGGTCGGCTGGGGTTTGGGCGGCCGCGCAAAGACCATCAGCCCACCGATCATGTCGCGTGCCCGAAACGCCTGATCGACGATCGTCGAAAGCCTTCGACGACGCTCGGGGTCACGTTCATCCGGGAGGAGCGACTGGGCGCGGGCCGCGATGTTCGCCAGGGGATTATTGATCTCGTGACCGGCCCCGTAGGCCAGTTCGCGAACCGACTCGAGCCGGGCCTCGGCGACGGCCCGCTCAAATCGCCCGACAACCGCCTCGTCGCCCCCTGATTCACCGTGTTGGCGAAGGAGTTCACCGAGCACGTCGAGCAGCAGCTCGGCCTCCTCGGTGCGTTGCCCGTTCATCACGAGCACCCCGCTCAACCGGGACGCGAGCGACCGAGCGGCCGCTGGGTCTTCTTCGGATTGGACGCCGCGAGCAGCCCTCCGAACAGCGACGAGCCAGGATGCAACCGCAGCCTCCCGCTCCGCCCGCGACCAAATGGCGGGATCGGCCGTCGACTCACCCTGAATCACACGCGACTCCGCCAGCAAGGCCCGCGCGAGAACCACGCAGCCACGGCTTGTCAGCGACTCAGTGATTCCGCCCGAGAGCGCGATCGCCAGGCCTGAACGCCCGATATCTCGATCTTCCATCGCAGACTCCCAGTCGGGAGGCGCCCCGAGCGCGGAAGCCACCCGCGCCCCTGGCCCGCAAGGGCCAGGGGACGCGGGCGGCGGTTCGTACACCGCGAGAGGCCTGATCAGGAGCCAGCCACGCCCGATTCGATGTCGAGCAGACTGCAAATCCGGTCGACCAGCACCTCGGCCTCGAATGGCTTCTGCAGGAACTCGTTGGCCCCCGACGCCTTGAGCTCCTCGATCTTGTCCGGCTCGCACATGCCCGAAATGCAGATGATCCGCACCTCGTCCATGGTCGAATCACTGCGGACCCGCTGGCAGACTTCCTTGCCATTGATGTCCGGCAGCATGACGTCGAGCACGATCAGGTCAGGACGATAATCCTTGACCATCATGCCGGCATCGAAGCCGTTGTTGACACTGCGTGTCTCGAAGCGGCCATCGCGCTCGAGCACGTCCGTAATCAGCTCAACGAGATCCTGATCGTCGTCCACCACGAGAATCTTCCGCCGGCCGCTCTCGAGCGCGTCGGTCGGGATCCCGTTGTCCCGCATGAACAGAAACAACTGATCCCGCGGGATTCGGCGAAACCGGCTGCCCGGCACGCGGAATCCCTTCAACTGTCCTGAGTCGAAGCAGCGAATGATCGTCTGCTGACTCACCTTGCAAATCTTGGCGGCTTCGCCAGTCGTATAGACGGTCTTCTGCATGTCCTTGACCACCCTCTCCCTAGCCGTGCTACGGCTAGTCAAAAACGGTGCCCGGGGCTTCCTCACCGGCGAATCAGCCCCGAACGCCTAGGCCTCCTTGCCCTGACCGATCCTCCCGTCCACCCAAGCAGCCTGGAGTGCCGCGATTTCGCACCGACATCTCAGGGCCACCGTGGCCGACGTGCATCTCGAACGAGAGCCTGCAAAGAGCCGTGACAGGCGGGAGAAGACAGGGGAGCGGAAATCCATTCCCAAGCCGTGCCTCCGTGCATGCCATCCTTGCCAGACAACCCAACTCTACAGGCATCTTGCGCAGCGAGTCAATATCGACCCATTCGACGCAAACGCCTGTGCCACAAGGACTTTGCGTGAACGACGGCCGTACGTCCAAAAAACCGAAGCCGCCATCGTGACGCAGGCGAGCCATTCCCCTCGCGAGACCTTCATCGCCGCCAACCACCGCCCCTTGGCCAAGCGCCCACGAAGCCACGCCACGCCGCGGTCAGGCGTCGGTCGCCACGATCTCGAGGAGTTCGATCATGGGACGGCCAGCAACCACAATCTCCGCCACACGTCCATAAGTGTCGTGGCCAGCATCAGCAAGCAGCTTCCTGAGATGTGGCCCTGGAGATACCCGCACCAGAGCCACGTTCTGCACGTCGCAGAGCAGTCCGGCCTGCACGAGGATCCTGCCCAGCGGTGCGCGGCGACTGCGAATGGCCGCGGCGACGACAGGCTCGACCGCTCGCAGATCGATCCGCACGATGCCGTACTGCACAACCCGGCCGGCTGGCGTGGCCAGGAGAATCTCGCGGGCATACCTGCCTGTCGTGCCCACTGACGACTCGTCGCGTTCGGCCACCACCCGCAGATCGAGCAGGCAGGCATACTGCTGCTCCATCGTCACGGTCATGTGACCTCGGTGGTCGAGCAGCCGGCGGGGCAGCGGCGGCACGTCGCCGGGATCGATCGTCGAGAACTGGCCAAACTCTTCGGCCACGGGACAAAACAACGACGCGAGCGAGGCCGCACGCCTGACCGGATCGACCGCCACAGCCATTCAGACCTTCCTGCCGCGATCAGCGGCCGCCGGCCCAGACATCGGGAACCGCGAGGTCGAGCAGAAACTCGAGCACCTCCCGCAGCCGTCGCAGGCGGCACGACGCCACTGCCTCGGCCGCGAGTTGTCGCTGCCGCGCGGCGATTCGCGTCGCCTTTCCGATCACGTCGACCCGCTCGTAGAGCGATCGCGCCTCGACGACGGCCGCAGCGACGGCGGCTTCGTCGGCACCGGGCCGACCGGCTTCGCGAGCCATCGCGAAGAGCCTCTCTGCGTCAGCCGGCCCGAGCCCCTCGATGGCCAACGCCCAGAGCACCGTGGGCCGGCCACCGATGAGATCGCCGGCAGCGCGGCGGTCGTTTTCAAGGTCGCCCGACCAGTCCTTGAGATCGTTGAAGACCTGGAAGCCCGCCCCGACATGAAGCGCGTAGCGATCAATCGCCCCGGCCTCGGCGGGCTGGATGCCGGCCAGACGGATGCCCAGCGCAATGGCCGCCTCGAAGGCGGGCGAGGTCTTCAAACCATAGATCGTGAGGGCCTCGTCCGGAGTCAGTCGGCGTGTGCCTTCTCCACGGAGGCCAGACCCTGCCGCATCCCGCCACCAGAGTTCCGCTCCTTGTCCGCGGGCCAGCCGCACATGGGCATCGGCCAGAATCGCCACCGAGTCGCGGATCGTCGCGGAATCGAGCCCGGGTAAGGCCGCCATGATGCGGTAGCCGGCGCCGAGCAGATAGTCGCCGGCGTTGATCGCCGAAGGCACACCCACCTCGGCATGCAGCGTTTTTCGGCCGTAACGAATCGCGTCGTCGTCTTCGATGTCGTCGTGGACGAGCGATGCCTTGTGAAAGACCTCGATGGCCACCGCGGCAGCCTTGGCCGACCCTCGGCCCACGGTCGCATCGCATGCATAGCCGGCAGCGCGTGGCTGCCGACCCTCCACAAGATCAGACGCCACGGCGTCGAATGCGGCCAGCGTGACGAATGGCCTCAGAAACTTGCCGCCCCTCGACAGAAACTCCCCCGACATCTCGGCGGCTGCCTCGAGCGGCGGACACTCCGCGAGGAGGCCCGCGGTCGAGGGCGTGCCGAGCATGCCCGGCATCGCGAGCCGACTGCAAAGCCCCTGGAGCTGCTCCGGCGTGAACATTCCGGCGGCCTCGCGGAGGAGAGGCAGGTAGTCACCCACCGGCCCCGCGTCGCCCCCCGCCACGCCAAGCAGCCCCAAGACCCACTCCACGTCGATCGCTGCCTCGGCCAAGGCTTCGGTGCAGGATAAACCGCTCCTCGCCAGAGGCCGATAGGGCACTGCGGCAATCGGCAGGGCAAACGCCGGCAGCATCGCGAAGGCCTTTTCGAGATCTGAGAGCTTGGCAACGCCGAGCACGCCGTCGTATTGGCCGGTGAGCAGCGAACCGATCGCCGAAACCGCCTGAGCAGTCGACTCCACCACCCAGCCATGGTCACGGGCCGCCGACCAGATCGTCGCGATGCCGCACTGTGGACCGCAGACATGAGGAACCCCGGACTCGTCCCGGCGCGGAGCGGCCGGGCAATCGGGAAGCAACAACAGCCGTCGCCCCGTCGACACAGTCGCGAGCCGATCCCGCCAGTGCTCCGACACAATGGTGACCATCGTCCAGCCGACACAATCGCCCGATATTCCCGCCCGTCGAACGAGGGTTTCGGCCTCCTCCCGCAGGCCAGCCGCGGAACGGGCGGCGGGCGGCAAACCTTCGGCCTTCCATGACGCCACGAGATCGGCGGCCATCGCCCGGAGGCGATCCCGAACCTGCTTGGTGGGCGGACAGGCCAGCGCCGCCGGCGGCACCGGCAGGGCAGACGCCACCGCCGCTTCGGAACTCGCACCAACGGCCGCGAACTCGTGCACGAAAACCTCGCTCAGCGGGAATGATGAAGGACCGCCACGCCACCAGGGTTGGCCACCACAGGAAAACCGGCGAAACGGCGGTTTTCTAACCTCATGCGGCCACCAACGGCGAAAACCGCCTCCAAAAGCCTAGCAGACTCTGGAAAAAGGCTGCCGCCGCCGGATGGGGGCAGGGGCTGGCACGGGCATGAACTTAGCGCGGGGCTGCGCGTGCCCCGGAGCCGGCGGTGGGCATGCTCGACGCCGGGGGGTTTTGCTACAGGATGCCTGGCTGGCCGACT
>JAUMAF010000061.1:0-12154 GCA_032117045.1 Pirellulales bacterium | reverse complement strand
CCCCTGCTTGAGCACGGAGTAGATGTAGTAGCCCCAGGGATCGTTGTCGAGCAGGCAGTAGACGGGGAGCTTGAGTTCGTTGTGGAGGCGGTAGAGCATCCGCCGCACACCCCGCGGTGGCTGGCCGCCGCCGTGCGTGAGCAGGCAGGAATGCTTCCTCCAGAATTTGTCCTCGTTGAAGCGCCGCCAGACCGTGTCTTTCTCGACATGCAGGATGAACTTCGCGTCGCACGACTTGAACTTCACGATATCGGCTTCGACGATCGACGGGATCGAGTAGCCGCCGGATCCCATTCGCGAGCAGTCGATCTCGTCGCCTGAGTCGATGAGCGTGATCGGTCCCACCATGCCGCCGCGGTTGCTGGCGTAGACGTGGAGTTCCTCGCGGAGACTCTCGAGGGTGACCTCGAGATCCTCGATGATCGGATCGCACTCCTCCTGCGTGGCGAAGGTCTCCTCGCGGGTGCCCTCGATCGTGTGCTTGAGCAGGTAGTAGAGGCCTCGGATGCTCGTGGTCTTCTGCTGATCGAGCAGCTGCTTACAGCCCGTCGCCACGAGCAGGGTCTGCATGTAGCTCTTGGCCTGGGAGAGATTGAAGAGCTGGCGGCGGTTGGTCTGGCCGCCCATCTCGATGATCTTCCGCGACTTGTTGAAGCGGACGTTCGACAGGCTCCGCGTGGGGATGTCGAGATGGGGATCGCGACGCTTCTCGGCCGCCGCGGCCACTTCGTTGGCGAGGCCGACGATCAGTTTGAGCGTCTTGATATCGACCGCCGGCAGTTTGCCGACGGCTGCGTTCGCTGGGCGTTTCGACTTCGTGGCCATGTCGGATGGAGGGGCGCGGGTGCAAGGAGTTCAGAAGGGCCGCCGCCCGGAATCCTACCTGCAATCAGGCCCACCCGCACGCATCTCGGCAGACACGCTTCGGTTCACCCTGCGCCTGACGGCGTTGGGCTTTGACGGACCAATCCGCGAGGCTTACGGATAAGCCGTATCAGCACCGCACGTCGTCGGCCTTGCCAACGGCGCGTCTCAGGAAGTGAGGGGCCGGGAGCGTGCCGGTCGCGGCCGGGGCCTCCGCCGGAGCGGACGCCTGCTTCGGTGCCGGCTGAGAGGCGACCGGCCGTCGAGCCGTGCTCGTGGCGAAAAACTCGGCGATCCGGGCGACCACGGTCCGCTGCTCGGCGGCCTCGAGTTCGGGGAAGATCGGCAGCGCGAGCGTCTGCTCGGCGGCACGCTCTGTTTCCGGCAGATCGCCCTTGGCCCAGCCGAGGTGGGCGAAGCATTTCTGCTGGTGCAGCGGGACGGGGTAATAGATTTCCGTGCCGACGCCCTGTTTCGCGAGGTGCGCTCGCAACGCATCGCGGCTGTCGTCGAGCACGCGGATCACGAACTGGTTCCAGACGTGGCGGCCCCGGGGCTCGTCGCCCGGCACGGCAATCCGATCGGAGAGATCGTATTCAGCGAAGCACTCCGCGTAGCGGGCCGCGTTGACCTGCCGCGAGGTGGTCCAGGCATCGAGATGCGGCAGCTTCACCCGCAGCACGGCGGCCTGAATCGAGTCGAGGCGGCTGTTGATGCCGATCACCTCGTGATAGTACCGAGGCTCCATGCCGTGGACTCGCAGGAGTCGAAGCGCGCTGGCGATGTCGTCACGGGTGGTGGTCAGGAACCCGCCGTCGCCGGCACCGCCGAGATTTTTGGTCGGATAGAAGCTGAAGCAGCCGACGTCGCCGAGGCTGCCCGAGCAGCGGCCGCGCCATGTCGAAAGAATCGATTGAGCGGCATCCTCGACGATCGGCAGGCCCGCTTTGGCGGCGATGGGGCCGAGGGCGTCCATGTCGGCCGTCCGACCAAAGAGATGAACCGGCACGATCGCCCTCGTTCGTGAGCTGATCTTCTTCTCGACGTCTCGTGGATCGATGAGATAGGTCACGGGATCGATATCGGCGAAGATCGGCACCGCCCCCAGGCGGGTGACCGCGCTGGCGGTGGCGAAGAACGTGTAGCTCGGCACGATCACCTCGTCGCCGGCACCGATACCGAGGGCCATGAGGGCCAACAACAGGGCGTCGCTGCCCGAGGCACACGAGATCACGTGCGGCACATCGAGCGCCTTGGCCAGTTCCGCCTCGAGTTCGGCCACGTCGGGGCCGAGCACGAACCGTCCGGAGTCACAGACGCGGTGAATCGCCTCGCGGATTTCCTCGCGAAGCACGGCGTATTGGCGGTCGAGAGCGAGCAGCGGCACGGCCGGCAGCAAGGCTTCGGTGTCGCGGGTCGTGGTGGCTTCCGTGCTGCGGCGAATCATGCGTCGAACTCCGTCGGGCCTGCGCTTGGGATCGGGGCGGGTCGCAGAGGTACGCTCTGCTCACGCTTTTCGATCGTCACGATCGTGCAGGCCGCTCCAGTGGATTCCTTCGTTTCGTGGGCGCGGGTCGTGGCGGCGGGTGTGCGACCGCACAAAGCGTGCCGTGCGGGAAATAGGGGAGTCCGGGATGTCGGGTCAAGGGCAGGCGGGCGTCGCGCAGAAGGGGAAAGGCCGGCAGATTGGGGTGGCCGCGGGGCCTGGCGGAGGCGCGAGCGTTTGACACCGGTTGGTCGGGCAACCTAGATTCGTCGTGTTTCCCAGATCCATTTGTTTCCGTCCACGCGCACGCGTGGGTGGCGTGGATCGCGGAGGAGAGTTACGCGAGCCAGGTGCCACCGCACTACAGGCCCGCGAGTCGGATGGGATCCACGGCGATCACTGCTGTCATTGACCTGGGACAGATCGCCCAGCGGCTGGGCCTTCATGTCGCCGGCGTTCGCGCCACCGTCGAACTTCTCGACGGCGGCAACACCGTTCCCTTTATCACCCGCTATCGTCGCGATCAGACCGGCGGTCTCGACGAGGAGGGGGTGCGGCGCATCGCCGAGGGCGTGGCTCGGGCCCGGCAACTCGCCGACCGCAAGCAGACGATTCTCCGGACCATCCAGGGGCAGGGGAAGCTGACGCCCGAACTCGAATCGCTGGTCGCGGCCGCCACGAGCCTCAAGCAACTCGAGGATTTGTACCTCCCGTTCAAACCCCGGAAGTTGTCGCTCGCCGAAGTTGCCCGGCAGCGAAAGCTCGAACCGTTGGCCCGGGAAATCCTTGCCGCCGAGCAGGCAGCCGCGGATCTCGACAAGCGGGCGGAGGACTTTGTCGATGCCGATGCGCAGGTGGCTACCGTGGCCGACGTCCTCTTGGGCGTAGGGCACATCATTGCCCATGATTTCAGCGAGCGGGCCGACGTGCGACAGCGGCTGCGGGAAATCCTTTACACCTCGGCACACCTCAAGAGCCAACGGGTCGAGAGCGCCGGTAAGGCGCTCTCGAAAGACGAGAAGCACTACCGCGACTATTTCGACTACGGCGAGCACATCCAGCGGGTGCCCCCTCACCGACTGCTTGCCATCAATCGTGGCGAGCGGGCCAGGCTCCTCAAGGTGCGGATCGAAGGGCCGGCCGAGGAGATGCAGGCGGCCGCCGACGAAAGGCTCGTGCCTGCGGGGCATCCGCATGCCGATTTTCTCCGGGCCTGCTGCCGCGACGCCCTCGCCCGCCTGATTCTTCCGAGCCTCGAACGCGAGATTCGGCGGGAGATGACGGAGGTCTGCGAGTCGCACGCCGTCAACGTGTTTGCCCGCAACCTTCGGAATCTTCTCCTCCAGTCGCCGGTGGCCGGCCGCCGCGTGCTGGCGCTCGATCCCGGCTTCAAAAGCGGCTGTAAGGCGGTAGTGATCGACGAGTGCGGCACCCCGCTTGAGCATGCGGTGCTCCACATGGTCGGCAAGCAGGAGAAGCGGGCTGCAGCGGCCACACGGATCCTGGAGCTCGTCAACACCCATTCCTGCTCGGTGATCGCGATCGGCAATGGGACCGCCGGCCGTGAGACGGAGACGCTCGTGGCCGAACTCATGACAGGCGAGCTCGCAGCGCTCGACGTCGGCTACGTGATCGTCAATGAAGCCGGTGCGAGTGTGTATTCGACGAGCGCCTACGGCCGCGAAGAGTTGCCGGCGCACGAGGCTTCGATCCGTGGCGCCATTTCGATCGGCCGCCGTCTGCAGGATCCACTTTCGGAGCTGGTGAAAATCGAGCCGGCGAACATCGGTGTCGGCCTCTATCAGCATGACGTCAAGGCGAGGCACCTCCATGCCTCTCTCGACAACGTGGTGGAGAGCTGCGTCAACTATGTCGGTGTCGACGTCAACACGGCCAGCCCGGCGTTGCTGCGGCGTGTCTCGGGCTTCAATCAGACGACGGCGAAGAACTTCCACGAGTGGCGGACCCAAAACGGCCCCTTCACCACCCGGCAGCAGTTTCTCGAAGTGCCCGGCTTCGGCGAGGCGGCGTTTGTGCAGTCGGTGGGCTTCCTCAAGATTTCCGGTGGCGTCAATCCGCTCGACTCCACCTGGATCCATCCCGAGAGTTATGCCGTGGCCGAGCGGGTGCTCGAGCGTCTCGGCGGCAGTCCGGCGGACCTGACGAGCCGGCAGCAGGCCGATGCGATCGCGGAACGGGCGGCTGCGGTTGATCTCGCTGCCCTGTCGCAGGAGCTGGGTGTGGGCCGCCTGCTGCTCGCCGATATTCTCGAGCAACTGGCCCGGCCAGGCCGCGATCCCCGCGAAGACCTGCCGAAGCCGTTCTTCAAGAAGGGCGTGCTGAAGCTGGAAGATCTCGCCGTGGGCATGGAGCTGCTCGGGTCGGTGCTCAACGTCGTTGACTTCGGGGCATTTGTCGATATCGGCCTGCATGACAGCGGCCTGGTGCACATCAGCCAGCTGTCGAGCCAGTTCGTTCGCGATCCGCACGACTTCGTGAGCGTGGGGCAGATCGTGCCGGTGTGGGTGCTCGAACTCGACAAGGCGCGTCGCCGTGTTGCCTTGACGATGATTCCACCCGCCGAGCGGGAGCGGCAGGAGCGTCGCGAGGAGGCCCGCCGCGAGCAGAAAGCCGAGCAGAAGGCGAGGCGTGCGGAAGGCCGCTCAGGGCCGCCGGCGACGAACGCCGGCCAGCAGCAGGCCTCGGGAAGGCCCGCCGGCCCTTCTCGGCCCCTGCAGGGGCGTGGACAGCGGCGTGAGCGGCCGCCTCGAGAGCCAGAGCCACGCACCTTCGTCGCCAGTGGGCCGAAGAAGCCGCCGGCGCCGATCACGAAGGCGATGCGCGACGGCAAGGAGCCGCTCCGCACGTTTGGTGACCTCAAGCAGTTTCTCGACTCGAAGGCCGACAGCGGTGATGAGCCGACGAGCGAGCCGCCACGCGGAGACGCGGCGGGTGCGTGAAGCGGCGTGACGGTTGCTCCAGGGAGCCCCACGCCGTGAGGCATGGGGTGAACTGTGCAAGCTCAACGCCGTAAGGCGTGGGGTGGGCCCTGCGCTTGATTTCGAAACCAGCGCGATTTGCCCGCGGGGCTACGGCCACTCGGCTTTCGCATGACAGGCGGACGAGCCTGAGGATCGATCCGTATTACCGCTCGCGGAACGTGATCCGGCCCTTGGTGAGATCGTAGGGAGAGAGTTCGACCTTCACCTTGTCGCCTGGGACGATGCGGATGAAGTTCTTTCGCATCCGTCCCGCGACGTGGGCGTTGACGATGTGTCCGCCCGTGATCTGCACGCGAAACCGCGTGTTGGCGAGGGCCTGTGTGACCACACCCTCCACCTCAAGAGCCTGTTCTTTTTCCGCCATGGAATTCCTTGTTGAACCGCCGGGATATGCTCGAAATGTAGCCCGCCGCCGCCCGCCAGTCCAGCAGGCACGTTATGCGTCGTCTTCGGCCGTGGGGGCCGACCCCGATGCCTTCCAGCGGAGGTAGGCATCGAAGAAGCCGTCGAGATTGCCGTCGAGCACGCTCTGAAAGTTGCCGACGTAGTGGCCAGTTCGCTGGTCTTTGACCCGCTGGTCGGGATGCAGGAAGTAGTTGCGGATCTGGGAGCCGAAGCCCGTCTTGGGCTGCTGCTTGTAGCGGGCGAGCTGCTCGGCCTCGCGCCGCTCCTCCTGGATCCTGGCGATCCGGGCGCGGAGCATCTTGATGGCCGTGGCCCGATTCTTGTGTTGGCTTCGCTCACTCTGGCATTGCACGACGATGCCGGTTGGGAAGTGCGTGAGCCGGATGGCGCTCGAGGTCTTGTTGACGTGCTGGCCGCCCGCGCCGCTGGCACGAAAGACATCTTCGCGGATATCTTCGTCGTTGAGCTCGACCTCGGTGTCGTCGTCGGCGATCTCGGGAGAGACATCGACGGCGGCAAAGCTCGTCTGCCGCTTCCCTTCGGCGTTGAAAGGGCTGATGCGAACGAGCCGGTGGATCCCCGTCTCGCCCTTCAGATAGCCGTAGGCCGATGGGCCCCGGATCGCCACGGTCGCGCTCTGGATGCCGGCGACCGCATCGTCCTGCCGATCGAGGAGTTCGACCTCGTAGTCATGCTTCGAGGCCCAGGCGGAATACATCCGCAGGAGCATCTCCGCCCAGTCGTTGGCATCGGTGCCACCATCCCGGGCGTGGATCGAGACGAGGGCGTCGCTGGAGTCGTGCGGGCCGGAGAGGAGCGATGCGAGCTCAAGCGCGTCGACCATCTTCTCCAGCCGGTCCGCCTCGGTGGCGACCTCCGCTTCGAGCGAGCCATCTTCGCGGGCCAGTTCCTCCAGGGCCTCGAGATCACCTCCGGCTGCGAGCGCCTCGTCGAGGGGCCTCAGGATCGAGTTGACGACCTTGAGCTGGGCGACGGTGGCCTGGGCCTTCTCGGCGTTGTTCCAGAAATCAGCCTCACCCATCGCCCCTTCGAGCTTGGTCGCGGATTGCTTGCGTCCCTGCCAGTCAAAGAGAGTCTCGGAGCTGGAGGAGCCGGGCTCGAATCGACGCGGAGCGGTTCAACAAAGCGGTATCCATGCGACGGATTCTACGGGTTTTTCGCCCTGCGGAGAAGCCGGGCCGCTCCTCCGACGTTACCGCAGACGTTTGGCGGTCTTTGGCGCTGTGTCGGCGGCGACCGCGGCGAACGCCGCGAGACGTGCCGGGCTGTCGTCGTCGAGGATCGTGCCGATCCCGCGGCGGGCCGTCTGCGAGCGGGTGGCGTTGACCGCCGCCGAGAGGACGACGTGGAACGTCTCGTTGGCCTCCCGCAGCCGATCACCGATCACGGCGACCCGCAGCGTCTGCGTGGTCTGTCCGCTGGCAAACCGGATGGTGCCAGTCTTTGCGACATAGTCGCGTCCCGCCCGGGCCGTGACATTGGCGGTGGACCACTTCACGGTGACCGGCTGTGCCGACGCCGCTGAGAGCGTGACCACGAAGGTCATCCTGCGGGTGCCGCTGGCTCCCTCGGCGATGGCTGCGGAGCCGATCGAGATGACGGGGAGCGGAGCAGGCGGTGGAGCCACGCCCCAGAGCGAGCCATCGGCGGCGGCGACCACCGCGTTGTAGCGATGGGCCGAGGCGAGCGGCTCGTCCATGCGGTGCAGTTTCGCGAAGTCGCCCCAGGCAGTGGCTCCCACCTGTCCGGTGAACTGGAAGTCGACAAACAGATCCATACCGGCCCCGTCGAGTCCGCGCAGGTAGTCACGGTAGATGTCACCCATCCGCGGATCGTTCGTCGCGGCGTCGAAGGCCGGCTGGTAGGCGGCCCCACGGCCGTCGAGATGAGGCCCGCCCTCGTAGGCGACCAACTGGATCGGCCGGCCGAGCCTGACCGACCACTGCTCCGCGAGCCGCGCATGGTTCGCCGTCCAAGCCACGCTCGTGGCCACGTTGGCCCGCGTGTCGGCGAGTACCTGATCGACGGTGGTCGCGGCCGTGTAGCCCGCCCGCTGGTCATCGGTCGGCGTGATGTAGGGGGCGATGGCCAGAGCGTCGAACGAGCCCCCCATCGCGTCGGCGATCTGGCCGGTCACCCAGTCGACGGCCGCCCAGCCGGCGGCCACACGCACGAGCCGGTGGGTCTGACCGGCGAACACGCCCGACCAGATGTCCATGTCGCGTTTCGCTTCGCGGCCGGCGATCTGCCACTGCGCGAAGTCGGGGTCGAGTCCGGCGTTCTCGGGCAGTCGGGCCTGATCGGCGACCCACTGCGATGCCTCGAAACCCCAGCCGAAGTTCCAGACCTCGTTGGCCCACTCGACATGCGCCTTCCGCCCAGGCTCGAGATGGTCGCGGACATACGTCGCGAACGCTCGCACAAAGGTGTCGTCGGCCTGGTAGGGCATGTTGAACCATGGATCGGCATCAAGGTCGTTGGCCAGTTGCACCATGTATTCGAGCGACATGCCATTGACGAGCGGCTCGCTCACCGTGCCCCCCGGGCCCGAACCCTGGCGGATGTCGGCGGCATCGCGACGGTCTGCCCATGTCCGGATGTCGGAAGAGTTGGTCTCCTGCATCCCCATGAAACGGAGCGTGCGGAAGGGGGCGAGCCGCTGGAGAAAGAGCGGATGGAAGGGAGAGAAGGCGGCCCCCGGCTCCCACCGCTGGCCGACGAAGCTCGTTCCCTGCCAGTTGGGCATCCAGATGTTGAAGTTGCGGACGGGATCGTCCGGCATCGTCGTCTCGATCACCATATACATCCCATCGTCGGTCGGTGCGACTTGGAGATCGGCATAGGACCGGCCCGCCGCCGTGCGGCCGCTGGCGATCACGCGGGCGTCGAAGCCGAAGGTCACGGCGCCGCTGCCATCCCACTCCGCGCGATAGACGCCCGCCGCATAACCTCCTCCAAGTCCCCGAAACATGAGCGTGCCGGCCCGCTGCTGGATCACCTGTCCGGAGGCATTGGTCCACGTGGCGAGCCGAGCGACGTTGCCGTCGGCGTCGAGAGTCAGCGGGGGCGTCGCGGGATCGTCCCATGAGGTGCCCCATGAGGCCGTGTTGAAGGCATGCGCGATCCAGGGGCGTGACGCCTTGAAGGCATCGGTGAACGTCCAGGCAGGCGACCAGTCGACGACGTTTTCGAGATTCATGCCCACCGCCATGTGGGAGTCGGCCGCCATCAGCGACCGGGGCTCGAGGTGTTCAACGATGGCCACAGCGGGCCGCCGGCCGCGCCGCGGCCGACTGACGGCCACCGGCCGGGCGTGCAATTCTGCGGAGCAAAATGCGGCATCTGTTGCATTATTCAACGCCGGTGCGCGGGCTTTGCGAAGGGGCATGGCAGGCCTCGAATGGTCGTGAAGTGGCTCGAAACGAGCGGTGAGATGAGTCTCGGGGGTGTCAGACGCCCCGCGAGATTTTCTCCGACTGCTGGTTGTGAGAGCAACTGGCGTGCCAAAACGTGAGGCGGGGGTCAGGTGCGTTCGACCCGGTTGCCCGGAAGCCGGCGGACGATGCGACGCATCTCCAACACGCCGATCGTGGAGAGCACCTGCGAGGCCGAGAGTCCGCTCGTGTCGACGAGATCGTCGATGCCGGCGGTCGCCTTCTCGCCCTGCTCGTCGATTGCCGTGAGCACCTGCTGCTCGATATCGCCGAGAGTGAGCTCCGCGGGCGAGCGCACTTCCCGGCCATCGGCCGTGGTGGCCGCCTCGAAGAGTGGCCCGAGTTCCTCGAGGATGTCGTCGACGCTCTCCACCAGCGTGACCCCGTCGCGGATCAGCTTGTGGCAGCCGCGGGCCGTTCGGCAGTCGATCTGGCCCGGCACGGCGAACACCTCGCGGCCCTGCTCGCCTGCGAGCCGCGCGGTGATCAGGGCGCCCGATCGCTCGGCCGCCTCGACGACCACGGTGCCCAGCGATAGCCCCGACACGATCCTGTTGCGCTGCGGGAAGCAGCCGGCATGCGGCTCCCCGAATGGCGGCGCCTCGCTCACGACCGCCCCGCGGGTGATGATCTCCGTGGCCACATCGGCATGCTCTGGCGGATAGATATTGAGCACCCCGGTGCCCAGCACGGCGATCGTTCGGCCACCGGCGTCGAGGGCGCCACGGTGCGCAGCCGCGTCGATGCCACGGGCCAGGCCGCTGACGATGGTGTAGCCGGCCCGGGCGAGGCCGCCGGCAAGCTGCCATGCCACCCGTTTGCCGTAGGGGGTGGCATGCCGCGCGCCGACGATCGACACCGCAAGCGCGTCGCACGGGGCGAGCGCTCCCCGCACGAAGAGCACGCCTGGTGGATCGTCGATTCGCCCGAGGAGCCCGGGATAGCCCTCGCGTCCTTCGACGAGCATTTCGACACCGTTACGACGGCAGACGGCGATGACTTCCTCAGCGACGTCGTGCGTGAGCGAGGAGAACGTTCGTGAAAGCCTGGGGCTGATGCCGCCGACTGAGGCGAGCTCCTTGGGGCTCGCCGCGAACACGTTCTGTGGCGAGCCAAACTGCTCGAGCAGCATGCGTCGGAGGCGGCCGCCGATGCCGGGCACGCATGCCAGGCGGACGTGCGAGAGAAAGTCGTCGTCGATCGCTGCGGTGGAGGGGGGCATCGGTCGGGCTCCGGGGGCACCACATGCAGAACATATACAGATGTTCCGTTGTAGGCAATCGAGCCACGGCCGTCAAAGAACTCGCCGGAGCCCCGGATCAGCCGGCAGCCACCTTGAGCTCGGCCAGGTGCTGGGCCGTGTTCACGAGCCGATCCCAGTTTTGCTCGACGTAGTCCGGCGGCCCGCCGATCTGGGCCACGACCTGAGCCACCTCTTCGGTCGGCACCATCTCGATCGCATCCCACGGGCAGACCTTGAGGTCGTAGGGATTCGATTTCTTGCCGGGAATGTGCACGCAGACTTCGCAGCCCACGCACCGTTCGATGTCGATCTCGCACCAGCTTTGCAGGTTGTGAAACTGGTCGAACTGCTGCACCTTCACGATGCAATCGACGGGGCAGACCTCCAGGCACGACTCACAGCCGGTGCAGTTGTCGGCGTTGATGACTGCCAGTTCCTTCGGCAGTTTCTTGCGGGGTCCGGCTTTTGCCATGGTGAAAGTGATCGGAGAGAGGGGGAGGGCGCCTGCAGCAAAACAATCGTAGCCGGCACGGGCCGACCGTCAAAACCGGCCTGCCGTCCGCGACGTTTCAGGCGACCCGGTGGGCGGCGACCGGCGGGGCGGGACGACCGGCGGACGGCTCGGCGAAATCGTAGCCAAATCGCTCGATGTCGGCGGCAAAATGATCGCGGACCAGGGCGGCGAGGCGGTCGGTGTAGTAGTCGTGATAATCACCGCGGGAGCTGGCATTCACCCGGCCGAGCGGCGCATCGATGCCGAGCCGGCGACAGATCTGGGCGAAGTCCGGGACGAGCGATTCGTATCGCCCCAGGAAGTTGACGAGCAGCCGGCCGCGTCGATCCGTGAGCATCGCGGACTGTGAGATCTTGTTGCGGCGAATCTCGTAGCGGAGATACGACTCGAAGTCGGGCAGCCGCGTGGCGTGGCGGCGGCGATGGTTGACATGCTGGGCATGCGATTCGGCGTCGCGGAGAAAGTGGTAATAGGAGACCATCAGATCCCACGGGTTGCGAACGAACGCGAACGTGAAGAGCCCGTCGAAGACGCCGGCCGGCAGGTTGTGTCGCAGGATCTCGGCCGACGTGTGGGGGCGGAACTTCTTCCGTGTGTACGGAGCGTAGTGATTGACGTGGATGCCGACCCGCGCGAGCCAACGGTTGGCCCAATAGCGGTGGGTATGGTCGGCGTGTGGCCAGAGGGCGGCGGCCACGCTCGATCCGGCCGTCTTGGGGACGTGGATGAAGGCAAACTGATGGCGGTGGGAGATGAGCATCGCGGGGTCCCGGAGGGTCAGGGAGGGTCGCGAAACAAGCGGCGGCGTGCAAGGCCGGTTCGGGGCCTGTGGAACCCCGAACCGCGCACCACGGCAGCCCGCGGCCTCACGGCCGGTCGGCTTGCACGCACCAGCCCCTCGCGTCTTCGACGCTTTCCGGGTCGCTACACGCACTCGCCGCGGATCAGATCGTCGGGCGTCTGTCGGTCGCGGACGAGGCGGTGCTTTCCGTCGTCGATGAGCACCTCGGCCGGCAACGGCTTCGAGTTGTAGTTGCTCGCCATCACGAAGCCGTAGGCGCCCGCGATCTCGATCACGAGCAGGTCTCCCACCGCGGCGGCGGGCAGGGATCGTGTTGCCACGAAGCCGCCGTCGGTCTGCGTGAAAATGTCGCCGGACTCGCACAAGGGACCGCCGACGGCGAC
>JAUMAF010000060.1:0-4239 GCA_032117045.1 Pirellulales bacterium | reverse complement strand
CTCCACTCCAAGGCCCACGAAGTTGCCCTCGATCTGCGAATAGAGATCGTCGAGCTGGCCATTGGTCAGAAACGCGGAGTATTCGTCGAGCCCGCCCACGGCGGCCGCGGACATCTCCATCAGCGTCACCGCCGGCGGAATCCCGAGGATCGAGTGGGCGGCCCGCGCGACCCAGGCGGCGAGCGCCTCGGCGTCGTCCTGCGATACCACCGGCTGCGTCACGGCGATCCGCGCCACCTGATCGCGGTACAGGCCGCGGCGTTCCGAAGTTGCCTGGCCGGCGTGGATCGCGGCGAAGGCCGGCTCGTCAAGAGCGACGTCGATTGCCTTCAGTCCGCGACCGACGAGCCGCGCGTAGTCGGGGCTCTCGAAATGGTGCGAGCCGATCCTCGCCAGCACCTCACCGTAGACACGGCGGGCATCGGCCTCGGAGAGCGTCTCGAGCTGGCTGCGAAACGCCGGCTCGGCGTGCCGTCGGGCGACGTCGCAATGGAGCTTGGCGAGGTCGTATTGCTGATGGAGCGCGGGGGCGAGCGTGCCCTTGCGGGCGGAGGTCTCGCAGATGTTGACCACGTCGGCCCAGCGGCCCTCATGGGCCAGAGCCGTCGTCCGCGCGGCCAGATCCTCGTGCGGGGCGGAAACCGCGACGCCGTACAGCCCGGTCGGCTCGGGGGCGATCGGCGCGGCGTCGGCGGCGGACGCCATCTCGCAGACGGCCATTCCCAAGCCCGCCAGCAGCGCCCCAAACAACCACATTCCGGCTGAGGACCGGCGGAGGCGGTACGGCGTCCGAAGGCAGGCGGCGGTCACGTGGGCATCCGTTCGCGGGGGCCGCGAAGGGTCGCGGCAGCCAGCGGTCGATCCTTTGACCGCCCGCGATTATGGATCACGATCCGAGGTTGGGCAAAAACCGTCGCTCGGCAAACCGCTTTTTTTCCGGCTCCAGCCGCGGCGACCGCGGCACGACCGTCACCACCGTCCTGGGCGACACGTTGGTAGGATGGAACGGCTTCCGTTCATCCCTGTCACGACCGTTGCCGCCTGCGTGACCATGCCGCCCAGCACGTCCGAATCTCGTGGCCCTGCCGCCGACGCGGCCGTGGCACCGCCCACGCTCGTGCTGCTCGACCGCGTCCGCGGCGGTGATTCCGACGCGATCAACCGTCTGCTCGAGCGGCACCGCGCGGCGATCCGCCAGATGATCGACCGCCGCATGGATCGCGTCATCGAACGGCGGGTTGATGCCAGCGACATCGTCCAAGACGTGATGATCGAAGCCAACCGGCGGCTCGGCGATTACCTGGCGAATCCGCCGATGCCGTTCCGGCTGTGGCTGCGGCACATGGCCCGCGACCGGCTCATCGACGCCCATCGTCGCCATCGTGTGGCCGGCAACCGGAGCCTCGACCGCGAGGTGTCGCTCCAGGCGGCGGATGAAGGCGAGCAGTCGCAGGCCGACGGCATGGCTCAGATCCCCGACCGAGAGCTCACCCCCGCCGCCGCGGCAACGTGGCGCGAACTCGAGCGGCGGTTCGCCGCGGCGGTCGAACTGCTCGAGGACGACGACCGCCAGATCGTGCTCCTCAAGCATTTCGAGCATCTCTCGACGGCCGAGGCTGCCGAGGCGCTCGGCCTCACGAAACCCGCCGCCGGGATGCGGTATCTGCGGGCCATGCGTCGGCTGCGGGTGTTGCTCGATGGAGGCGCAGCGGCCGCCGGCGATTAAGCCGCCCGACTGGCTGCATTCCTCAACGCCCCCGGACTCCCCGCGGTCGCCACAGGCCTATCATTTTCTGGTTCTTCCCGAATCGCTCACCCCCACGTCGTCTTTCATGCCGACTCGCTCGCTCGCCATCGACACCCTGCTTTCACCGGACCGCGAAGAGGTGCTCGCGCAACTCGTCGAGGAACTCTCGGATCGCGCCGGCCCTGAGACGCAGGGGTTGCTCGACGCGATGGCGACGGCCCATCCTGATCTCGCCGGTCAACTCCGGGAACTGTTCGCCACGATGTCGGTGGCCGATGCGGTGGCTGACGAATCGACGATCATCTTCAGCGATGAACACCGGCGGCGATTGCTCGATGCACCGGTGCCATCGGCCACGCGGGCGGACGTGCGGCCAGGCACGTTCGTGCCTGGCGCGACGCTGCTGCCGGCGGCCTTTGGTGACTATGAACTGGTCGCCGAGATCGGCCGCGGCGGCATGGGCGTCGTCTACCGTGCCGTGCAGCGGAGCCTGGGCCGGACCGTTGCGGTCAAAATGCTGCTCCGTCGCGATCTCGCGAGCCAGGCCGATCTCGCCAGGTTCCGCAGCGAGGCGGAGGCGGCGGCACGGCTCGATCATCCTGGCATCGTCCCGATCTTCGAGGTCGGGGAGCACGATGGCCTGCCGTTTTACAGCATGCGATACATCGAGGGCACGACGCTGGCGAAGCGGCTCGCTGAAGGGCCGCTGCCGCCGCGTGAGGCTGCCGCACTGCTCGCCAAAGTGGCCGAAGCAGTCCATGTGGCGCATGCCCGCGGCGTCTTGCATCGGGATCTCAAACCCTCCAATATCCTCATCGATCCTGCCGGCGAGCCGCTCGTCTCCGATTTCGGGTTGGCGAAGCAACTAGAGGACGCCGAGTCGATCACCCACACCGGAGCGATCCTCGGCACCCCGTGCTACATGTCTCCCGAGCAGGCGGCCGGCAGTCGTGGCGATGTCGGGCCGGCAAGCGACGTCTGGAGCCTGGGGGCGATTCTCTACCAGACACTCTGCGGTCGACCGCCGTTCCAGGCCGGCACGCCGATGGACACGCTCCTGGCCGTGCTCGAATCCGACCCGCCGCTGCCGCACTCGATCGTGGCTGGTGCCGATCGTGACCTCGAGATGATCGCGCTCAAGAGCCTGCAAAAGCCCCAGGATCTCCGCTACGCATCCGCCGCTGCCCTCGCGGCCGACCTGCAAGCGGCTCTGGCTGGAGAGCCGATCGCGGCCCGCCGGGGCGGATTGGCGGATGTCGTGGCGCGGCTGTTTCGCGAGACCCACCATGCCGTCGTGCTCGAAAACTGGGGCCTGCTCTGGATGTGGCACTCGGTGGTCGTGCTGGGGCTGTGCGTCGTCACCGACGTGCTCGCCTGGGAGGGCGTGACGACCCGCTGGCCCTATCTCGTGCTCTGGGGGGGTGGGCTGGCGCTCTGGGCCCCGATCTTCTGGGCGCTGCGTCACCGCAACGGCCCGGTCACGGCCGTGGAACGGCAGATTGCGCACGTCTGGGCCGGCAGCATGATCGCCAGCACGCTGCTGTTCTCGATCGAACAGTTGCTCGGGCTGCCCGTGCTCACGCTCTCGCCGGTGCTCGCACTGCTGGCCGGACTTGTGTTCTTCGTGAAGGCCGGCATCCTCTCGGGAACGTTTTATCTTCAGGCCGCCGCACTCTTTACGACGGCTCTGGTCATGTGCCTTGTGCCCGGCTACCAGCACATTCTCTTTGGGCTCGTGAGCGGGGCCTGCTTCTTCGTGCCGGGCTTCAAGTACTACCGGCAGCGGAACCGGATCGAGTGATGCATCGTCAGATGCTTCATTGCCCCCCGCAGGGGCGTCGGCGTGCCCTTTTTGCGCGCAGGACAGTGCCCAGAAACGGTGCGGCGACCCACGTCAACGACCCGCACAACCGCTTTTCGAGGATCGTGTTCACGCCCTGAACGGTCTGCGAAAAACCACGAGATGGAACCGTAAAAAAGGCGGTTTCGGCAAGGTGGGAAGACGCGGCTTCCGTGCCCTGAGTGGCGGTCGACCTCGCCTTGGCGGCACGTTTGGCACGCCGGTTGCTGCGTTGCCCCTCGTCAGAGATTCGGCTTCCAGGGTGTGCCTGGAGCCCGGTGAGGTGCCTGCTGCGGAGACAGCCCTCATCGGTTTGTTGTTCCTTCTGGAGTCGCACGATGCGGTCATTTCTTCCCTCCCTGCTCGGGGAGTGCCTTGGTCTATCTCGAGGTCGGTTCGGGTGTGCAGGATTGCCGGCTCTGATGACGAGTTCTCGTCATCGATCCGCCGGCAGGAGTCTGGTGGCCGCGGCGGTGGGGTTCGCGGTGATGGTCTCGCTGGCCACCTGTCTGGCTCAAGTCGGGCTTTCCGCTGACGAGACGGTCGCCGAACCGGCCGCGGCAGCCGCAGAGACGACGGCCACGGGCTACAAGCCGAATCTGATGTCAGTGGAGCAGATGGTCGAGAAGCTCTGGACGGGTGCCGACACCGT
>JAUMAF010000059.1:0-4537 GCA_032117045.1 Pirellulales bacterium | reverse complement strand
CCCAGCGCCCCGAGTGTCTGCCAAGGCCAGCTAACAAGGCGTTTCGCGCCAGGCTTGCCGAGGGGTGATTCGGCCACCGCACGGGCTACGGGTCCCAAGCCCGTCGTGGCCCACCGCTGGATCACACACGCCGCGGACCGGCCACGGGCGTCGAGCGGCCAGTACTCCGACATCCTGAGCGCCGGCACGGTGCTCAATTTCACGGAGGTGGCCTACCTCTGGACGCAGTGGCGAGGTCACGGTCGCACGGCGATCACGTGGCTGCCGCTGCCTGGCTCGGAGTGGTGGCGTGTGGCGTGGTGCAGGCGGTGCCACGGCTGTGTACGAAGATCACGGAATCCAAGGAACAGGAGCGTCGCGTGCGCGTAAATCTCGCCCACGGCGACCCGAAGGTGCGCTTCGACGCCGGCCCAATGGAGATCCCCTACCCAGACGCTCCGTGACTGCAGGCGTTGCTCGACGACCCCACGATCCGGTCGTTTTTACCGGCGGGCTTCGTGCCTGCGCCCGCCGTGAACAGATAAGGACGACGGGACAGCATCGACGCCTGCCGGGCGGTTTGGAAGCCGGGGGGTATCGAGTGGCCGATCGGCCCGGCACCCCATACAGAATCACCTACTGCGTCATCGGCAACCGGCCCTCACCGGCTGAGCGCGTTCTGGTTGACTCTGCCTCATCACCTGTTATTATGTACACGTGCCGTCGACGCCCGGTGTGGGCGGATGTATCGACCGGCGGGTGTCGCCACCTCATCAGGATCCGCTGCTGCCGCGAGTCTGCTGCATCGGTGTGGTACTTCGGGCATTTCGGTCGCAGGGTATCCGCAGCCTGAGGTCGAACTTCCACAGAAGAACAAGTGAGCCCAAAGAAGAACCGTTGGCGGTGATTGCCCAGGCCGGTACACTTACGTCCATGAGCACCGTTGAAGAAATCGAAGCCGCGATCCGGCAACTGTCGCCAGATCAGATGGCGGCGTTTCGCGCGTGGTACGCCGAGTTTGATGCCACCGCCTGGGATCGTCAGATCGCCGAAGACGACGCTGCGGGGCGACTCGACTGGCTGATCCAAGAGGCCCTCGATGACTTGGACGCTGGCCGCTGCACGGATCGATGAAACACCGCGCAAGCCCCCGATTCTGGCGGCTTTACAGGGCCTTGCCGCAAGAGATTCAGCAACTGGCCGATCGCGGCTACCAGATGCTTTTGCAGGACCCGCGCCACCCTTCCTTGCACTTCAAGCGGATCGGAAGGGTTTGGTCCGCCCGCGTAGGTTTGCACCATCGCGCTCTCGCAGCCGAGCGCAACGAAGAGATTATTTGGATCTGGATTGGGACCCATGCGGAGTACGACCTGCTACTCCGACGCAAGGGCTAACTAGACGCTGGATCAGACGGCGGCCATCGGCCAGCGCCATGGGGAATCAACTAATCCGCCGCTGATCAGCTAGGCCGTTCTGCCTTTTACCATCCCGATGCCAATCCCAAATGCAACCGAGGCGACCGCCGCAACCGAAAAGGTTCGCGACTATTTGCTCAATCCGGAGCATTCGGACGGCGGCTCCAAGGCGGCATGGTTCCACTCGCTCGGCTACGCCGGCGATCGTTGGCAGGAACTGGCAAGCGCTCTCTTGGCCCGTGCCGCCACATGCGAGCAATTCGCTACCGTCCGGACGCCGTTCGGCATAAAATACGTCGTGAAGGGCCAAATTGGTCGTGGACCCCATCGCTCCGCAAGCGTATTGGCTGTGTGGGCTGTGTGGGTAGTCGAGGCCGATCGTCCCCCTCGACTCGTAACCGCGTATCCGAATGAAGAGCCATGATTGCCGAACATTCTCTCGTCGTGCTCGATTGTGAACCGACCCACGAACGGCTTAATCGTGGTGATGTTGGAACGATTGTGCATATCTACGAAGGCGGCCGTGCCTACGAGGTCGAGTTTGTGGACGGCAGCGGGCACACTGTGGCCCTGATCACTGTCAATGCGGACGATGTACGCCCGATCGCGGCAGGCGAGTTGCTCCATGCTCGGCGGACTGCGTAGCGGGCAGAATCGGGCGCTGGATCAAACGGCGGCTTGGGTCCAGTGGCAAATCTAGGTCTGCGGTCCGCCGCTGATCAGCTTCAGCGTTCGGTCAAGGAACGAACCCCAGAGCCAGAGCATGAGAGCCACCCGCTGATTCCATCCTCAGTCGGCCGTTGCCTGGGAAGTCTTGGCGCAGTGCGATTTCGACATGGATTACTCGCAACTGATCACGATCGAGCCAGGCACGCGTAGTGGGCAGCCGTGCATACGCGGGATGCGGATTACCGTCGAGGACGTGCTGGAGTATCTAGCCGGCGGCATGACGCCGGACGACGTGCTGGCCGACTTTCCGGACTTGACCGCCGAGGATATTCGGGCGTGCTTGGCTTTCGCAGCGGATCGTGAACGGCGGCTCCGCGTGGTGCCAGCTGCGTGAGGCTGCTTTTCGACCACAACTTGTCTCCCCGCTTGCCGACGATGCTCGCGGTCGAGTATCCAGATTCGGCACATCTTCGGTGGTTTGCACTGGCGTCCGCTCCGGAGCCATGGCTGGCAGTCGCCGTCACGTCCCGCCGATCTCGGTCCCGATTTCCGCCAGCGTCAGACGACGGCCCTTGAGCGATTGGCTGGCCCGCCGGCACCGAACCCGTCGTCTCGTCCGATTCGGCTACGACCCACCAGGTCCGTCAATCGGGATTGCGATCAGAATGGGGGCGAGTTTTGGGCTGAAGACGGCGGCGCAACAAACCGGCCTATCACGGGCGTCGGAGAAGTTCGTCGATCAACTTTGGTGATGCCCGGAAGTTTGTCTGGAGGAGACGGCGGATGCTGGCGTTCAAATCGACGAACTTCGCTTCTGCCGCCAAAGTAAGCACCCCAAGTGTGCCGGTGACCAAAAGTCCGCACTCGCGAGCTATGCCTACGGCTTTTCGCTCATCGATCAAGACGGCATCGGCCTTGATCTGACCTGCCACAGCGATGACCTCAGCCTCACCAAGGCCGAGACCGAGGGCGTCGAAAGCACCGTGCGGTGCAACCAGGCGTATCCACGGCGGTAGGTCGCATGACCATGCCGCGACTACGGCCGGCGTTCTCGGATGCCGAAGTTCGGCGAGGACACCGGGCGTGAGAATTACTTCGGCGAAGAGCCGAGGGAGCACTGCTATCTCGCCGATCAAGACGAGGTAGTTCAGCGGTGACGTATCGCAGACGACGATCATGGCCAGAGGCGGGCGCGGAGTGCCTGCACTTGATCATGAAACTCCGCGACCGTGGGCAAATCTTCGGCGACTCCGTGCCTTCCGAGAACGGCATCGGCATCCATCCGGGAAACCCCCAGGCATTCTGCTAACACGCCATGGGAAATCTGGCCCTGACGATAGAGCTCGACCAGGGCCGCCTCCTTCGCTGCTGCATCCGCGCTGCCGGTGAGGGTAGCCAGTTGCCGTTCCACGTCATCCGGCAACTCAAACGTGATAGTCGCCATCGATACCCTCCCGGCCGGCCACTCCGCGATGCAAGTCCCTGCCCAGACGCAGTGCGAACGGCTGCTCCCAAGCAACCATCGCAGGGCTAGCGCCCGCGACTCCATGCCTTGCATTGTACCGCCGGTCAGCGGGTCACGGCGGCGCGGCCCATCCGGCGAGTGGCCAGACAGAGCGGCGTGGCGGGGCGTCGGTGACGACGGGGCTGCTGGTGTTGACGCCGCCCGCATACCTGTTATTCTGTTCAGTGATGTCACTGCTCGTGGTCCGGGCCCAGCCACTGGCCGTGGCCGCTGCGTTAACGAGGGTTTTCCGATGCCAGAGGTTGCACCCGCCGAGACCCGCACCGTGCTCGAAAAGGTGCGCTGGGAGACGTTTCTCGAGCTTGCCGAAGCCCGCACCGGCAGCGTGCCGCGGATGACCTTCGACCAGGGAGTGCTCGAACTGATGACGCCCCGCCGCCCGCACGAAGGCATCGGCCGCCTGATCGGCCGGATCGTCGAAACGTATTCCGAGGTCCGCGGGATCGAAATCCTCAGCTGCGCCTCGACCACGTTCAAGCGGATCGATCTCGACCGGGCGTTCGAGCCCGACGAGTCCTACTACATCGCCCACGCCGATCTGATCCGTCCGAAGGACGAGGTCGATCTGCAGATCGACCCGCCGCTCGATCTCGTGATCGAGGTCGAGATCACCAGGTCCGCGATCGCGAAGCTCAGGCTGTTTGCTGCCATGGGCGTGCCGGAGGTCTGGCGGCACGACGGCACACGGCTCACGATGCTCGCGCTCGACGGGGCTGAGTACCGGCCGCTCGACGCGAGCCTCTGCCTGCCGGGCCTCACCGCCGCGATGATCGACTCCGTGCTGGCCCGTCGCCTCGAGCAAGGCGAGACGGCGCTGATCAAGGCGTTTCGCGGCACGCTATGATCGGTGCAAGAACTCGTCGGCCGTGGTTCGTGACCGCGTCGCTCGAGAGCGCATCGTCGCAGCACGAGATCGCCTTGGCTTGACCCATCCCCCCGAAGGCCCGCG
>JAUMAF010000058.1:0-29165 GCA_032117045.1 Pirellulales bacterium | reverse complement strand
AGGTCGCCGCTGGCGACGAGCACGGCACGGCGAGCGGCGCCGCGGCCGGCGGAAGCAGACGAAGCTGACATGGCACTTGTCCCCCTGATGGATTCCACGGTTCGCGGGCAACTATACTCCTCGTCTCGGCTTGGATTCACTTCTGCGTGGAACAGCACCGGATGGCACTCTGGTTGCCACTCCGCCGGCCCGAGCCCAGACGGACCCCGTCTCCACCCACCCCTGCCTCTTTTCGAAAGGAGTCTCCCCATGTCGCCCTTCGCTCTCCGCGACCAACGCTTCAACGCCGCGGTCGTCGCCATCGTCGCGATCTCGGCCGCCATCGGGGCGGCCTGTGGCGGAGCCTGGCGTCCCGTCGCCCAGTTGCCCCGGGCTGCCGCCATGACGTCCCTGTCGCACGAGTCATTCGCCGTCTGCACGACCCCTGTCGATACCGCCGTCGAGGGCTTCTTTATTCTCGACTTTGAAACGGGCGATCTCACCGGCGGCGTGCTCAACCAAAACACCTCCAAGTTCGGTGCCTCCTACCGCTGCAACGTGCTCAAGGACCTCGGCTTCAAGGCCGGCAAGATCAAAAACCCGAAGTTCCTGCTCGTGCCCGGCCTGGCATCCTTTGCCGGCACGTCCGGTCTGGCGCAGTCGGTGCTCTACGTGACCGATGCCGCCACCGGCGTGACGGTTGCCTACGGGATCCCGTGGAACTCCCAGCAGCCGCCCGCCGCCGGCGGACCTGTGGAACTGGTGGCCCTCGACAAGGCGGCGCCACGGGGCGGCGGCGCGAAGGTCCAGTAGCATGAACGCGGAAACTGGTGCCGAAGTGACGATCACGGTCAATGGCGAGCAGCGGCTGGCCGGGGCCGGCTCGTCGCTGCTCGATCTCGTCGAGGCCTTGGGCTTCGCCGGCCGGCCGATCGCGGTCGAGATCGACGGCGACGTGGTTCCCAGATCGCGGCTCGGCGAGCGAGCGGTCGGCGGCGGGGAGCGGATCGAGATCGTGACATTCGTCGGCGGCGGCTGATGCGGAAGGAAGCAGGAAGCACCATGGACGACTCGAACGTGACCGACCGTGAGGCCCCGGCCGGCAGTGACCATCCGCTCGTCGTGGGCGGGATGACACTCGCGAGCCGGCTGATCGTCGGCACCGGCAAGTATTCCACCTTCGCGGAGATGGGCCGCTGCCTCGCGGCGTCAGGCACCGACTGCGTGACCGTCGCCGTACGGCGCGAGCGGCTCGTCAACGCCGCCGGCGAAAACATCCTCGATCACATCGACGCCTCGCGGTACGCCCTTCTGCCCAACACGGCCGGCTGCTACTCCGCCGACGATGCCGTCCGCGTGGCCCGACTCGGCCGGGAACTGCTCCGCGACATGGGCTCGTCGTCGTCGGAGTGGGTGAAACTGGAGGTGCTCGGGGATCGTCGCACGCTCCTGCCCGACCCGGTGGGAACGCTCGCGGCCACGGAGCGGCTCGTCGCCGATGGCTTCACGGTGCTCGTCTACACCAGCGACGATCCCGTGATCGCCAAGCGACTCAAGGATCTCGGGGCGGCGAGCGTGATGCCGGCCGGCAGCCCGATCGGCTCGGGCCAGGGCGTGCTCAACGCCAATAACCTCCGGATCTGCCTGGAGTATCTCAAGGAAGACGACCCCTCCTATCCCGTGATCGTGGATGCCGGCGTCGGCACCGCCAGCGACGTGGCGGTGGCGATGGAACTCGGCGCCGACGGGGTGCTGCTGAACACGGCCATCGCCCATGCCAGGGATCCGGTGCGGATGGCCGAGGCGATGCGGGCGGCGTGCCTTGCGGGGCGGCTCGCCTTTCTGGCGGGCCGCATGCCACGGCGGCTTTATGCCACGGCCTCGAGCCCCGACGAGGGAAGTATCGCGCGGCTCCGGTCATGACCATGCTCCGGGGTGTCTGAAGCCATGCTCGCCAAACGCATTATTCCCTGTCTCGACGTGGACCGTGGTCGGGTCGTGAAGGGGACGAAGTTCCTCGAGCTGGTCGATGCGGGCGATCCCGTGGCGGTCGCGGCGAGGTACGAGGCCGAAGGGGCCGATGAACTGGTGTTCCTCGACATCACGGCAAGCCATGAGGGCCGGGGCATCATGCTCGAGATGGTCCGCCGCGTGTCGGAGACCGTCTTCATGCCCTTCACCGTCGGCGGCGGCATCCGCACGCTCGACGACGCGGCCCGGCTCGTGCAGGCCGGCGCGGAGAAGGTGAGCATCAACTCGTCGGCCGTCCGGACGCCCGAACTGATCACCGCGGTCGCCGACCGTCTCGGGAGCTGCGCCACGGTCGTCAACATCGACCCCAAGCGGGTGATCAAGGACGGCCGCGAGATCTGGGAGGTGTTCGTCAACGGCGGCCGCGTGCCCACGGGGCTCGAGGCGGTGGCTTGGGCCCGTGAGGTGGAGCGGCTCGGTGCGGGCGAGATCGTGCTGACGTGCATGGATCGCGACGGCACCCGGGCCGGCTACGATCTCGAGATCACGGCCGCCGTCAGCCGGGCCGTGGGGATCCCGGTCGTGGCCAGCGGCGGGGCCGGCAGCCCGGAGCACCTCGCCGACGCGGTCGAACACGGTGGTGCGGACGCCGTTCTCGCCGCTGGAATCTTCCACTTCGGGCAGTGTACGATCCGGGAGGTCAAGGAACTCTTTCAACGTCGCGGCATCCCCGTCCGCCCCCCCTCCCGCTGATCCCCCGCCGACTTTTTTCAGCTACGCGCCACCTGCCATCTCACAGACACCAGGTTCTCTCCCGGCGACCAACCGATGTCCACGACTGAAATAGTCCCCGAAGAATCCTCCCCGACTCCGGTCCGCGGCCTCCGCAAGAAGGGCCGTCTGGAGATCGACCGGCTGTTCGAGGCGCTCGTACGACTCCAGGGGAGCGACCTGCACCTCAAGGTGGATCAGCCGCCGTTTATGCGGGTCAAGGGGGCGCTGCAGCCCCTGAAGCACGACAAGATCGATGCCGACACGATGGAGCGGCTCTGCTTGGCGATGCTCGATGACCGCCAGAAGCGGATCCTCGACGCCGACGGCGGCTGCGACTTCGCGCACACCTGCGTCGTTGACGACGTTCGCTGGCGGTTCCGTGTCAACCTGCTCTACCAGCAGGGCTCGCTCGGCCTGGTCGCCCGCCGCGTCAACAACAAGATCCCCGACTTCAAGGGGCTCTTTCTGCCCGAGAGCATCGAGAAGATGTGCGTGCTCGATCAGGGCATGGTGCTGCTCGCCGGCGTGACCGGCTCGGGCAAGAGCACGACGATCGGCTCGATGCTCAACTACATCAACCAGCGGTATCGCAAGCACATCCTCACGCTCGAAGATCCGATCGAGTTCGTGTTTACCGAAGATAAGTGCCTGATCAACCAGCGGGAGATCGGCACCGACGTCAAGAACTTCGAGATCGGAATGAAGCACGCGGTCCGCGAGGATCCCGACATCATCCTCGTCGGCGAGCTCCGTGACGTGGAAACCTTCAAGACGGCGATCCACGCCGCCGAGACGGGTCATCTCGTGTTCGGCACGATCCATGCCGCGAGTGCCTCGAGTTGCATCGGTCGCATCCTCGATCTCTTTCCGCAGGAAGAGCATCCTTCGATCCGCAGTGCGATCGCCTTCAACATGAAGGGGATCATCGCGCAAAAACTGCTCAAGTCGATCAGGCCGGGAGTCAGCCGGGTGCCGATCTGCGAGGTGATGTTCTTCGACGTGCTGGTGCGGAAGTACGTGCTCGAGGAACAGGACCATCTGCTCGCCGACCACATCCGCAAGTCGTTCCGCGATGGCATGCAGGACTTCACGATGAGCCTCAAGAGCCTCATCGATCAGGAGCTCATCGATCGGCACGACGCGATGGAGATCGCCCCCAACCGTGAAGCGCTCGAGATGGCGCTGAAGGGCATCGGGTAATCGTGATGCACGAACTCCGCCGCCGTCTCGCCTCTTTCGCCTGCTTCACGGTGGCCGCCTGCATCATAGTAACCGCGTGGGCCGCGAGCCCTGCCGTCGCGGCCGACACGGCGTCCCTCGGATGGCCGCAGCACCTGCCCGAGGGCTGGGAGCGCCGTGGCGCCGGAGGTGGCCTGGCGATCGTGCCGGCGGTGATCTGGTGGCTCTGTGTGCTCGCCTGGATGCGGACGGTGGACTGGGTGTCTCGCGATGCCACCAAGCACAAGTTCACGCCCGCCTTCTGGGGTCTGATCTGCGGACTCCCGATGTTCATCGCCGCCCTCGTGGCCTGGTGGATCCCGTCGGCTCTCGGCGGCCTGGGGCTGATGCTGGTGGCCTGGCTCGCCCCTGCCATCACCTACTCCGTGCTCCGCAATGCCACGGTTCCCCCGGCCGAGCAGGTGCTCACGGCGGGCCATGCGCGGCGAATCGTGGCCGGGCTTGTCGCCCCTTTCGGCATCGAGATCGACACGGGATTCGACGCGGGCGACCTGATCCCGAAGGTGTCGCTCTCCGCGGTTGGTGGCAAGGACGCAGCCGAGACGGCCGCGCGGCTGGAGGCGGCGGAGAAACTTCCCGGATTCGAAGAGGCCCGCAAGACGATGCTCGCCGCAGTGATGGCGCGGGCCAACACGATGGTGATCGACTGCGAGCCCGCCGGCATGGGCGTTCGGCACGAGGTTGACGGAGTCTGGGAAAAGCCCAAGGTCCGCCAGCCGCCGCGGAGCCGTCGGGAGAAGGAGTCGTGGGTTGAGGCGCCGAAGTCGAGCCTCGAGGTGGGTCAGGCCGTGCTCGCGGCCCTCAAGACGCTCTGCGGATTGCCGCCGGGGGCGCGGGAGGCGAAGGCCGCCCCGTTCATGCTTCAGGTCGACGGCAAGCCGCGGAACTGCCGTCTGTCGGTCCGCGGGCAGGCGACCGGAGAGCAAGTAATCATCCAGCTCGACCCGCCGGCTGCGGTCTTCAAAAAGCTCGGCGACCTCGGCATGCCGGCGGCAGTGGCCGAGCAGGTGATCGGTCTGACAGCAGTCGAGCGCGGGCTGATCCTCGTGTCGTCGCCATCGGGCTCCGGGCTCAGCACGACATTCGACATCCTGACCCTGGCCACCGATCGGCTGCTCCGGGATTTCATCTCGCTCGAGGATGCTGCGTCGCCGCCTCGTGAAATCCAGAACGTCAAGCCGGTGACGTTCGACGCCCGCACGGGCGTGACCGCGCTCGACGCGCTCAGGGGTTCACTGCGGAGTTATCCCAACGCGATCCTCACCCGCGACATCCGTGACAAGGCGCTCGTCGGCGAACTCGTGAAACTGGCCTCCGAAGACAAGTATGTGGTCATGAGTCTCAAGGCCAACGACGCGACCGATGCCGTGGCCCGGATCGCCGCCTGCGGTGTGCCGCCGCAGCTGCTCGCCACCACGCTCGTCGGCTCCCTCTGCCAGCGGCTGGTGCGAAAACTCTGCCCGAAGTGCCGCGAGGAGTATCCGCCACCGCCGGAACTGCTTGCCCGCATGAAGCTGACTCCCGAACAGCTGCCACATCTCCGCAAGGCCTCCGAGCACGGCTGCCGACTCTGCGGCGGGACCGGCTACCTCGGCCGGACGGCGATCTATGAGCTGGCCTCGGGGGCGATGTTTCGCAAGGCGATCGCTGCGGGTGCCGATCAGGCGACGCTCCGGAAGGCGGCCATGCAGGACGGCATGAAGCAGCTCCGCGATGCAGGCATGGCGCTGGTCATCGAGGGCTCGACGTCGCTCGATGAGCTGCAGCGGGTGTTCACGGCGGCCGCGTCGCCTCCTTCGGGTCCGCCGGTCGCCGCCGCTGCAAAGGGAAAACCACGCTCATGATCATCTCTTTGGCGCTGCTCGCCGTCTTCGTCGCCGTCACCTTCGCCCTCTGGCGGGAGGGGCTGTGGGGATCGGCCATCATGGTGCTCAACCTTCTGCTCGCCGCCAGCTTCGCCACGGCCTGGTTCGAATCGGCGGTGGCGATCCTCAGGCCGCGGCTGCCGAGCTATGACTACCTGCTCGACTTCATTTGCATGTGGGGCCTGTTCGCGCTCATCCTGGTCACGCTCCGGGAAATCTCCGATCGTGTCTCCCGGACGAAGGTCAAGTTCCGCAAGCCGGTGGAGATGTTCGCCACTCCCTTCGTGGCGGCGATCGCGGCGTGGATCGTGGTCTGCTTCACCGCCGCCACGCTCCACACGGCGGCGGTGCCTCGGGACTACATCCAGTCGGCACCCGAATCGAGGATGTTTTTCGGATTGGCGCCCGACCGCCGCTGGCTGCAGTGGGTGCGGGGCTCGACGCTCCATGGCCCGTTCGGCCGGCCAGACCATGCCTTCGACACCGACACGGTCGCCAAGGGAACGAGCAGCGACTTCATCATCCGGTATGCCGTCCGTCGCAAGCGGCTCGAGGGCGAACCAGAGCTTCGCGTGGCCGTGAAGAACTAGTGGCCGGCCGATGGAACCAACGAACGAATACCGGCCGGTGAGTCCGCTGGCTGTCGCCGCCTTGGCCGTCGGCGCATGCTCGGCCCTGGCGCTCGCCACTCGGTTCGCGTGGGTCGTGCCAATCGTGGGCGCGGCCCTGGCTCTGGCGGCGCTTGCGGAGGTGGGCCGTCCTGAAGCGGCGAAGGCTGGCAGGCTTCTGGCCCTCGCCGGCCTCGCCCTCTCCCTCGGCTTCGGCGCCCAGGCCGTGACCACCGCGACCGTGGATCGCTGGATCATCCGCCACCGCGCCGTCACCGCTGCGGGGACCTGGATCGACGCCGTCCGCGAGGGCCGGCCGGCAGAGGCGCTGGGAGTGTCCGCGGCGTCTCTGCTCCCCGCCCACGCCGGTCCGGACGAGGATCAACCGGAGCGGGCCGACGATCGGATGACGCGGTTCACGGCCATGCCGCCCGTGCAGGCCGTCGCAGCCTGCGGCAACACGCGACCAAGGGTGGCATCGGCCACGCCGCTGGGTTCCGACGACGGTGCTTGGGCGGTGCGTGCAACGCTCGCTGGCTGCGGTGCCACCGCCATCGGCGGCACGCTCCGCCTGATCGTCGTGCCCAAGGTGGTGACGTCTGGCAAGGGCCGCTTGGAGCGGTGGGTCATCGCCGCAGTTGACGTGGAGCCATAGTCAAGCGGTCGGTGCCCGCGGAACTCTCAGGACTCGCCGATGAAGCACCGCACGGCGGCGATCGAATCGGCGCCCGCGGCGAGCATCACCAGCCGGTCAAAGCCCAGAGCCGCGCCAAAGCCCGCCGGCATCGTCTCGCCATGGGCTGCGAGCAGGCTCTCAGGAACCGGCAACACCCGGCGGCCCGCCATGCTGCGAATCCGATTGGCTGCGGCGATCCGCTCCGCGAGCACCTCGCGTCGGGTCTCTTCCTCCCAGCCATTGGCCAGTTCCACGCCCGCGAGAAAGAGTTCGAACCTGCGGGCGACGTGGGCTGCGCCGGGATCCAGCCGCGCAAACGCCGCCTGCGAAGCAGGCCAGTCCACAAGCATCGTGGGCCGGCCGTGACCGAGCTTCGGCTGCACCACCTCGGCGAGCAAGAGCTCGAAAGCCCGGTCCCAGCGGTCATCCGCTGCTGTCTGGTCGGTGCCCTCCGGCAGCCTCACGCCGTGTCGGCGGAGGGCCTGCTCCAACTCGTCGGCGGAGGCCCCGAACGGATCGGTGCCGGTAAGGGATGAAAAGGCGTGGCTGCAGGTCGTCACCTCGAGGCCACGGGTGCCGACCGCGGCAGCGCAGACCGCCTCGATCAGGCCGGTGGCGGTATCGAGCGTCGCTCCCGGCTCATACCACTCCAGCAGCGTGAACTCGACATCGTGCCGGCTGCCCCGCTCGCCCGCGCGAAACGCCTGCGCAAACTGGTAGATCGGCCCAGCTCCGCGGGCGAGCAGCCGCTTCATCAGGGCCTCGGGGCTCGCCTGCAGAAATCGCGGCGCCGTCTCGTCGTCGAGTGACACCGCGATCGGATCGATGTGGGCCTCGGGCAGCACCTCCCGCGAGAGCACCGGCGTGTCGACCTCGACGAATCCACGTCCGTCGAACACGTCGCGAACGGCACGGCGCACCCGCGCGCGGAGTTCAAGGATGGGCCGTGCGGTCATGGGTTGGGATGAGGGTTTCGATCGCGTCCGAGAGAACTGCGGATCGTTCTAGCCGCTGGCTGCGGCGGCCTTGGGCCGCGCGAGTTTTGCCGCCGTCTCACGATACACGAGCACCGGGCACGGCGCCCGTCGCACGACCGACTCGGCCACGCTGCCCATCAGCACCCGCGTCACCCCCGTGCGACCGTGGGTACCGAGCACGATCATCTCGGCCCCCTCGTCGCCAGCGATGCGGACGATCTCTCCGGCGGGATCGCCCATCGTGAGCCGGTGGGTGAACGGCACCGACGCATCCTTGGGCTTCACATCTTCGAGCATCTTGAGGATCCGGTCGGAGTCGGGCTCGGGGATGCCGTAATAGAGCTCGCCGCCGCCGTAGGCGAGAGGCGGCTCCTCGACATGAACAATCAGGAGCTTCGCACCGGTCGAGTGCGCGAGGATCGCCGCATGCTCGAGCGCGGCATCGCTGGCGGTGGAAAAGTCGGTCGGAAAGAGGATGGTCTTGGCCATGGTCGAGTCTCCCGTATGCCGAGGTGATGGGCTCCTGCCCGGTGAGGGCACTCCTGCACCGCCAGAATTATACCGGCCAGGGAAGCCCGTCGCTCGCACCCGCCAACATTCACCTCACCGTGGCTTCAATGCAGTCGCATGCCAGGCAGCGCGCCCGAGTCGGGCGAGAGCAGATAGACACCCGTGGCCCCCGCGCCGCTCGCCGCCACGACCATGCCCTCGCTCAGCCCAAACTTCATCTGCCGCGGGGCGAGGTTCGCGACCACCATCACCAGCCGGCCGACGAGCGCCGCCGGCTCGTGGAATCCCTTGATGCCGGCAAACACCGTTCGTGTCGCATCGCCACCGAGGCTCACGGTGAGCTTGAGGAGCTTCTTGGCCTCGGGCACCTCCTCCGCGGCGACGATCCGTGCCACGCGGAGATCGATCTTCGCGAAGTCGTCGATCGTACAGGTCGCCGCGAGGGGTTCCGCTGCGAGTGGCTCGGCGGAATCGGCGGCCGTGGAGGTCGAGGTCGTGTCCATCAAGGGTTCTCCGGGAGGTTTCTCGGCAGCAGCCGTCGAGGCCACGATCAGGGCCTCGATCTGTGTGGCTTCAACGCGTTTCATCAGCGGCTTGAAGGCCGCCACGGGCATGCCCACAAGCGGTACTTGGGATTCATCCCACGAACGAATCGGCCCGCCGACGAGTTCACCCGCCTGGTCGGCGAGTGTCGGCAGGACCGGGGCGAGGTAGACGGCGAGTTGGCGAAACAGGTTGATGGCGACGCTCGCCACCTCCTGCAGGCGGCCCGCTGCCTCGGCCCCAGCCTTGGCGAGTTTCCACGGCTGCTCGGCGTCGACATAGGCATTGGCCCGGTCGGCGGCGAGCATGATCGTTCGCATCGCGCGGGCGAAGTCGCCCTCCTCGTAGGCCTGGGTGATTTCGTTGCCTTCGGCGGCAGCCAGGGCGAACAGGCCGTTGTCGGTCGGGTAGGCGGCCGCCAGGCCGGTCGACTCGAGCCACCGCGCCGTGCGGCTGGCGAGGTTCACCACCTTCCCCACGAGGTCGGCGTTGGCCTTCAGCATGAACTCGTCGAGGTTGAGATCGATGTCGTCGATGCCCCCCGAGAGTTTCGCCGCGTAGTAATACCGCAGTGCACCGGCATCGAGATGCTCGAGCCACGTCCGCGCAAGTAGGAAGGTGCCACGGCTCTTCGACATCTTCTGACCGTTGACGGTCAAAAAGCCGTGCACGCGAACCTTCGTGGGCAGGGCGAGATCCGCCGCCTCGAGCATCGCCGGCCAGAAGAGGGTGTGAAAATAGACGATGTCCTTGCCGATGAAGTGGTGAATCTCGGCCGACGGACCACCCCTGCGGCCCCACCAGGTTTCAAACGCACTGCCGTTCGACTCGCACCACTCGGCGGTCGCGGCGAGGTAGCCGATCGGCGCGTCGAACCAGACATACCAGTAGTGGCCCGGGGCGTCGGGAATCTCGAAGCCGAAGTAGGGGGCCGGCCGCGAGACGTCCCAGTCGCGCAATGGATCGCCCAGAAAGTGTCCGGCCAGATAGTTGGCGATCCGCGAGTCGAGCGCCCCCGACGACGACGTCCATTCGGCGAGGAACCCGTGAAACTCCTCGATCGTGACGAAGAGGTGTTCGGCCGACCGCACCTCCGGTCGCGTGCCCGAGAGCGTGCTCACCGGATCGATCAGGTCGGCGGGGGCGTAGGTCGCCCCGCACTGCTCGCAGGTATCGCCATATTGATCCGCTGCACGACATCGCGGGCAAGTGCCCTTCACGAATCGGTCGGCGAGAAACGTGCCCGCCGTGGGGTCGAAGAGCTGCTGCACGTCCCGCGACACCACGAGCCCGCGACGGCGCAGGGCTGTCCAGACCTCACCGCAGAGCCGCCGGTTGGCGGGATTGTCGGTCGAGCCATAGTGGTCGAAGGCGACCTGGAAGCCTGCGAAGTCGGCGAGGTGGGCCTCCCGCATCTCCGCGATCAACTCCCGCTCGCTGCGGCCCTCGGCGCGGGCCCGGATCATGATCGCGGTGCCGTGCGTGTCGTCCGCGCAGAGATAGATGCATTCGTGGCCGCGGAGTTTCTGAAACCGCACGAAGATGTCGGTCTGGATGTACTCGACGAGGTGCCCGAGGTGGATGTGGCCGTTGGCATAGGGTAGTGCCGACGTGACGAGAATGCGGCGCTGGGCGGATGCAGGCATGCGGAACGAACCAGTGGGGACGGGGAAGGCGGGCCGGCGGATTGTAGGAATCCATGGGGGATCGAGGAAATGCCGGCCGACTGGGCAATCCCGTGCTGACGAAAGTGACCTTGTCGCTCCCCGGAGTCGCCGCCACTATCCCGACCGCTCGCAGGGCGATTGCCAGGCCCGCGGAGCGGGACGGTGGAACCGCCCCACCAGCAGTGGAGTGACCGATGAAGAGCCTTCGAACCATCAGCGTCTGGATCGCGGCCCTGTGCTGCATGGCCCCCGCCCTGCCGGTGGCCGCGAATCCGGCCGCCGCAGCCCGGTCGGGCGAAGTGCTGCTGCTCGATTTCTCGGCGTCGTGGTGCGGACCCTGTCGCCAGATGGCCCCGCTTGTGGCCGAAATCAAAACGGCCGGCTGGGTGGTGCGGCACGTCGATGTGGATAGCGAGACCGATGTCGTGCGACGCTTCGGCGTCACGGGCGTGCCCTGCTACATCCTGCTCGTGAAGGGGCACGAGGTCGGTCGCATCAACGGCGCGACCACACGCTCCGAACTCGAAGCGCTCTTGGCCAAGGCGGCGGCGCCGCTCGGTGCCACACCGCTCGCGGCCACCGCGGCGCCCGCCGCCGAACAGCCCCAGATCCCCGGCGTGCCGCTGCCTGTCGCCTCCGCAAGCGGCCCGCTCGCCACCGAGTCACCGGTCCCTCTTACCGCCGTCGCTTCGCTTCCGCCGCGGGCCCTCTCCGCTGCCGCCGAACCCCTGCCCAATCCCCCGTCGTCGTCTCTGCCGGCAGCAGTTGACCACCAGCCCGATACGGCAACACGGGCCGATCTCGAAGGGAAACTGCTCAGCGCCACCGCCCGGCTTCGCGTCGAGGACACCGCGGGCGTCTCGTGGGCCACCGGCACCGTGATCGACTGCCGTCAGGGGGAGGCCCTGATCCTGACCTGCGGCCACGTCTTTCGCGACTCGCAGGGCAAGGGCCGCGTCGAGGTCGACACCTTCGGCCCCCAGGGCGTGCGAGGCGTCGCCGGCCAGGTCGTTTCCTGGGATCTGAAGCGCGACCTCGCGCTCGTCAGCATCTTCACCGAGGCGCGGATCGATCCGGTTCGCGTCGGCGGCACCGATCGCACCACGCCGGTCGGCTCTTCGGTGGTCACCGTCGGCTGTGATGGAGGCAAGGATCCCACGGTCCACCACAGCCGCGTGACGGCCGTCGACAAATACCTCGGACCCTCGAACCTGCAGGTCGCGGGCCAGCCCGTGCAGGGCCGGAGCGGCGGCGGTCTGTTCGGGATCGATGGCACCCTGATCGGCGTCTGCAACGCCGCCGACCCAGCCGACAACGAGGGTCTCTTCGCGGCCCTCCCGTCGATTCACGACCAACTCGAAGAGTCGGGCCTCGCGTTCGTGTTTCGCAATGTGTATCCGAGCAACGGCCTCGACGCGGTCGCAACGGCCGGTGGCCCGCACGTGCCGGCCATGCCAGCGGAGATGCCGGCCGTCTCGTTCGATCGCCGGGACCGTGCCGACGCGGTGCCGACGGCCTCGACCGGCATGCCGGTGGACGAGCCGGCGGTCCCCTCGCCGCTGCCGGCAGGAGCCGCGTCCCGCGCGACGGCGGTCAATACGACACTCTCCTCCGGCGAGGCAGCGCTGCTCGAACATGTGCGGCAGCACGAGGGCAAAGCGGAGGTGATCTGCATCGTACGGCCCCACGGCGCCGCCGACGCCTCGAGCGAGGTCTTCGTGCTCAAGGGCGCCCGCACTGATTTCGTGGATCATCTCTCGCAGGCCCATCACGGTCGCGCAGTCGACACCGGCCACGCTCCTCCCCGCGCACGCTCCGACGTCGCGGTCCTGCCCCCCGAGAACCCGGTGCGATAAAAGCGCGTTCAAGGTGGGTGGCAGATCGGCTCTCACGGGCTCGAGCCGCGCACGAGGGCAGCCCGCGGCCTCACGGCCAGTCGGCTTTCACGAAACCGGCATGAACTCAGCGAGAGGCTGCCCGTGCCCCTGAGCCGGCGTATGAAGCCAAGCGCAGGCAGGATGCCGAAGCGCCGGCGGCGTCCGAGTGAGCGAAGGACAGGATGTCCGGAGCGAACGTCCGGCGACGGGGCATGGGCAGCCCCGAGCCGCGCACCAGGCCAGCCCGCGGCCTCACGGCCGGTCGGCTTGTACCGGAGCCCGCGGCCTTACTGCCAGTCGCTTGCCACGGTCAGGAACTCAGCGGAGGGGCGACGTGTCAGTCGGTGACTTCGACCGTTACCGGAACGGCACTGGCCCCGTCGGCTGGCTTGGGGCCGCCGCGGCCAGTCGCCCGCACAGTCACGGTGCCGCGGCCGAGCAGTTCGGCGGGCACCTCGATCGATGACTCGGGCCCGGTGGTGCGGCCAAGCACCCGTCCCGTGGCGAACACCAGCGCGCCATCGATGCCCTTCCCTTTCACGCTCACGCGAACCGTTCCCTTGCGGCTCGTCGTGAGCGGCTCGACCGTGAGTTCGAGCGAGCGGCCATGGTTGGCGAACATGACCGGCACGATGCACCGGCCCTGCGTCTCGATGGCCGTGGCATCGATCGCCACGATACGGAGATCGTGATGGCCGTCGGCGAGGGCCGCGGTGTCGAGCGTGAGACGTCCGCCGGCACCGCATTCGGTGACGCGGACACCATCGACGAAGAGCTGGAAGCGGTCGGCGGCACCGCCATTCGGAACGCTCGCCCGCGGCTCGAGGGTGACGATGCCGGCGAGCGTCGTACCCGGCGCGAGCACCCGTGAATCGGCGGCGTTCACCACCTCGACCTCGGGGATCCACGCCCAGGGCTGGCAGAGCGGGTCACCGACCACGAGCAGCTGATAGGGCGCCCGCACCGACTGGTAGAAGGCCTCGGCGAGACTCGCGCCGCGGGCATAATGCACCTGGATGGCGGCGTGGGGAAACTTGGCCTGAATCGAGTACGGCTCGATCACGGTGCCGCTCGAACCGGCCGCACCAAACCGGAGAAACTCGGAGAGGGGCGTCTGATCAGCCGACGGCGTGAAGATCGCGCCGAAACTCGTGAGGTTTTCGCAGATCGCGCCCGGCAGGATCGTGCTGCCGCTGGCCCGCCAGTCGAAGGTGGGCGTGCCCGTCATCACGCCCGCGACATCCCGCTTGCCCGAGGGCAGCGAGCCGGGAACGATCTCGGCGTTGACGCCGAGTTTTTTGAGCGCCTTCACCGTCGCCGGGAAAACGCTGCTGCGGGTCGTCGTGCGGACGTCCGCGTTGGTCATGAAGTAGATCGTGCCCTTGGGATGAGTTCCGTCGGCCAGCGCGGCCGACCGGAGGTAGGCGGCCACCTCGCGGGGAGTGTTGCCCCGACCGGAGGTGACGCCGAGCATCACCGACAGAAAATAGCGGGTTCCTCCGGCCTCGAGGAGCGTGCCGTCCTGGCCCCAGCCATACCACCCACGGAATCCCTGCGTCGTCTCAGGCACGCCATCCTTGCCGAGCGGCCGGAAGTAATCGTTGCTCTCCGGATCGAGCCAGCCCGGCACGCCGCTCTGGATCGCCACGTAGAGCATCGTCATCCCGGTCAACGATGCCGAGGGAAACGGATCCTTGGAAACAATGTCGGCGGGGAGCTCGTCCTTGTAGTCGATGCGCCACGGAAAGTCGCTCGACCAGGCGACGCAGTCGATCTGCGCCGAAAGCCGACGCGAGTCGATCGCTCTCACGACCGGCGCGAGCAACTCGTTACGGAAGCGGCCCACCGTGGTGCTCTCGGCGCTGTCCTGCCACGGCAGCATGAGGACGTTGATCGGGGGCACCTTCCGGGCGGCGACGAACGCGTTGGCCACCGCGAGGCTGTCGGCGCTCGCCGGATTGACCACGACGAAGACGTTTTCGGGACCGCCGCCGCCGCGAACCGCGGCCGGCACGACGAACACGAGCGTCGCGATCAGAGGCCGCACGACGGCCGCATACCATCGCCGGCCGGCGGCGACACGATCACGACGAAGACCGGGGGCAAACGACATCATCGGGGTTTCAGCGTCCAGTGCCGGAATCACAACTGTTCCGAAGTGTAGGCCCTGCCGCAGGGTCACTCCACAGGTCACCGGAAACGGCCTCGCTCGACGATCGGAACCACGCACCGCCCCGAGTCCCGCACCAGGGTAGCCGACGGCCTGCCGAACGAGATTCCGATGCATGGGTTTCCCCAAGGGCCGATAGACTGCAGTGATATCAGTGCCCGCCCCTGGTCGCTCGTGCCATCCATGATGCCCGCGTCACGCTTCTCGATCCGGTTCGGCCTCGTGCTCGTGGGCGTCGTCGTTGCCTTGGCCGCGGCGGCCGACGACGTGAAGGCACCTTCCGGATTTTCGGGCGAGCGGGCCATGGGCCACCTCGAGGAGATCTGCAAACTCGGCCCGCGGCCCAGCGGGTCGCCTGCAATGGAACGGCAGCGGGCGATGCTCGCCGACCACTTTCGGAAAGCCGGCGGCACCGTCACAGGCCAGGCCTTCCAGATTCGCGACCGTCATTCGGGCCAGCCGGTGCACATCGAAAACCTCATCGTCTCATGGCATCCTGAACGCACCGACCGGGTGCTGATCGGCGCCCACTACGACACCCGACCTTTTCCCGACCGCGATCCCACCGATCCCCAGGGAGTGTTCATCGGGGCCAACGACGGGGCCAGCGGCGTGGCGGTCATGATGGAACTGGCAGCCGCCATGCCCGCGCTTCCCGGCCCCGTGGGCATCGACTTCGTCTGCTTCGACGCCGAGGAATATGTCGTCGCCCCACGGGATCCCTACTGTCTCGGCTCCAACTTCTTCGCGCGGACGTTTGCCGCCGACCGGAAGGCCGACCGCCTGAAGCATGACTACCGCTGCGGCGTGATCGTCGACATGGTCGCCGACCGCGACCTCGCGATCTGGCAGGAGCAGCACAGCGTCGACTGGCCCGACACGCGGCCGGTCGTCGATGCGATCTGGGACGTGGCCAGTCGGATGCAGGTGCCGCAGTTCGTCGCGCGACCGAAATACGCCGTTGAGGACGACCATGTGCCGCTCCGGATGATCGCCGGCATCCCCACCTGTGACATCATCGATTTTGACTACCCGCAGTGGCACACCACCGCGGATACGCCCGCCTCCTGCTCGGCGGAGTCGCTCGCAGCCGTGGGGAGCGTGCTGCTGCAGTGGCTCCGCGAGCAGCGGTGACTCGCCATGGCGATTCCCCACGGGCCGCGTGACGACGCCATGCCTCCGCACGATCCGCTGCGGCGTGAGCCGCTCGTAGTGCCCGAGTTCGGGCTCGGCGACATGCCGCTGGTACTGTCGCTATGGCTCGTTCCGCCAGGCGCCACGGTCATCGAGGGAGATCGCGTGGCCGAACTCGTGGCTGGTGGCGTGACGATCGATCTCGAGGCTCCCGTGTCGGGACGGCTCGTCGTGCAGCATGTCGACGAGGATGAACCCGTCGAGACCGGGGTCGTGATCGCGGAGTTCGAGGTGCCGACGTGACACGGACTTCCAGTGTCGAGGTGAACGACGCCGCCTGGGACGACCGCAGCGTGTGGCTGATCGCGCTCGCCGGGGCGGCCGCGATGTTCCTGGTGCAACCGCCGGCCGATCTCTGGATGCTCGCTTGGCTCGCCCCCCTGCCCTGGCTGACGCTGGTGCGGCGTGACACGCTGGCGGGCCGGCATCCCTGGCTGGCGATCTGGACGAGCGGCTTCGTCTCCTGGGTGCTGACGATCCACTGGCTGCGGCTACCGCACCCGGCGACGTCGCTCGGCTGGCTCGCCCTCTCCGCCTATCTCGCGATCTACGTGCCGCTCTTTGTGTGGACGGCTCGGCGACTGGTGCATGACTGGCGGTGGCCGCTCGTGCCGGCCGCGGCGGTGGCCTGGATGGCGTGCGAGCAGACCCGCGGCTGGGTGCTTGGCGGCTTCACGTTTGGCATGCTCGGTCACACGCAGTGGCGGTGGACGACACTCCTTCAGGCAGCCGACGCCTTCGGGGCCGTGGGGATCGGCGGGATCGTGATGGCGGCCGCCGCCGGGATCACCGTCGCACTGGAACGACCGCCCCGAGGGAAGTCGATGGTCGATGTCGGCGTGGCGACGGCTACGGTCGCACTCGCACTGCTGTATGGCACCTGGCGAGTCGCCGGCGATCCACCGGCGACCGAGCGGCCGCTCGACGTGCTGCTTGTGCAGGGCTCGATCGATACCGAGCTCAAACACGATCCCGACGCGGCAGTGGACGTGGCCCGCCACTACGACGAACTGACCCTCGCGGGGCTTGCGGATTCCGAAACCCCGCCCGATCTCATCGTCTGGCCCGAGACGATGTGGCGCTGGGGCCTCCTCGAGATCGACCCTGCCGAGGTGATCGATGAGGAGGTGCTCACCCAGATGCTCGGCCCGACGCCGAATGGCGTGAACGCAGCCGACGCCGACCGCCAGACCCGCTGCCGCGACGCCCTCTCGCAGCAGCGGCTCGACGCGCTGGCTGGGTATGCGAAGCGCTACGGCACCCACTGGCTCGTGGGCCTTGATCGCCAGGTGATCACGCCCCATGCGGCGGAGGGTGTCGAGCATTTCAACTCCGCCCTGTTCCTCGCGGCCGACGGCACGCCGCTGGCCCGCTACGACAAGATGCATCCGGTCATGTTCGGTGAATACGTGCCGCTCGCCGATCGCTTTCCCTTTCTCTATCGCCTCACGCCTCTCCCGGGAGGGCTGACTGCTGGCGAGGCGCCCGTGGAGATCGAGATCGCCGGCTACCGGGTCGCCCCCACGATCTGCTACGAGACCGCGTTGCCCGACGCCTGCCGCTCGCTCGTGCGCGAGCTCACCGCCCGGGGCCGCAGGCCGGACGTGATCGTGAACCTCACCAACGACGGCTGGTTCTGGGGATCGAGCGAACTCGACATGCATCTGACAGGGGCCGTCTTTCGGGCCGTCGAACTCCGCACTCCGCTCGTGATTGCGGCCAACACGGGCTTCTCGGCGGCGATCGACGGCAGCGGACGACTCCTCGCCCGTGGACCACGGCGGGAGACGGCCACGCTCCGTGTGCCCGTGCGACGAGACGGCCGCACGAGCCCGTGGCTTCTCTGGGGAACCCTGCCGGTTGCGGCATGCGTGGCGATCATGGCGGCGGTGACGCTGGAATCACTGGCCCGCGGGCGGCGGAAGGGCTGCCGATGGTCGACGGAAGGGGCTGGGGCCACCAGCGCTTGAGCCGACCGGACCCGCCTGCCGATCACACCCAGCAGGACTGCCGGGCGGTCCCGTCGGCTTGCCCGGGGCAGCCGTCAGCGTCGACAATGCAGTGCAGCGGCCCGGAAAGCGGCCCCACGGCGAGGGACCCCATGAACATCATCGGCAAGATCTTCGTGTTCGCGGTGTTCGTCATGAGCCTCATGCTGATGACGTTCGCCGGCGCTGTCTACATGTCGCACGTCAACTGGAAGGACGAAGTGGAGCGCGGGGGAACTGACTTGCTGCCTGGCCAGCGGCCCGGCTATCGGTATCAGATCGAGCAGGCCACGAAAGAGCGTGAGGAGTTGAAAGAGAAGATTGCCAGCCTCGAGGCGGAAGTCGCCGACTCGGAGCGATCCCGCGATCAGGTGCTTGGCAAGCTCCAGACGGCCATCGAGCAGAAGAACGCAGAACTGCTGAAGCTTCGCGCTGAGAAGGACGAGCGGCAGACCAAGATGGAACAGGCCGTCGAGGATGTGCGAAAACTCCGCGACGATCTGCTCGAGGCCGACAAAAATGTGGCCGCGCTCCAAGCCCAGGTGAAGGACCAGCAGCAGAAGGTCGATGCGCAGGTCGACAAGTCGGCCCAACTCTCGGCCTCGCTCGCCGAGGTGCAGGCCCAACTCGAGATCGCCGAAGAGCGGAAATCCCAGCTCGAGAAGCAGGTGGCCAACGCCCGCCTCCTCCTCAAGCAAAACGGCCTCGTGATCGACAACCTTCCCAAGGACCTCGTTCCCACTCTCGACGGCGACGTGCTCGCCGTGAGAGAAGACTCGATTCAGGTCTCGCTCGGCAGCGACGACGGCCTGCAGGTGGGGCACACACTCAACGTCTATCGCAACGACCAGTTCATCGGCCGCGCGCACGTGAAGACCATCACGCCCGACCAGGCGGTGGCGAAGATCGACAAGGACTTCGCCCGCGGCATCGTGCAGCGGGGCGACAAGGTGACGACCCGGCTCTGAAGAGCCCGATCGCAGCACGGAATGCTGAGAGTCGAGAGGACGACATGACAGACGATCCGCAGCACCAGCCGCAGCGCCGCTCCCCGATGAATATCGACACGGCGATGCTCCTGCTCTCGTTCCTGGCCCTTTCGGTGGGCTGCCTGATCATGGCCCTCGATCTGTTCCTGCGGCGGATGCCCCTCGCCCCGGTGCCGCCGCAGTAGCCACTGGCCGCGGGTGCTCATGCCATGCTGCTTTCGTGGATGCGGGCCCGCCGCCGCCGCGCCATCGCCGACCGGCCGTTTCCCGGCGCCTGGCACGACATCCTCCGCCGTGGCGTGAAGCAGGCCCAGTGGCTCGATGACGGGGAGCGGGAGCGGTTGCAGCGCTGGATCACCGTGTTCGTGGCCGAGAAACGCTTCGAGGGCTGCCAGGGACTCGAGGTCACCGACGAGGTGCGGGTGACGATCGCCGGGCAGGCGGCATTGGTCGCGCTCGGGTTCGACGACGAGTGGTTCGACGCGCTCCGATCGGTGCTGGTCTACCCGGGCGACTATCTCGTGCCGCGATCGACGCCGCTCGAAGGGGGCGGCGAGCTCGAGTGGCAGGAGGCCCGCGTCGGCGAGACCTGGTCTGGGGGCAGCATGGTCCTCTCGTGGCCCGGTGTGATGGATGGCGGCCGACTCCGCGATGGGGCACGGAGCGTCGTAATCCACGAGTGCGCGCATCTCATGGATGCCCTCGATGGCGACATCGACGGCATCCCGCCGCTGCCGGCGAAGGACCGCCGCAACTGGATCGACGGGATGGCCGCCAGCCGGACCCGATTCGAGGAGGCCCTCGATGACGGCCGTTCGACTGCGTTCGATGACTACGCCGCAGAGAGCGACGCCGAGTTCTTCGCCGTGGCGAGCGAGTGCTTCTTTCAGGATCCCCATCGCCTCGCGCGACACGACCGCGAGCTTTACGGCCTGCTCATGGCCGTCTGGCGGCAGGATCCGAAGCATCGCGTGCCCATCAACCCCGCCCGGGTGCGCGGCGAGTGACTGCCGATGCTGAGGAGCCGGTCGGGGGGCACGCGCAGAAGCCGGGAATCTTTGCGACTCACGGGCGATTCCCAGTCGGCCACCACGGCATCCCGGAGCAAAATCCCCGGCGCCGAGCATGCCCACCGCCGGCGAACCAATCCGGCCCGGCATCACCCGCACGACGCCCGAGCCGCATGCAGCCTACGTTTTAGTGCGATCCGTATCCTCGGGAGCAGGCTCCTCGCGCTCGTTCGTGTCGGACGTGGCGTCATCCTGAGGACCATCCTGCGCCCCGGTATCCGGATCCGCCGGTGGCAGGGCCGAGGTCGTGCGGCGCGGGGCGAGCGAGACGATGAGCCCGTCGGGTGAGGCCAGGATCAGCCGGTCGTTCACGGTGTTCACGATTGGAAGCGTGAAGCTGCCGAGGCACATCCACTCGCTGGGAATGCCCGTCGCCAGGTCAAGGCTCGAGAGCCGCCCCACCCGATCGATCAACCACACGCGGTCGCCCGTGACCGAAAGCAGGTTTCCGGCGGCGCAGCTCCGCCACTTCTCGAATCCCGTCTCCGGAGCGAAGGCCATCGTGCCCTCGTCACCGAGCGAGATCACCACCGTATCGCCTCCGACGAGCGGACCGCCCTCGGGAGGCTGCGGCAGCACCACGTGCCAGGTGGCCGAAAACACATGCGATTCACTCGACGGCACGTCGTCGATCCGGGCCAGATCCCCTCGGGACGTGGCCGCATAGATGACTGGACCCCGCACCACGAGCGGCCCCGCTGGGGCGGAGCCGAGGTCAAACTCCATCCGCGTCCATTCCGTGCCCGAAGGTGTATCGCTCTCGACGGGCACGACGGCCACGATGATGCCGTTGTCGGTGCACCAGACCACTCCTCCTTGATAGGGAACAGGCGATCCGCTCATGCGGCCGCCGGCATCGAGCGAAACCGGGAGGAGCGGATCGCCGGCCTTCTGTCGCTTCTCGACCTCGGCGGTCCGGCCATCGCGACCGGTCCGGCGCTGTGCCGACGCGGGCTCGGGGCGGACAGTGGGATTCACGGGCAGCCGCATCACGCCGTCGCCGGAGAGCGGCTCGTAGACGTAATCGCCGGAGGTGACGGCCCCGCCGGCCGGTGGACGACCAAACGAGCGATGCCACGTCTGGCTGCCGTCTTCCACGTCGAAGGCGTAGAGATCGAGATCCCGCGCCACGGTGACGATGTTCGGGCCGATGCCCGCAGGGGCGACGGGGCCGCCGGGCCGGCCGACCCGTTGCGACCAGACCACGCTGCCCGCACGCGGCGAGCCGTCCGACGACGATGATGTCTTCACTGCATGCACACCACCATCGCCGGAGGTCGCGACGACCAGTTCGTCGCCGACGGAGACATGCTCGAGCTGCCAACCAGCCGAATCGAAGGGTATCTGCACGACCCACTCGCGGGTCAGACCAGCCCGTGCCGCGACGAGTTCATCGCCGGCGGTGCCGCAGAGGAGCGAGCCGGCGGTCGCGGCCCTCATGCAGGCCAGCCACGTGGCCACCAGAACGAGCGCGGTCCCGATCCAGTGTGGATGGAAGCGGTGCATGGGAGGCAGTTTCCTGGGGATTCGCGCGGGCATCGACCTAACGACAGGCCAAGGATAGTTCGCGATCCGACGGCGGCAAAAATGCTAGGATTCCACCGATTGTTCCGATTCTTCCTCCTGCTCATGCCCCTCGATGCCCCACGCCGCGAAGCCGCCCGGTTCCAAAGACGCCGCGGCGGTCATGCTCGGGTACCTCAACTTTTCGTCGGGCGCGTTCGACGCGGCGGCCTGGCGGGGCATCAACGAGCTCTATGCCGCGGTGGAGCCCGCCGACTCCGACGGTTCGGTGGTCGAGGCGGCCGATGCCGCCACGCGGGTCGCCGCCGCCATTCGCTCGAGACTCTCCGAACTCGAGACGACGGAGGCCGCCTTCCGCAACGCCGTGCAGGCCCGCTGGGCAATCGACACGGTGTTCGATCACCTGCTCCCGGCCTACCGTCGATTCCACGCCGATCTGCTCGAGCACCAGCCCGTGGGAGCGATCGAGCGGCCGTTCTTCGTGATGGCAGCGCTCCGTGCGGTGCTCTCCGAGGGGGGGCTCGAAGACGACCGTGACGCCCTCGTGCAGCGGGCCATCGACCGGCTCAACGACTACGTCGGCTGGCGGCCGCTCGCCGTGCTCGAGAACGGGCGGCTGTCGGAGCCCTATCCCCACGAGCGGGTGCGGCCGATCCCGCTCTACGTCGCCGGAGGCGGGGCGTCCCATGGCAGGTATCGCCAGCTCGTCGCCGGCGCGATCTCGATTCTCGGAGAGGTGCCTGTCGAACTGCTGCGGCAGGCCGACTTCGATCTCGATGCGCTGGAAGAACTCGCGATCGATCCCCGGGCCTTCGACTTTCTCCATCCGGCGGCGAGCCGGCCCAACTATCTGTTCGGCCTCTGGGATCCATCGCGGATCGACGACCGCGGCCTCTATCGCCGCATGGTCGTGCAGCAGGCCACGCTCGACGGCATCCTCTCGTGGCCCGATGCCCGGCAACCCGGCGGCCACGGTGCCGCGACCGGGCCGCAACTCCGCTGGGAATCGTCTGCCGTGCTCGCGGGGGTGATGCTCATGGCGAGCGGCCTTTCGGGCCACGGGCCGGGGGCGATGCAGGCAGGACTGCCACTCTCGGAACTGCTCCCCCGCATCGCCTCCTACCGCGACGAGTTTTACCGCCGCCTGCTCATGACCGTGTCTGACGAGCACCGGCAGCGGCTGGAAGACGAATCCCGACGGCTGCGGCAGCCCTTCGGCGGTGTGCGTCGGCACATCAACGCGATGCTGGCCGGACGGCGAGCCAGTCAGGTGGAAAACGTGGCGCTGGCGACGGTGCTCGCGCGTCTCGGCCGCGCTGCCGCCGCCGAGCGTCTCGCCAGCGCCGTGCCCGCGGCCAGCGCCCGGATGTTCGCGCGAATCACCAGCCGGGTCGTGGCGGCGCAGCAGGCTCTGTGGCGCGGCAGCGACGCCGAGGCGGCCCTTGATCATCTCGACGCCGCAGCCGATCTGCTGCTTCGTGCCGTCGGCTGCGGAGCCGCGGTGGATCCCTGGAACATTCTGGGGCTCTCAGGGCAGTTTCCACTGCACGAACCGGGGGGTGAGAGCCTCTCCGACCCACGGGTCGACGATCTTGTCACCGCCACGGGTTCGATTCTCGAGGGCTACGCCGCAGCCTGGCGTCATGCCAGTCTGTCGTCTGCCGCGCCCTCGGCCCACCGTGCCGCGGCTGCGGTCGAGAAGGTGGCGGCATGGTGGGACCGCTATGCCACCACCACCGTCTCGGGTGTGCCCCATCTGTCCGGCCGTGAATGCCTCGACTCGGCTCGCGAGGTGATTGATTCGCTCCGCCGGCGGCGGGAAACGACCGCCGCGCCACCGGCCGGATTCTGGCGGCGCGAGGTGGCCGCCTTCTCGTCGCCCCGAACCCACGCCCAGGCCGCCGACACACTGCTCGACGAGGGCGATCTCGACGGCGCCGCCGGGCTGCTCGTGCACTGGGCCTCGCTTCTCGAAGGCTCGGCCGTCGATCGCAGCGGGCCGGTCTGGCTCACGGCGGCGACCCGCTGGATCGCTCAGGCCTGCGGCGACCTTTCGCCGCAGGGTCGTGCACGGGTGCGACGATTCCTAGAACTCGTCGAGGCGAACACCAGCGGCGTCGTCGAGGTCGTCGAGGCAGCGGCCGTGGGCCGGGAGCCCGGCGACAACGAGGGCGACATGGCCCACGGTGACGACGACGATGATCAGGCCGACGCCGAAGAGCGGGTGGCGGCGGCGTACGAGTCGATGGTCTGGCGGGACTCCGCCGACGATGGCATGGATGGCGGGATGATCGATGTCGATGCCCCGGGGGGCGCGTCGCTCGACGGCCTCGCGGCCGTCGAGGACTCGGCAGAGTTTCTGCGGGGCGTGTTTCGGCTGCACCGCGAGGCGGTGACGGCCTGGTGCGGGATCGACGCGGCCGACAGCCTGGAGGCGATCCGCGAGGAACTCGACTCCATCCGCAGCTGGCGGCACTCGCTTCGGCGGCTCCGCCGCACGATGATCCGTGCCGCCACGCTCGTCGCCATCCGCGATCAGGAGCCGCCTCCGGGGATGTCGCCGACCGAGTTCGATCGCCTCCGCTGGCAGCGCGACGCCGCCGCAGAACGGCTGATCGAGGCCTCCGTCCAGGCCGGCGAGACCCTCTGGATCTTCTCGGCACGGCTCCACCTCGGCACCCCGGGCACCGCGGCGGCAGCGCCGGATTCCGTCGGGGGACTTTTCGCCGCACTCATTCGCGGTGATTCGGCCGATGCGGCGCTGCGATTTCAGGCTGCGTGCGAACGCTTGGTCGGCAAGCCGGTGCTTTACGTGCCGCTGTCTCGCGGGGGGCGGCCCGATCGCATCGTGCGGGCCCGCACCCGCGAGCGACTCCTGGAGCGACTGGCGGCCTCCCTGCCTCGGCTCGGGCTGGTGCGAGAGGCGATCGCCGTCGTGCAACTGGCCAAGGCGCTCGAGAGCCGGCGCCCCCCCGGAGCGGCGAGCGTCAGCGAGTTCGACCGTGTCTTCGAGGCGGCAACGACGGCGCTCGTTGAACGGATCGTGGAGAGCAGCGGCGACGGCAACGCCGATGCAGCCACGCAACTCGCTCGAATCCTCGACGGCCTGTCGTTGCTCGTTCCAAAACTGCTCGAGACCTGGATGATGCACGCGCGGCAGTTGCGGCTCTCCGTGCTTGAGCGGGTGCGGGACGACAAAGCGTTTGCAGCCGTCCGAGAGTTCGTGGAGCGGTACGGGGCAGGGTTGTTCACGCAGCACCTGCTCTCACCCTCGTCGCTACGGGGAATCCTGCGTGGCGGCGTGCGAAAATGGCTCGAACAAGTCATCGACCGGGCGGTGGAGCCGGGCGAGCCCGACCTGCCGCCCGCTCGGCATCCCGCGCGGCTCATCGAAGATCTCGTTTCCGGAGCGCTGCCGATCAAACAGGCCTCCACCCGCCTCCGCCTGGTGCTCGAGAGCGTGGCGGAGAATCACGCAGAATACCGCGACTGGAACTCGACCACCACGCAGTCCGATCGCGGCGAATCCCTCCACATCTTCCTCGACTATCTCCGGGTCAAGGCCGAGCACGACCGGATCGCCTGGACGCTGCGACCGGTGAATATGGCCCACCGCGTGCTTGCCCGCCGCGGCGCGGCGGCGGCGGCGGAGGCCTGGCGGGAGCGGCTTCGCGACGAGACCCGCGACACGGCCGCCGCGCTCGTGCAGAAGCTCGACATGCTCGAGGGCCACTGGAGCGTGCGGCTGGCGAGCATCTCCGACCGTGTCCGCCGGCCGTTTACCGCCATGCTCGAGCAGGATGAACTCGAGGCGTTGGTGAAACCAGCCGTCGCCGAACTTGTGGACGGCGTGCCGGTGGGTGCCGGCGCCGCCCTCGAGGAGAAAGCCGTGACGTTTCTCGGTGTCGCGAGCGGATCGGGCGTGGAGGTTCCTGAATGGCTGGAGCGGCTGGGGTCGGCCGTTGATCGCGATATCGAACGAGCCGATGCGGCCCCCCGTCGCGGCGGTGCCGCGGGTCGCATCGCCACGAGCCTGCCGGACTGCATCCGTTGGCTGCCGGTGCCGTGGTCGGCGGTCCATGCCGCACTGGCCGAGTGATCCCAGGCCGATCGGCCGGGGCCAGTGTAGGATTGGCGTCACCTCGCCGAGCCTTCCCATGACCATTCGACCCCTCCGCGCTTCCGAACACCTCCACGACGTCAAGTACGAGATCCGCGGAGCGCTCGCCCGCCGCGCCGAGCAGCTCGAGCGCGAAGGCCATGAGATCGTGAAGCTCAATATCGGCAATCCGGGGGCGTTCGGCTTCCGGATGCCGGGCTCGATGCGGGTGGCGGTGGTCGAGAACCTCCACCAGGCCGATCCCTACTCGCACCAGAAGGGGATCTTTCCGGCCCGCGAAGCCGTGGTGATGCAGCAGCAGAATCGCGGCGTGATGGACGTCACCGCCGATGATGTGTTCATCGGCAACGGGGTCTCGGAGATGATCATGCTCGCCATGCGGGCACTTCTCAATCCCGGCGACGAGGTGCTTGTGCCGAGCCCCGACTATCCTCTCTGGACAGCGTCGGTCGTGATCCATGGGGCCAAGGCGGTGCACTACCCGTGCCGGCCCGAGCGGGGCTTCGTGCCCGATCCAGCGGAGATCGAGTCGCTCGTCACCGATCGCACCCGGGCACTGGTGCTCATCAACCCGAACAATCCGACGGGCGCCGTCTATCCGCGGGAGGTGCTCGCGGCCTTCACCGAGATCGCCGAGCGGCATCACCTTGTGCTCTGTGCCGACGAGATCTACGACGAGATGCTCTACGACGGCGCTGAGTTCGTGCCCTTGGCCACCCTCGTGAAGCGGACCTTGTGCCTGACCTTTGCGGGCCTGAGCAAGGTCTACCGCGCCTGCGGCCTCCGCGTCGGCTGGCTCGTCTTTTCGGGCGAACGGGAGCATGCCCGCGACTACATTCAGGCCGTCGAACTGCTCGCCTCGCTCCGCCTCTGCTCCAACGTGCCGGGCCAGTTCGCCGTGCAGACGGCGCTCGGCGGCCATCAGTCGATCTTCGACCTGACGCGTCCCGGCGGCCGGCTCCATGCCACTCGTGCCGCCATGCTCGGCGCCGTGGCCGGCAGCCGCTGGCTCTCGGTCGTGCCGCCGCAGGGGGCGATGTATGCCTTCGTCCGGATCCATGCCGAGCGGCTGCCGGGCGGGCTGGCGGCCTTCGACGATCAGACGTTCGCCCTCGATCTTCTGGAGCGCAAGCACGTTCTCGTCGCCCCGGGCTCGAGTTTCAACGTTCCCTACCGCGATCACTTCCGCGTCACGCTGCTGCCCGACGCCGACCAGATGGCCGACGTCTTCGCCCGGATCGAAAGCCTCCTCGACGAATACGCCGCAGAGGGCTGATGCCTTGCCGGACTGGTTCGCCGGCGGTGGACATGCTCGAAGCCGGGGATTTTGCGACGGGTTGCTCGGCTGGCCGACTGGGAATCACTCGTGAGTCGCAAACATTCCCGGCTTCTGTGCGTGCCCACCGACCGGCTCCGCAGCATCGGCAGCAAGACAGCAGCATCTGGAGGATGCTGATTGGCAGCCAAGAGACACCTCGGCTGTCCCTTCGGCTGCCTTCAGCCTGCAACGGCCACGATGGCGTTGCAGGCGTGAAACAAGATCCCGGCTTCTGTGCGTGCTCACCGACCGGCTCCGCAGCATCCGGAGCCTGGTCTTTACAAGCCGACCGGCCGTAAGGCCGCGGGCCCGATCGCTCAGCTCACCGCGAGCATCCGCTCGAGGGCGGCCACGGCCCACTTGGCCGTCTCGTCGTCGACGCGGATCACGTTGACGGGCCGGCCTTTTTCCAGGTGTTCGAGGCTCCAGCAGAGGTGGGCCAGATCGATGCGATACATCGTGGCGCACATACACACCACTGGCGACAGGAACCGGATCGTCTGCTCGGGATGGTTCTTCTCGAGCCGCTTGACGAGGTGCAACTCCGTGCCGATCGCCCAGGCGGTGCCCGGCGGAGCCTCGTCGACCTGCTTGAGGATGTAGCTCGTCGAGCCGGTGAGATCCGCCTTGTCGACCACCTCCATCGAGCACTCGGGGTGCACGAGAATCTTCGCCCGCATCGCGTCGACATGCTCGGGCTTGAACATCGCGTGCACGCTGCAATGCCCCTGCCAGAGGATCACCCGGCTCCGCTGCAACTGCTCGCGGGTGGTGCCGCCGACTGCCGGATCGTGCGGATTCCAGAGGCTCATCTCGTCGAGTGCGATGCCCATCGCCCGGGCCGTGTTGCGGCCGAGGTGCTGGTCGGGAAAAAACAGCACCCGCTTCGTCCGAGCGAAAGCCCAATCGAGCACGGCGCGGGCGTTACTCGACGTGCAGACGATGCCACCGTGCCGCCCGCAGAAGGCCTTCAGGCTCGCGGCTGAGTTGATGTAGGTGACGGGGGTGATGTCGGAGGTGTCGATGACGGTGCCGAGGTCGGTCCAGGCATCCTCCACCTGCTCGATCGCGGCCATGTCGGCCATCGAGCAGCCGGCGGCCATGTCGGGGAGCACCACCGCCACCCGTCTCCCGCCGCGGGCCGCCACCTTCTCGGGCGTGTTGACGAGGATGTCGGCCGTCTCGGCCATGAAGTGGACGCCACAAAACGCGATGGCCTCGCACTCCGCCCGTGAGGCTGCCGAACGCGAGAGCTGGTAGCTGTCCCCCTGAATGTCGGCGTGGGCGATCACGCCGTCCTGCTGGTAGTGATGGCCGAGGATCACCAGCCGTGAGCCCATCCGCCGCCGGACGGCTTCAATCCGCTCCTCGAGCAGGGAATCCTCGAGGCCGCGATAGGCGGCAAACGGCGAGGCCAGAGGCACGGGGGGGGCTGTGACGGTCATGGGCATGCAGTATAGGGCCACGATGCGCGGCCCACGATGCGGGGGCGATCCCAGACGCTATACTCCGGTCCTCTCGTTCCTGATTCACCCTCTGACGGAAGGATGGCGACGGCGACATGGCGCGGAAAATCGTGAATCGCAAGGAGTTGCGTGCCCAGGCGGACGCGGCCGAGGCCCGTGGCAAGTCGAAGGCCACCAAGGCCAAGGCTCCGAAGGAGAAGGCCGTCAAAGAGAAGGCCGTCAAAGAGAAGGCCGTCAAGGAGAAGAAGGTCAAGGAGCCGAAGAAGCCGGGCGAAAAGAAGCCCCCGCGGAAGAAGGTCGCCAAGGAGGTCCGGATGAAGGCCTATTGGGGTGTCTTCAATCAGGGCATGAAGCGGCTCGCGCTGTTCGAGTATGCCGACAAGAAGGCCGCCGAAAAGAAGGTGGCCGAGCTGATCGCCTCGTCGCGGGTGCACCATTTCGTGCAGCTGATCAAGGAGCCGATCAGCGAGTAAACCGGCCGCGGGTTCCGGTGCAAGCTGACCGGCCATAAGGCCGCGGGTTGCCTTGGCGGCCGGCTCGGGGCTGCCCATGCCCCGTCGCCGAACGTTCGTTGCGCCCATCCTGGGCTTCACTCACTCGGATGCCGACATCGCTCCGCCATCCTGGCTGCGCTCGTCGT
>JAUMAF010000057.1:0-24408 GCA_032117045.1 Pirellulales bacterium | reverse complement strand
CGATCCATCGAACCGCAGGCCGCAGGTGCGGAAGCGGTCGCGCCGATCCATGGCGAAGAGAACACAGGAAAGATGGGGGCAATGTAACGCCCGTGAGGCAAATCCCGCCACGTCAAAAAACGCGTCCGAAGCGGCCGCATCCAGGCCGTGTGTGGCATCCGGCGGACCTGCGGATGGCTTCGTGACACCGCTCGCGTGGCTCGGGGCTGCCCGTGCCCGTGCCTGCCGACCGGCCGTAAGGCCGCGGGCCGCCCTGGTACGCGGCTCGGGTCTACCCATGCCCCGTTGCCGGACGTTCGCGTCGGGCATCCTGCCCGCCGCTCACTCGGATGCCGCTGGCGCTTCGGCATCCTGCCTCCGCTTGGCGTCATACGCCGGCTCCGGGGCACGGGCAGCCCCTCGCTGAGTTCATGCCCGTGCCAGCCGACCGGCCGTGAGGCCGCGGGCGCAGGGCTCTGCACTCAGGCGCATCCCCGAGTTCACCCCACGCCTCACGGCGTTGGGCTTGGACAGTTCACCCGACGCCTCAGGGCGTTGGGCTTGGACAGACGGCCCCGCGCGGCTCGAGGAGAAGCCGCATCATGTCGTCAACGGTGGCGGCGAGTCGGCGAACGCCGTGGCGGTCTGATCGGCCCACGCCTCGTCCGCGAGTCGCGGGCCGATCGCAGCCAGCACGCGGCTGCGGAGCAAAACACCCTTTTCGACCACGGACGGAAAGAGCCAGCACTCGATTCGCACGCGACCCTCCGAGCGTCGCAGCGCGATTCGCCGCCGGTCGGCAGGATGACTGGCGATCAACACGCTCGTCGCCGCGCCGTTCACGCTCCCGCGACGAAGGAGCAGGCTGGCGGCCTCCTCGGGGAGCGGCGTGTGGGCGGCGACTGATTGCCAGTGTGGGCTCGACTCGTGCGGTGCCGACCAGAGGAGTTCGTCCGCCTCGATGTCGGAAATCACGGCGAGCGACGCATCGCTCTCGAGGAGCGACGTCTGCGCCGAGACCACCACCTCCCAGCAGGCAACGTCCGGTTGGGTCCCACGGATTCGCCACATGGCCGTCGCCCGCAGCTGGCGCGGATCGGCGGGCTCGTAAATGGCCGTGAGATCCGAGCCGCGGAGCCAATGATCGGTCAGCGGTCCCCCCGACTCCCCAGCCGTGCCAGCGCTCCCCGCCACACCCACGCCCAGCAGATGGTCCCGGTGGTCGTTCGTCACCGTCGCGAGGCCACCGGCGGGCCGTTGCAGATTCAGCTCCAGAGCGAGGTGCGCGTGCGGTCCGACAGCCCGTTGTGTGGCAACGTCGTCGACGAGCGACCAGAGAGCATGCGGGTTGGGGGGCATCGTGGGGGGCATCGTGACACCGATTGTAGCGTTGAATTGGCGGCGGCAGCCGGGGTCCTCCGTCTGTTATGTTTCGAGCAACCCCTGGAGCCCGTCATGCATCCGTCGTCCGATCCACTCGCCGTCTGTGAAGCCGCTGCCCGGGCGGGCGGCCGGGTGCTTGGTGAATGGATCGGCCGATTCAAGGCCACCACGAAGGGTCCGCGCGACTTCGTGACGGAGGCCGATCATGCCTCGCAGCACGAAATTCGTAGGATCGTGCTGGAGGCATTTCCAGACCACGGTTTCGTAGGTGAAGAAGGCGAGCATGGCCAGCCGCCGATCGCGACCGGAGAGCCCGGTCATTCCGGTTCGGGCATCCGCTGGATCGTCGATCCGCTCGACGGCACGACCAACTACGTCCACGGCTTCCCGGCCTACTGCGTGTCGATCGCGCTGGCAGAGGGCGACGACCTGCTCGTGGCCGCGATCCACGACCCGCTTCGCGACGAGTGCTTCACGGCCCGTCGAGGCGGCGGCGCCTTCTTGAATGGCGTGCCGCTGTCGTCCGCCGCCATCACTGACCCGGTGGATGCCGTCGCCGCGGTCAGTTTTCCACCCCATGTCTCGTCCAGTTCCCAGGCGGTCGCCGACTTTCTGGCCGTGCTGCCGCACGTGCACGCGGTGCGGCGGACCGGTTCGACGGCGCTCAATCTCGCCTACGTCGCGAGCGGTCGCCTGCACACCTTCTGGGCCCGGCGGATTGCCTGCTGGGATGCGGCCGCAGGGCTGTTGATTGCCCGCGAGGCCGGGGCCGCGGTCGGCTCCTTTGCCGGTGGGCCGGAGGTGATTCCGCTCGATGACCCGGCATTCATCGCGGCCTGCACGCCGCAGCTCTTTGCGACGATGCGCTCGCTGCTCGGATGATTCTCGCGGGCCGGTGAAGACCGCGCGCCGGGCGAAAAAACCGAAAGTATCGGTTGTAGGGCCTGTGGAAAATGCGAAACCTGCGCGCTCTGTGAGGTGTTTCGGGCTACGCTTTCCTTGGTCCCGCGCCACTCCGTTCCCGATCTCCAGCGTCTCTTCTTCGGTCGTCCGACATGCATCGCCCCCTTTTTAGATCAGTCCGCGTGATGCCGGTCAGCGGGCCCAGCCTCCTCAGGGGCCTCATCGTGATCGCCCTCGCGGTCGGGGGATGGTGCGATCGTGGCGCAGCCCAGGAGGGTGAGGGCAGCACGACCTTGCCGGGCGTCCGTGAAGTCGCCCCCGAACTCTTCTATATGGAGGACGACGCGGGGCGTCTGGTGCCCGTGCCCGGCTTTCGATACCGGGATTTCGTCGATCTGTTCCGCATGCAGCAGGGATTGTCCGGACCGCTGCAGCCGCCAGCGGCCGTGCTCGAGAACGTCGTGGTGCGGATCGACGCCCGCGGCCTCGCCACGCCGGGGGAGCCGACGGACGCAACGGCGGCCGTCAACTGCCCGATCACGGTCGAATGCAGCATTCGCCAATCGCTCGCTGGCTGGGCTGCCGTACCTCTTGAACTCGGCGGCCTCCTCCTGGCAGGGCAGCCGCGGCATGAAGGTCCAGGCCGGATGGTCGTCGATGTGGATCCGCGGCGGGGAGGCTACCGAGCCTGGTTTGACGCCGTGCCAGAGCCAAAGGCCGACGTGCGGCATACGGTCGTGCTGGAGGGTCGGCTGGCCGTTGCTGCGACCTCCACCCACGAGTCGTTCGACCTCCACGTGCCGGTGGCCGTGGCCTCGCGTGTCGAGGTGCGTTCGGCGCGGCGCAAGCCCGTGGTTCGCGTGCAGCCCCGCGCGGCCGATGAGCCCGTCGTGGCGGCGGACGATGAGGCCGAGGGCAGCATCGTATCGGTCGCCGGACTGGTGGGAGCCGCCCGCATTCGCATCGCCGATGCTCGTGACGATCAGGACCGGCCCGGCGTGGCGGCCGAGGTCGTCACCGAGAGCACCATCCGCATCGACGGCCGCAATGCGGTGACCGAGGCCACGATTCGGCTCGCCAATCTGCCCCCAGACACGTCGCGGGTGAAGATCGCACTGCCACAGGGCGCGAGGCTCCGGGATGTCAAACCGCCGGCGGCGTTGATCGCCCGCGGCGGCACCGCCGACCTCACCACCGTCGACGTTGCGGTCGATGTCGGCGAGGAAGGCCGCGCGGTCGTCGAACTCGACTGCGAGCGGGCGGTCGATCCCTCGGGGGCAGCCGCCTTCGAGCCGATCGGTTTCGCCGTCGAGGGGATCGCGGCGTGGCGGCAGTGGGGTCGGGTGAGCATCGTCGTGGATGGCGATTGGAGAGTCACTTGGAGCGACACGGCGGAACTGCGACGCGTGGATCCGCCGGCCAACGTTCGCCAGCCGGGCTTCATCGCCGCCTTCGCCTTCGATGCCCAGCCGGCGTCGCTGCCGCTCGTGGTGCGACCGCGAAGGAGTCGCGTCGTCATTGAGCCCGAGTATCGCTATGAAGTGGGGGGCAGCCGGGTCGTGCTCGACGCTCGGTTTCGAGTGGCCGCCCGCGGCGCCCCGGTGAGCAGTATCGCCGTCGCGATCGACCCGGCCTGGAGCATCGACGAGGTGGGTCCGGCGGGCGCTGTCGACGTCGCCGCGGTCACCACGGAAACTGGCAAGATCGTCATCCCGTTCGCTCAGGCGCTGGCCGGCGACGCGGTGATCGAGGTGCGGGCCAGTCTTCCCATCCAGAAGGACTCGGCGTTCGTCTCCTGGAAGCTGCCCGTGCCCCGCGCCGATCTTGTGGGGCCGGCCGTCGTCGTGATCGCGTCACAGAGCGACATCGAACTCCTGCCCGAGAACGAGGGCATCAATGGTCTTGTGCGGCAGACCGCCGCCGCGGTGCCTCTTGCCGATGCCGACAAGACGGCGCTCGTCTACCGACTCGACGCCGTGGAGGGGGCGTTTGCCGCCGCCCGCAGGTTTCTGCCACGGCGAGTCGAAGCGGCGATCACGGCGCAGGCATCCATCGACACGTCGGAGATCATCGTCGAGGAAACGATCCGGCTCAACGTGCTGCACGTGCCGCTCGAGTTCATCGAGTTGAATGTGCCTCACGCGATCGCCTCCGCCGGGTCGTTCGAATTGCGGCAGGATGACGACCTGCTCGATCCGACGGAAGTCGCGACAGATGAGACGGCCGAGGCGACGGAAGATGGCGGTGCGGCCTCGACCTGCGTGCGGGCGGTGCTTCCCTCGCCGCTGCTCGGCACCGGAGAGGTGACCGTCCGCTTCCGGATGCCCACCCCCGCCATTCCACCGGAGTCGACCGTCATCGCGGATCTGCCGCTGGTGCTGCCGCGGGGAGCCAGTCTGGCCCGACAGACGATCTCGGTGGCGGCGCCGGAGGCGCTCGCTCTCGGCCTGCGTGGCGACGCCTGGCGACGGGACGTGCCGCCAGTCGTCGGATCCGCGGTGCAGACCTGGTCGGCACCCAAGCCACAGCTCCTGCTCCCGCTGACGCTCTCCACCCGGGGCGGAGATGCCGCCAGAAGCATGGTCGTGGAGGCGGCCTGGCTGCAGACGCGGCTGCTGCCTGGCATGCGCGAGGACATCCGCAGCTATATCGTCTCCGCAGCCGAGGATCGCATCGTGATGTCGCTGCCCGCAGCGGACGGTCCGGACGCCGGAGCCGGGGTCGTCTGCGAGGTGCGGCTCGATGGCACTCTCGTGTCGGCGGCGCCGCAGGCCGCGCGGCTGGTCGTTGACCTGCCGAAGATCGATCCCGCGCGGCGGTGGCGGCTCGACATCCGCACCACCACGCCGCGTGCTGGTGGCTGGGCCGGGCTGGCGGCGCGATTCGGCCTGCCGGGCACCATTCGCCTCGAGCCCCCGGTGTTCGAGCCGCCCGTGCTGGAGCGGCGGTTTTACTGGTCGATCCACGCTCGTCCCGACGAGCATCTCCTCGGCATGCCGGCAGCCTGGACATCGCAGCAGCAGTGGCGGCCCTCGACCCTGGGATGGCGGCTCGTTCCAGCTGCGTCGTCCGAGGAGCTCTTCTCCTGGATCGCAGCCGTCGAGGCTGGGTCGGCGACGGATCGTTCTGTCGTTTCCGAAGTCGGGACGACGGCGGCCGCGGCGGTGCCACCGCTTGCCGAGAAGACGTTCGTGTTCGCCGGAATCGGCGGCCCTGCGGGCACGATGGCCTGGGTGGTTCCGAACTGGTTTCTCGTGCTGCTCGCCTCGGGGGTGTCGCTGGCCGCGGGCCTGGCGATCGTTTACCGGCCGGAAGTTCGACGCATGCCGCTGCTGCTCGTCGTGGCAGCGGTGCTCGGACTCGCCGCGGCGGTCGCCCCCGACGTGGCACCGCTCTTCGCGCAGGCGGCGCTGCCCGGAGCGGCGCTCGCGCTGGGGGCCTGGGCCTTGCGACTCGTGAGCGACCCGCAGCGCACGGGAGGCCGCCTGATTCCACAGGTCGCGGTCTCCGCCAGTTCCCTCACCCGACCGCACGCCGCACGGCCGTCGTTGATCGTCGCGTCGGCGTTGGACGATTCGCCCACCACGACCCAGGCGAGGTCGCCATGAACGGCCTGAGGATGCCGATGCTCGCGCTGCTGATGCTCACGATCGGCGGGCCTCGTGCGTGTGCCGATGAAGGGCCTGCCACCACTGCGTTGGTCACGGATGCGGCGGCTGGTGGCCTCACGTCTGGAAGTTCGGAGGTGGGGGTCGCGTTCATTCGCGTGCACGTGCCCGCGGGCAGGATCCGCGATCTGCCGCTCGACGGCGAACGACTGGTGCCGATGCCGCTGACTGAGTTCGAGAGGGCTGCGGCCCGGCTGGGCGACGTGTCGCAGCGGCGTCCAAGTCCGCGATCGCTGGCTGACACGGCGCGGTATGTCGTATCGATCGACGCGTTGGGCCGGCTCGTCGGTACGCTGGAGTTCGAGGTTGGCCCAGTTGCGGCGACGTGTCGGCAGATGCCGCTCGGCAGGATCGACGCTTCCGCCGGCCTCGTTCGCACAGCTGATGGCGTGGGCGAAGCGGCCGTCTTCGGCCTTCCCGACGGTGGGGTCGCGATGCGCATCCCCGGCCCGGGCACCTACCGTTGCCGCTTCATCTCCACACCACCGGTCGAGACGACGGCCGAGATTCACCTGCCGCTCGTGCCCGCTCTGACCACGCGCATCGATCTCACGCTGGCCGACGGGGTGCAGCCCCTTGTCTCTCGGGAAACCGCCGGAATGGCCGTCGTCGCGGCCCCCTCTGCCACAGCGCCCGGTCTCTGGCGAATCGACCTCGGCGCAGCGGAGAGCGTCAGAATCACCATCGCCTCGCGGGAGACCAGGCAGCCTAGGCTACGCGTCTGGAACCGGGTGGTGGTCCGTGGCGGTCAGGCGGAACTCATCGCCCGTGTCGTGCCGGATGCGGCGTGGACGTCCGGTGCGATCGCGCTTCGCAGAGATCAGGGGCTGGACGTCACGAGGGTCAGGCCCGTCATGGCGGATGCCGGGGACATCGACCATGCCGCCGCCGATCCGCGGCGATTGCTCATCGACGTCCCGGCAACGCTGGTCGGCACCAGGATCCCCATCGACGTCGTGGGCGTCGCCAAGACGACGAGCGACGCCCCGCAAACGGTGCCCACGGTGCGGCCTGCCGCCGAACACTGGGCGGGAGGAGGCATCGCGGTCGCGATCGATCCCGGCTTCGTGGTCGAATCGACCGTGCTCGAGGAGTGTGTGGCGGTCGATCCTGAGATCGCCGCCCAGTGGCCCGCACTGCCGACTGAACAGACCAGCGCTGCCGAAGGCCACCGTTCTGCGACGGCCTCCGCGATGTTGTATTTCGAACACCAGTCCGCGGCCGCGAGGGTCGCAGTGCAACTCCGCCGCAGGGGCACCGAGCTCGACGCCGTCCGCATCACCACGGTCGAGATCTCACCCGGTAAGGTGCTCGGCCGCGCGGCCTGCGATCTGCGGGTCGTGTCAGGTGAGGCCTTCGGCGTGACGGCAAAGCTCGGCGCCGGCTGGTTCATCGACTCGGTCGAAGCCGTCGACTCGGGAGCGGCCGATGGCGTCTTTGATCCGGCCGACGCAGAGGCCGGCGACACCCGTGCCGCTGCGGTCCAGGATGCCGGCCGCGCGATCGACTGGCGGGTCGTGCGGTCGGCCGGCATCAGTGAGCTCCGCATCGGGCTTGCCGAGGCGGCCACCCGCAGTCGCGGGCTCGGTCTCCGGATCACAGGGCACCGTCAGGGTGTGCCGGTCGGTGGTGAGTTTGTCACCGGCGACATGGACATGGTGCGACTCGAGGGCGAATCCGCCGGCTCCGCCCTCGTCGAGTTTCGCGTTGGTCCCGAGGCGGTCATCGAGGTGGAAGGCAGCCCCATCGGCATCGTCCCCGCCGAGGGCCGGCTTGCCGCATTGGTTGAGCCGGGCTCGCCCCGTGGCAGGATCATGGGCGGCGACCGCGCGACAAGCCGCGCGGCTCGGCTCGTGAGACGTCGGCCGCCCCTCGACGCCTCCGCCCGGGTGCAGCTCGTCGCCCGGGATGGTCAGCTCTTCGAGACGTTCGCGTTTACCTGCCGGCCCGATGCGGGCGCCGTCGATGCGATCGTCGTCCACTTCTCCGAGCCCCTCGGCGAGTCGATGGAATGGTCGCTCGTGAAGCCCTCCGGCGGCACGGTGCTCGCACGCCGCCTCGGATTGGCGGAAAGCGAACGTGGCGATCTCGCGCGGCTGGCGGCGATCAGAGACTCGTGGCTGGTCGAGTTTCGGCCGGCGATCGAGGGCGAGGTGACCTTTCGCGGCAGTCGCTCGATGCCCTTCGTTGGGCCGGTGCCCGTGCCGCTGGCATGGGTCGAAGGCGGCACCGAAACGCGGGGCACGCTCGTCGTCCAGGCCGCAGGGAGCGTGCGGCCCCACATCCTCAATCGTCGTCTGACGGAACTGCCGCCCTCGATCGCGAAAGACCTGCAGACGACGGGCCTCGTGACTGACATGGCCTACGGCGACCCGGCGACGGTGGTCGGCAGGCCAGACGATCTGCCAGCCGCGGAACTGGTGCCGGCCGATATGGCCGAGGCTCGGGCCTGGGCCTGGCGCGAAATCACGACCGCATGGTTCCACGATTCGGGTCGAAGCGAGTGCCAAACCGACTTCGATATCGAGAACCGAGGCCGCGACGATCTGATGATGACCGTGCCTCGCGGGCTGCGACTCGAGGAACTGTTCATCGACGGCGAGTCGCTGCCCTTCGACAGCCCGCCGGCGACCGGTGGCGAGGTGCGAATCGGCCTGCCGCCGGGCCGCGGCCGGCTGCGGCTTGTCGCTCGCGGCATCGCGGAGCGGAGCCCAGGCTTCGGCCTGTGGCGGATCGATCCGGTGGCCTGCGGGATCGATGTTCCAGTGCTCGATCGACGGCTTCGGCTGATGGTGCCGCCCGATCTGGAGGTGTCTGCGGCTGGTGTCGACCTCGACGGGCCGAGCGGCTGGATCGCCCGGCTCTTCGACGCGGCCCCGGCATCGGCCGCGGATCGCGACGCCGAAGCTGGCACGACGGTTGGCTTCCGCCGCATCGACATGCCCTCCGTGGGCAGCGCCAACGCGGGCATCATCACAGTCGTGCGCCGCAGGCTGATCTCATCGACGGCGATCGCAGGCGGGCTTGTCGCTGCCGCCACGATGTTTCCGCTGATGCGATGGCGACCTTCGGCGGCGGTCGTGGGCATGATCGCCGCTGCGATCGCAGCGCTCTGGCTCGATCCGCCGCTCACGACGATCGCGCGGGCGATCTGGTGGGGAGCGCTCGTGGGCGTCTGGTGTGCGGGACCGCACCGCGCGGGGTTGGCAGCCGTGGCGGTGGTGGTCGGGTGGAGCGGTCTGCCGATCGCCGCGGCTCGCGCCGACGAAGCATCCGTGCGTGCGCCCTACCGTGTGCTGCTCATGACCGAGGATGATGCCGGCACCGCGCTCGTGCCCGAGCCTTTGTTTCGCCTGCTCGCACAAGACGAGACGGCGGCCGCGGAGGCGGTGCGGGTGCAGGAGTGCCGGCTGGTCGTCGGCGATGGCGTTGGTGCCTGGTGGCGGCTGCTGCTCGACATCGATGCCGATCGTGGCGGGGTGCTCGTGCTCGACCAGGCCACCGGCCACTGGCGGCTGCCGGAGGGCGGGATCGGCGACGCCCGCGGTGCCTCCGTGCAGGTCGATGGATCACTGGCCCGGATCGTGGCCGCCGCTCCTGGTCGGCACCGCGTCGTGCTCGAAGTCATGCCTGAGGTTGTCCGGCGGGGAAGCGTGGAGACGTCGATCGTGCATCTGCCGCCGGCACCGCGGTCGACGGTGGAGATCATCGACGGCGGTGTGGCCAACGCCATCACGACGTGGCAGTGCGAATCCGGCGACCGCAGCGGTTCCTGGAGGCCGGTCGCCATCGGGCGGTCGTCCCGCGACGGCTACGATGTTTCGCGGTCTGCACGGGTACGTCTGTCGCGATCGATCGACCCCCGGCATCCCTTGGCGGCGACGGCGACCGAGGCGACGAGTGTCAATGACGTGGTCTGGCGGCGGAACTCGTGCCTCGTGAGGGCAACCTACGACATCACCGCCGGAAGAAGCACGATCCGATCGGTGGTCGTGAGAGCCGATCCGCGGCTCGAACCGCTCGTCGATGCCGAGCATCCGGTCGTGCCCACGCCGCTGGCCGAAGGCCGCTATCTCGTCGATTTTCCCGAGCCCGCTGCGGGCCCGATCAGGCTCGAGGTGGCGTTTGTCATGCCGCTCGTCGATTCGGTCGGCGTGTTCGACGTTCCCTCCGTCTGGCTCGAGGGCGTGGGCAACGACGTGCGGATGGTGCGGTGCGCAGCGGATGCCGATCTCGACGTGATCCCGGAACTTCCCAACGGCTTGGCCCTGATGCGACCGCGTGAGGACGACGGCCCGGACGTGGTCGCAGTCTGGCGGTCGGATGCGGTGGCGTCGGGGCTCGATCCCGCGTCCGCCGCCGTGGAACAGCCCGCGGGCCCAGGCGAGCGGCCGGTTCCGCGGGTGGCGGTTCGTCGTCGGCCGCAGCCGCACCGTGTTGCTCAGCGACTGCAGGTCGATTTCGCGGCGGACCACGTCGGCCTGTCGCTGGAATGCCAGATCGACGCCTTGTCGGCGCCGCTCACCGAAGTGCCCATTGAGGTTCCCGAAGGAGCCACAGTCGATCGGCTGACGCTGGTTGCCGAAGCGGACGAAGTGCCGTTGCCGGTGGACATCTTCATGTCGCGATCCACACCGACACGGGTTTCGGCAGTCGTCCAGCAGCCACGATGCGGCCGCTTTCAACTCCGCCTGGAGGCGCGAACGCGGGAGCGGCCTGCGGCCAGCGGACGGATGCCACTGGTGAGATGCGTGTTTTCGGACAACGCACCCCTCGCGGTCACATGGCGATGCACCGATGAGATTGCCGTGGAACTCCCGGCCGCGCCGCCGGGCGATGGCACGACGGGAACGGCGAACCCGGCCGATGTCCGCGAAGTATCGCCGGGCGAGCCGGGGCCCGACTATGTCTTGGCCGCTCGGGCCATGGCCGACTCGATCGATGGTCCGTCACCGGCAGCCTCACGCGACATGGAAGGCCTGCCGACTCCGATCGGCAATGCCGTCGAGGCCACGACGGTCCATCTGGCGATCGATCGCCGTGGCCGCGGCTGGGGACTCGTCCGCTTCGATCTCGCGGCGGCCGAGCCGGTGGTGCGGCTGCGGCTACCCCCGGGGATGCGTCTCTTCGATCTGCTCATCGACGGCCGGGAGACGCAGGCCACGCCGGCGGCGGGCGACTCCTGGGACGTGCGATTGCACGATATCCAGTGGCCGCGGTCGATGGTGGCGATCTTTGCGGGTGACGCCGGTGGTCGCCCCGATACCGGCGCGGCGATCCGGCTCGAGCCGCCGCGGCTCGAGGGATTGCCGTGTCGCGAGGTGCTGTGGACGATCGACCCGCCGGAGGGCATGCGGCTGCGAGTGGCCGAGCCTGCGACGGTCATCGAAGCGGACCAGTGGCAGGTGAGGCAAGCCGCGGTGCGGCGACGGATGGCGGAACTGTTTGCGGTGGCCGTCGAGCAGGCTCCGGCCGCTGATCGAGAACGCCTGGAGGCTTTCGCGGCGAGTCGCGAGGCCGGCGATCTGCCGCCTCTGGAGTCGGCATGGCAGCAGGCCGTCGTCGGGACGGCCGGAGACGTCGCTGGCCGCGTGCACCTCCAAGGCCGGGGAGTCGAGAGCGTCACGATTCGCGCGGTCCGCCGCAGCGATGACACGACGCCATCGCGAGCCCTCGTCACGATCGGCCTCGTGGCCATGCTCGCGTTGGGATGGAGTGCCGCGGCCCGCTGGCCGGTGCTCTGGTTGAGCCTGATCGCCCGGCTCTGGCCGTGGGCGGTCTCGGCGGCTGGGGGAGCCTGGGTGCTGCTGCTGTCGCCATCCCTTCCGGGTTGGGCGCTGCTCGCCGCCGGATTCGCCGCGGTGGCGGCCCGCGTTGCGGGAAACGGGGTTGACGAGGCAACGGCCGAAAGCGGTCTGGCCCGCCTTGGAAACGGCCGCTAACGTCCGCCCCCTGTTGATGGATCGGCTGGTTTCGGCCCACACGCCTCCGGGCGCTGGTCGGAAACAGCATCGGATCGGGAAGGAACCCGGCCGCGGTCCGTTGCGACGCATGGAGGCATGGCAGGCATGGTGCGCGGACGCTTCAGCGATCGATGGGCGGTGATTGGGGCCGGCGTGGCATGGGGCATGCTCCTGGCGGGAGCCTTCGCCCTGACCGTGGGAGGCGCTCAGGCTGCCGGCTATCGCACGGCGAACTTCATCGTCGAGGCCCCCAGCGAGGCCCTGGCCCAGAAGATCGGCGATGCAGCCGAGCAGTATCGCCACACCCTCTCGGTCGAGTGGACGGGGAGCCCGCTGCCTCGTTGGAGCCGCCCCTGTCCGATCACGGCCCAGGTCGCCCCGACCCTCGGTGCCGGTGGCGCCACCAGCTTCGTGTTTGACCGCGGCGAAGTCTTCAACTGGACCATGACCATCCAGGGCAGCGAAGAGCGCATCCTCGACTCCGTGTTGCCGCACGAGATCACGCACACCATCTTCGCCAGCTACTTTCGCCGTCCGCTGCCCCGCTGGGCCGATGAGGGGGCCTGCACCACGGTCGAGCACCCGGTGGAGCGAGCCCGGCAGCATCGGCTCCTGATCGAGTTTCTGACCACCGGTCGCGGCATCGCCTTCCCGGAGATGTTCGCGATGAAAGAATATCCCGCCGACGTCCTGCCGCTCTACTCGCAGGGCTACTCGCTCGCCCGATATCTCATCGAGCGCGGCGGCCGGCACAAGTATGTGGCCTTCGTCGCCGAGGGTCTCGACACCGAGAACTGGTCGGCAGCCCTCGGCAAGCACTACGGCGTGCCGAACGTTGCCCAGATGCAGTATGTCTGGCTCGATTGGGTGAAGCAGGGCTGTCCCGCACCGCCGGCTTCGCTGGCCGCCGCCGTGCCACCGCCCGCCAGCGCCTGGTCGGCGACCACCCGCGGCCAGAGCCCCGACCCTCGTCCAGCGTCCTCGGCCCCGGCCGCGTCGGCTCCCGTGGCCACGAGTGCCGCCCGCACGTCGATCTACTCTCAGGCCCGTCGATCCGCCGGCAGCGCGCCGCAGCCGCAGTGACGGAAGGGCTCGCATCGTCCCACGCCTCACGGCGTTGGGCTCCCGGATGCCGTCATCAGCCCGGCTGAACGCCCGTCACGAGCAACGTGATGTGATAGAAGACCGGCGCGGCGAAGCACATCGAGTCGATCCGGTCGAGCACGCCACCGTGGCCGACCACGAGCGTGCCGTAGTCCTTCACGCCGCGGTCGCGTTTGATCGCGCTCATCGTCATCCCGCCGGCGAAGCCCATCAGCGCGACGACGAGGCCGGCGATGGTGGCCTGCCAGAGTTGGAAGGGGGGCGCCGCCCACCAGAGGGCCGCGGCCAGAAGTGCCGTGCTCGTCGCGCTGCCAAGCAGGCCTTCCCAAGTGCGGTTCGAACTCACCGCCGGGGCCACAAGATGCTGGCCGAGCATCCGGCTCCAGACATACTGCATGCAGTCGGCGAACTGGACGAGCAGAATCAGAAAGAACAGAAGCCGGAAGTTGCCGCTGCGGCCCGCGGTGGACGTCGCGTCGATCGGGATCTGCAGGAGTGCGGGGGCAAACGACAGGCAATACACACAGACCACGAGGCCGGCCTGGATCTTCGCCGTGCGTTCGAGAAACCGCTTGTAGTCGCCCGCGAACGCCACCCTCGCGAGCACGAACAGCGTGGCATAGACCGGGAGAAAGACGCTGAAGACGTCGTAGCGATTCACGCCCACGAGCACATAATGCAGGGGGGTGAACAGGAAGAACACCCAGAACAGCGCCCGATGATCGCCTTTTCTCGTGGGCGTGAGCGTGATGAACTCGCGGAGCGCCCAGAAGGAGACGAGGCCGAAGAGCACCACCGTGGCGGTCGTGCCCAGCCAAAAGGCCGCCGCGAGAACCGTGCAGAGGATCCACCAGCCGCGGAGCCGGTTGTTGAAGGTCCGCACGGCGGCGGGATCGAGGCCACGATCCGGATGCCGCTTGAGAAACTGGCCCACGACGGTGGCCGCCGTGAGGAGGGCGAGCACGCCGGCGACGAGCGCAATGGTGCGATTATCGTTCATGCCGGTCGGATCCTCGTCCCTATTCCTTCAGTGACAGCACGGCCCGACGGGCGCGGGCGAGGAAGTCGAGTTTGGCCTCGCCCCGTTCCAGCCACAGCGGCGGCCCGAAGCTGATGCAGGAGAGCAGCGGCACCGGAAGAAACTCACCCCGTGGCAGCACGCGATTGAGGTTGTCGATGTGCACCGGAATGAGTTCGATGTCGGGCCGCTTCTTCGCCAGGTAGTAGAGACCACTTTTGAATTCGGCCACCTCGCCGCTGACGCTGCGGCCTCCCTCCGGGAAGACGATGAGCGAGTGGCTCGTGCCCGCCTCGCGCAGCATCATGTCGACAGGGCTCTGGTGAACCTTGATGTCGGTGCGGTCGATGAGAATCGCGTCAAAGACCTCCTCGGCGAGCCAGCGGCGGATCAAGCCTCGCGACCAGTAATCCTTGGCGGCGACGGGTCGCGTCACTTCGCGGATCGTTTGCGGCAGCGACGCCCAGACCACGAGGGCGTCGAGATGACTCGTGTGGTTCGCGAAGTAGACCCGCTGGCAGGTATCAGGCTGGCTGGCAATCCAGCGAACGCTCGCCCCGGAGAGGAGGCGGGCGAGCGCCGCCAACGACAGGCCGGCCGCGCGACAGAATGCCGAACGGCCAGATCCCGATCGCATGGGCGGCTGCATCTCGGTGATGTCGGCGGGCGAGAGCATGAGAGCATCTTCGACGGCGGTGGGAGACACGGTCAATTCCCGTCCAGGTCGCCGGCTACGAAGGGGTTGAATCGCCGTTCATGGCCCACCGTCGTGGGGCCCCCATGGCCCGGGTAGACGATGGCATCGTCAGGAAGGGAATAGAGGTGCCGGCGGATGCCGGCGGCAAGGCGATCGAAGTCGCCGTCGGGAAAGTCGGTGCGGCCGATCCCCTCGCGAAACAACACGTCGCCGCCGAACACGACCGGCGGATCGACACCGCCCACGACGAAGACCACATGGCCTGAGGAGTGGCCCGGAATTTCCCGCACGTCGAAGTCGATGCCGGCGGCCTGCACGCGCTCGCCGTCAGCAAGCAGGCGGTCGGCTGCGGGGCTGACGAGCGCCAGGCCAAACGCCGCCGAGAGATTGCCGGCGGGGTTGGTGAGCTTCGGGGCGTCGCCGTGTCCGATCAGGATTGGCAGGTCAGGCCACCGCGTCTTCAGGGCCGCGTTTCCGGCGATGTGGTCGGAATGACCATGGGTCAGAAGGATCGCCGCAGGCGCGACGCCCTGCCGCTCGAGGCAGTCGATCACCGCCCTTGGTTCAAATCCCGGATCGACCACGACGCCCTCGGTGGCTCCCTCTCGCCAGACCACGTAGGTGTTTTGCCCGAACGGCTGTGACTCGACACACGCCACCACGAGGGGGGCTGCTGGTCGGGATAACTCGGTCGTTGCCATGGCGGGAAGGCAGGCGGGCGCGGGCAGATCGGACCCATGGAGCATGGTTTGCGTGCCGCTGGCGGACAAGGCACCGGCTTTTTCGGCACGAAACGGGGCGTTTTCACCGTGGAACTGGCATGGCGACACCCCGCGTTCCGCGGCTAGACTTCCGCCTCCTTGCCCCATGCTTGCGTATTCCAACTCGGATGCCGCATGGGGCGGGAGCCACGCGCGTGCGGCGGGTCATTCCGGATCCGCCGGACGTGACGATGGGTTCGGTGCCGGCTCATGCCGGCCGGCCGGCCCGGCGATAGTTCTGAGGAAGCCGGCTTCCGGCGACGAAGATCCATGGAGGGATCGATGGCCCAGAGTTCATGGACGAAAATGATTCAGCAATCGGTGATGCTCGGCGGGCGGGCCTTGCGACCGATGGGCCTTGCATGCGTGGCGGTCGCCTTCGGCATTTCCGTCGAGGCGCAAGATCTTCAGGGACCGGGCCTCGTTCCCCACGGTGACGTCGCCCAGGGCAACGTCGGTGCGGCCGACGCTCAGGCCATCCCAGGAGGTGGCGTGCATCCACTGCAGCCCGCCCTCGAACTCGCCCAGAAGGGGCTTGGCCAGCTCCGTTCGACCATCAAAGATTATTCCTGCACGATGGTGAAGCGGGAGCGGATCGACGGCAAACTCTGTGACCACGAGTACATGTTCGCGAAGGTCCGTCACGAGCCCTTCAGTGTGTACCTCTACTTTCTGGCGCCCGAGGCGGTGAAGGGGCAGGAATGCATCTGGGTTGACGGCCACAACGACGGCAACATGCTCGCCCACGCCGGCAGCGGCGTGCGGGCCATGGTGGGCACCGTGTCGCTCAAGCCCAACGGAGCGCTGGCCATGCAGGGCAACCGCTACGCGATCACCGAGATTGGCGTGGAAAACCTTGCCAAGCGGCTCGTCGAGGTCGCCGAGCACGACAAACAGTTCGGCGAGTGCGAGGTCAACTTCTTCAAGGACGCCAAGGTCAATGGGCGGATCTGCACCTGCGTGCAGGTCGTGCATCCCGTGCCGCGGCGAAACTTCCGCTTCCATCTCGCCCGGGTGTTCATCGACGACGAGTATTTGATCCCGATCCGCTACGAGGCCTACGACTGGCCCCAGGAGGCGGGCGGTCAGCCGCTGCTCATGGAGGAGTACACCTACATGAACGTGAAGATCAACAACGGCTTCACCGATGCCGACTTCGACCCAAAGAACGCGGCCTACAAGTTCGGAACGAAGTAATACGGCTTTTCGTTGAGCCTCGCGGGTGCGTCGGCCCAAGCGATCGCTCTACCGGCGCTTCCGGGATGGCGGGCCGGATGGAGCGGGCTTCTCCGGCGGCGTTTCGTTGAACTTCTCGGCCTGGCCGGTCAACTCATAGAGAAACCGACTGGGGCGGGAAGGCTTGCTCTTGCCCCACTTCGTGCGCGTGAGGCACAGCGAGAGCATCAGCCGCCGCTTGGCCCGCGTCACGCCCACGTAGCAGAGCCGGCGTTCCTCGTCGATCGCCTGCAGGCCGTCGTTCAGCGAGCGGTGGTGCGGCAGGAGACCTTCCTCCATCCCAACCATCCAGACGCAGTCAAACTCGAGCCCTTTGGCGGCGTGGAGCGTCATCAGCCGCAGCACGTTGCCCTTCGGCTTGTCGTCCTTGAATCGTTCGGTGTCCTCGACCTGCAGCACGAAGTCGTCGAGAAACCCGCGAACCACGGCGGCAAGATCCCGCTGGCCGGGGCGGCCTCGTTCGTGCTCGTCGAGTGCAGCGGCCACTTCCTCCACGCACGCCCACCGGGCCTCCGCCTCGTTCGGCTCGTCTTCGTATTCCTTTTCGAGATGCCGCCGGTAGCCGGCCGCGTCGAGCAGCGCCCGCAGCACACCGGCGGCACGCGACTGGCCCGGTGGCGGCACCGGACCGACGTCGCGGATCGAAACGAGACGAATGAGCGCGTCCACGCCACCCCGCGCGGCGGGTGTGAGTTGACCGCCGTCGCGGCGGGCGAGCAGTTCGCGCCACAGGCTGTGGCCGGCGGCTGCGGCGGCTGCCCGGGCCGCCTGCACGGTCGAACTCGCGAGTCCGCGAGGCGGCACGTTGGCAATGCGCGACAGCGCCAGGTCGTCGTCGGGTTCGACGAGCATCCGGAGAAACGCCATCACGTCCTTCACCTCGCGGCGGTCGAAGAACGAGTGGCTGCCGATCAGTTCGTAGGGAATGTTCCGTCGTCGCAGTTCCTGCTCGAACGTCCGTGTCTGCTCGCCCGTGCGGACGAGGATCACTGCCTCGCCCGGCTCGACCTGCCGTTCGCGAAGCAGGCTCTCGACGTCACTCACCACCCGCCGCGACTCGTCGACCTCGTCCTGCGCCTGGATGATCGCCGGCGGCACACCTGGAGCGCCGGTGGCAATCAGTTTCTTGCCGTGCCGCCGCGAGTTTCGCTCGATGAGCATGTTGGCGGCCCGGATGATCTCAGGCGTCGAGCGGTAGTTCTCCTCGAGCCGCACGATTTTTGCCCCCGGCCAGCGCTTGGCGAAGTCGAGAATGTGCGAGACCTCGGCGCCCCGCCAGGCGTAGATCGACTGGTCGTCGTCTCCCACCACGCACAGGCTCTTGTGGTCGCGGGCCAGTGCCGAAAGGATTCGTTCTTGGATGCCGCTCGTGTCTTGATACTCGTCGATGAGCAGGTGATCGAAGCGGCCCGCCTCCGCACGCCGCACGTCCTCATGATGCGTGAAGAGTTCGTCGACCAGCAGCAGGAGATCGTCGAAATCGACCGCGCCCGACGTCCGCAGGGCGTTCTGGTAGCGGCGGTAGCCCGCGGCCGCGAGCGTCCAGCTGTCGTCGGCATCGGCCGGAACGGCATCCATGGCCACGTCGGCACGAACGGCCCGGCTTTTCCAGCGGCTGACGCGGTCGAGGAGATCCGCCGGCCGAAGCACTGTGTCGGCCACCTTCAGCTCCTTGAGCACCGACCGGGCCGCCGCCTCCTGCTCGCCGCGGTCGATGATCGCGAACCGCTCCGGGTAGCCGAGCCGGGCGGCATGGCGGCGAAGGATACGAACGCAGAGCGAATGGATCGTGGAGATTTCGGGCTTCTCGGTGGAGCCCTGCTTCAGGCTCTTCGCGGCCCGGGCCAGCATTTCGCGGGCTGCCTTGTTGGTGAACGTAACGGCGAGAATCCGCGCCGGCCGCGCACCCCGCCAGACGAGATGGGCGATCCGCGCGATCACGACTCGGGTCTTGCCCGTGCCCGCGCCGGCCAGCACGAGCAGCGGACCCGGGGCGGCAAACACCGCATCCGTCTGGGCAGGGTTGAGTCCCGAGGAACGAGTCGGCGGTGCGGACCGCGGTGTGGGGGCGGACTGCGGAGTTGGCCGCTCCTCCTGTGCGGATGTCGGTGGCGGTGACGGCGAAGGCGACGGTGTAGCAGGCGAGGCGGGCATGGATCGGAATCTACCACACGGCGTGCGGTGCACAGGCAGACGGTCCATGCCTGGATCGTCTTGACGCCCCAGACGCGGCCGTCTCTATTTTCCCCGTCGCGCCGTTCGTTCCGAAGAGCGACACCGGCTCGAGCCCGATCCCCACACCCCTTGTCCCACATCCCTTGTCCGAAAGTCAGGAGTGCCGCGCGGATGCAGCCCAACGACCTTACCGAGATCGAGGACAACGACCTCGCCACGGCAACGCTCTCCATCATCGAGCGGATCCGTCCGCATCTCCGCACGCTCGCGGCAGCCATCGGCATCGTCTTCGCCGGCCTTGCGGCGTGGACGCTCGTCTCCTCCCAGCGGGCCGCCGAGAAATCCCAAGCCTGGGACGCCTGCCTGACGGCCCTCTCGACCCGTGACGCCGGCCGCCTCGGCGAGGTCGCCAGCCGGTATCCCGGATCCGCGGCGGCGGTGTGGTCGCAGATCCTTCTGGCCGATAGCGCGCTGACGGAGGGAAGCCGCCTGGTGTTTACGGACAAGACCCGCGGACGAGAGCGGCTGCAGGCGGCGGCTGATCTCTATGCCGGGGTGGTTGCCCAGCCGGCCGGAGACGTGGCAGGCATGGCAACCGAGCGGGCCGTGTTTGGCTTGGCAAAGGCCCGCGAGGCCCTTGGCGACCTCGAGAATGCCAAACGGGGCTACGCGGCCCTCGTCGCCGAGCATCCTGAGAGCCCGTTGCGGGCCCTTGCGGAGTCGCGAGTGGCAACTCTGGAGCGGCCCGCCACGGCTGGCTGGTACCATTGGTTCGAATCGCACAATGCCAACGCCGCCGCCACCACCGAACCCGCTGCCGACGGCAACTGACGACGTGATCGATCCTGCGCCGGCTGCGAGACCTCAGCCGGGCGAGGAAGTGGAGTTCGTCGTGCGTCCCGAAGACGCCGGTGGCCGACTCGACGTCTTCCTCTGCGGTTCCTTCCCGGAGCAGAGCCGCTCGTTTCTCGCCCGAGCGATCGACAAGGGGGCCGCTCGCGTGGACGGCCTTGCCGCGCGGGCATCTCTGAAACTCCGGACGGGATCACTGGTGCGGTTCACCGTGCCACAGCCACCCCGAGAGGGGCCGGCGGCCGAGGAGATTCCACTTTCATTTCTGCATGTTGACGACTGGATGGCGGTGGTGGACAAGCCCGCCGGCATGGTCGTGCATCCGGCGAAAGGCAACTGGAAAGGCACGCTGGCCGGCGCCCTCAGGTGGCATCTCGAACACGGGGATGCGGGCGCGGGTCTCTCCACCGCCGGCGGGCCGACGCGGCCGGGCATCGTGCACAGGCTCGATCGCGACACCAGCGGTGTGATCCTGGTCGCCCGCTCCGAGGAGGCGCATCACGCGCTGGCGAAGCAGTTCGAGCTCCGAACGGTGGAAAAGTCCTACCTCGCTATCACCCAGGCCGCGCCCCGATTCGACCGGGACGAGATCAATCTTCCCATCGGCATCCATCCCTATCAGCGGGAAAAGATGGCCGTTCGCAGCGACCATCCCACGAGCCGCGAGGCGGTGACTCGATACGAGGTGCTGGAACGCTTCCGCGGGGCCGCCCTCGTCCGCGTGACCCCGAAGACCGGCCGCACGCACCAGATCCGAGTGCACCTCGCGGCCATCGGCTGCCCGGTGCTCTGCGACGGCCTCTACAGCGGCCGGACCGTGATCGAGCCGACGTTCCTCGGCCTGCCTCCGGGCCCGCCGCTCCTTCAGCGGCAGGCCCTGCATGCCTCGAGCCTGGCCATTGATCATCCCATGTCGCGTGAGCGGATGACGTTTTCAGCCGCGTTGCCCGTCGACATGGAGCGGATGCTCGAGGCCTTCCGCCATGTGCCTCTCCGCCCGTGAACGCCGACCGGCCGTGAGGCCGCGGGCTGTGCTGGTGCCCGGCTTGGGCCACGCAAGGAAGCCCCTGATCATGAGATCGGGGCATTCGAATCGCGTCGTATTACGGCTCCTGGGGCTCTTCGCCCGCGAGCAGCATCGCGCGGGGGAGGGTCGAGTCAATCACCCGCGCGATGGCGATCACAAAGCCGTCCGCCCCGTCCCGCCAGCCACCGCGGAGAAGGTAACTCTTCACGAAAGCCGTCAGGCCACGGAGCGGCAGCGTCCAGAGGCGAACACGCTGCCCCTTGCGTCGCATGATCCCGGCCTTGAGCGGTGCGTAGCGGAGCGAGCGGGCGATCACGTCGGCACACGAGTCGTAACTGTAGTGAAGCATGGATCCCGGCAGCAGGGCCGGCCGCCGGGAGGCCACCACCTCCTCGTGCACCGGAAGCGGCTTGAAGCCGGCCGTGCGGCGGTTGAAGAGCCGGAGCACGCGGTCATCGCTCCACGGTCCGTGCCGCACCTCTCGGTCGCCGATGAACGTGCGCCGGCGAATGCTCCACGAGGCCGACGGATCGGAGAGATCGAGGGCGAGGATCCCCTGCCGCGCCTCGTCGTCGAGCACCTCGTCGGCATCGAGCGACAGGATCCAGTCGTGAGTCGCGAGTTCGACGGCACGGCACTTCTGCGGCCCGTAGCCCAGGAATGTCTGATGCTCCAGGCGGGCTCCCGATGCCTGGGCAATATCGGCGGTGGCGTCGGTCGAGCCGGAGTCGAGTACCAGTCGCTCCTCGCACAGGTCCGCCGATGCCAGCACCTCCGCGAGGTGGGCCGCGGCATTCCGCGTGATCACGACGGCCGAGATCGGCCGCCGCGTCGCCACGATTGAAGCAGATGGATCGGGGGTCATGCGGAGCGGCCGGGCGGCGGGGTCAGGGAGCCTTCCGGCTGGTTCGACCGAGCTTTCGGCCAGGTCGACGGACCCTCCGACGGGCCCGTGGAGTCCGCTGCGGTCCGCAGGGGCCACTCCAGCACGAACGTGCTGCCTTCACCAGACCGGCTCGAGGCGTGGATGTCGCCGCCGTGTTCGCGGAGGATCTTGCGGCTCACGGTGAGTCCCAGGCCCGTGCCACGCGAGCCCTTCGTCGAGACGAACAGGGTAAAGATGTCGGCGAGCATTTCGGCCGACATGCCGGCCCCGTTGTCCGACACCGTGATGCGGACGATCTTCGCCTCATGATCGACCGCCGCAGAGACGGTGACGAGCGGGTTGGGCCGCCCTTCGACGGCGTCGAGCGCATTGGTCACGACGTTGAGCACGGCCCGGGAGATGCCCGCGGGGTCGAAGAGCAGGAGCGGCAGATCGGCGGGGGGCTGCCAGTGGATCACGGCCCGGGTCTCGGCGGCACGTTGCCGAACGGTCTCCACGATATCATCGATCAGAGCCGTCAGATCCGAGGGAGCCGGATCAGGCTCCCGCTCCTTGCTGAAGGAGAGCATGTCCATGACCAGCGAGGAAATCTTGTCCTGGTTGCGACGGACAATGTCCCAGCCCTTGCGGAGCGTTCCGAGATCCTCGTTGTCGAGCCCCATCTCCACCAGATAACTGCCGCCCCGAATACCCTGGAGGATGTTCTTGATGTGATGGGAGAGGGTCGCGATCGCCTGGCCGGTGGCCGCGAGCCGCTCCGACTGCACCATCGCGGAGTAGTAGGTCGTGTCTTCGACGGCGAGCGCGGCCTGATGGCCGATGGCGATCATCAGCTTGAGGTGATCATCGCTGAATCGCCGCTGTCCCTGATCGGCGACCTGGATCAACGGCACCGTCGTGTCGACATAGATCACGCCGACGGTGCCGTAGCGGCCTCGCATCGGCACGCAGATCGCTTCGCACACCCCGGTCCGCACCACGCTGTTGCCACCGCTGAAGCGGTCGTCCTCCTGGGCGTCGCTCGTGAGCACGCCCTCGTGGCGGTCAAGCACGTAGTCGAGAATCGTGCGGCTGATCTGCATCGTGGCCGCCTCGCCCGCCTTGCGGTCGCGGCGGGCTTTCGTGCGGAGTTCGTGCGACTCGGGATCGAGCAGCATGATGCACCCGCGGTCGGCCTCCACCCACTCGAAAACAAGCTGCAGGATGCGGCCGAGGAGCTCGTCGATGTCGAGCGTGTGGCTGACGGCCAGCGACGTGCGATACATCACCTGCAGGTTGCTGCGGGCCCGCGCCAGCCAGCGGTTCTGGGAGTCTTCAGGGGCCGCCAACGCGATGGAATCGTCTTCCCGCATGGTGCGGACGATCCGCGAGCCGTCGGCCACGTTGGTCGTCGGCACGATGTCGACATGCGCGAACAGGGCGGGGTCATCACCGTCCTTGGCATACACCAGGAGCGTGCGTCCGATCCGAATCCGGTCGCCACTCGAGAGCTCCGCCCGTTCGACGCGGGCATCGTTGAGATAGGTGCCGTTGGAACTCTTGAGATCGCCCACGACGAGCGCCTCACCGACGCGGCGAATCTCGGCGTGCCGACGGGAGACCTCGTGATCGTCGAGTTGGATGAAGTTGCCGGCCTCGCGGCCGATGCTCACAGCCCCCTGATTGGCGGTGAGATCGAAGCGGGCGCCACGGTTGCGGCCCTGGATGACGAAGAGCGATGGCACGGCGGGAAAGACCCGGGGCGGGAACGGTCGATGCTTCACGGATTCTCTCACAGGCAGCGGGCATCGGGAAGCGAGGGCTCTGCCTGCCGAAAGAGCATGATTTCGGGCGGAAAGTTGCCCTTGAGTCGCGGAGGGGAGGTCGCCATGATCCCGCCCGCGTCGGCAGTCTCCGGCGGCCACGGAGGGCCGCGAGGCAACCGCCGAATCGCACGTCGGCCCACGTTCCGCAAGCAAGGAGAGCATTCCGTGAACAGGCAACTGGCTATTTTCGCACTCGCTGTCGCCGGGGTGTTTGGGCAAGCAGCCGCCCAGGCCCAGGTTCCGACGCAGCCGGCACCGGTGGCGGCCCCCGTAGCACGGGCCGCGACGCCCGCCAGCCACGTGGCCGTCATCGACGTGGGCTACATCTTCAAGAACCACACCCGGTTCAAGGGTGCGATGGACAAGATGAAGGACGAGGTCTTGGCGGCCGAGAACGTTCTCAAGGCCGAGCGCGACCGCATCAACGGCCTGATGGAGCAGCTCAAGGGCTTCAATGTCGGCACGCCCGAATACAAGAAGCTCGAGGCGGAGGTGGCCAAGGCCCAGGGCGACTTCAGCGTCAATGCCCAGTTGCAGAAGAAGGACTTCATGGACCGCGAGGCGAAGGTCTACTTCCAGGTCTATTCGGAAGTCGAGCGGGCGGTGAGCCAGTTCGCCCGCGACAATGGAATCGCCGTCGTGCATCGTTTCGATGGCGATCCGGTCGACTCCAGCGATCGGAATCGGATTCTCGGCAGCATCACCAAGCCGATCGTCTACTACGATCCCCAGATCGACATCACGCCCGACGTGCTGCGGATGCTCAACGGTGCCGCCGTGGCCGGTGCTCCGGCAGCCCAACCCAAGCCGATCCGCTGAGTCGGCGGTTTCCGTTCTTTACGGGCTCGGGGGTGTCGCGGACGGCCCCCGAGCCCGTGCCTCATGGTCAGATGGCATGCGCACCCAGCAGACGATCCGCCGCCCTGTTTCGGTCGCCGGCAGCGGCTACTG
>JAUMAF010000056.1:0-6043 GCA_032117045.1 Pirellulales bacterium | reverse complement strand
CGTGCTCGTGATCGCCGTCATGATTTCGTTCAAAGCCGCCTTCACGCTCGCCGGCCTTGCGGGGCTCGTGCTCTCCGTGGGCATGGCCGTCGACGCCAACGTGCTGATTTACGAGCGGATGCGGGAAGAGATCGACCGGGGGGCGGCGGTGCGAATGGCGATTCGTAACGGCTTTGCCCGGGCCTTCTCGACGATCATCGACTCGAACCTGACGACGCTGATCACGGCCGTCGTGCTGTTTGCGATCGGGACAGACCAGCTCAAGGGTTTCGCCGTCACGCTCTTTTTCGGACTGCTGCTCAACTTGTTCACGGCCGTGTTCTGTTCGCGGGTGGTGTTCGATCTGGCCGAGCGGAATCGCTGGATCACGTCGCTGTCGATGGCCCGGCTGTTTGGCCAGACGAACTTTCAGTTCGTGAAGTGGGTCAAGCCGGCGATCGTCGGTTCTCTGATCTTCATTCTCACCGGTCTTGCCGCCGCCCTGCAGCGAGGCCAGGGGCTCTTCGACATCGACTTCACCGGCGGTTCGAGCGTGCAGGTCGAGTTCAAGCCCGACAAGCCGCTCGACATCGCGGCGGTCCGAGAGGCCGTGGCGTCGCTGCCCGATGCCGCCGTCAGTTCGGTATCGACCCCCGGTTCGCCGGCGGACCTGCGGTATAAAATCGACACGTCGCTCCGTGGCGACGACGGCCGCGAGGTTGAGTCGAAGATCCGTGATTTGTTCCCGGACCGGCTGGCGACCTATGGCATGGAGATTCTCGGCGTTTCCACCCAGGATCGGCCTGCCGCGGAGAAGGCCGACGGCGAGGCACCGCTGGCCATGACGCAGGCGAGCCTGCGGTTTCCGCAGAAGATCAGTCGGCCCACCCTCCGCACGACGGTGAAGGAGGCGCTCGAGGCCGAGAAGATCGGCGACGCCGATTTCGACCTGGCATCCACCGATGCCGGGGCGTCGGCCGGACGGCCGTGTAGCGACTGGACGCTCAGCACGACGCTCGATCCCGCCTCCACGCGGGGCATTCTCGAGGGGGTCAAGGCGAAGCTGGCCGAGACTCCGGTCTACCTGGCCGCCAACACGATCGGTGGCAAGGTCGCGGGGAACACGAAGGTGACGGCCGTCTACGCGCTGCTGGCCAGCCTGTTGATGATCGTGCTCTACGTCTGGGTCCGGTTCCAGAACGTCGCGTTCGGTCTGGCGGCCGTGATCGCGCTGGCGCACGACGTGCTCGTGGCGGTCGCCTGCCTCGCCTTGAGCCGCTACGTGGCCCCCTTCATGGGTTGGGCGCTCGTGGACGATTTCAAGATCAGCCTCGACGTGGTCGCCGCCTTGCTGACGATCATCGGATTCTCGATCAACGACACGATCGTGATCTTCGACCGGCTTCGTGAACTCCGCGGCAAGGGGCGATTCGTGACGGCCTCCATGATCGACCGGGCGGTGAACCAGACGCTCAGCCGCACGATCCTCACCTCGGGCACCGCGTTTCTGGCGACGCTCATCCTTTACGTCTTCGGCGGGCAGGGCATCCATGCCTTCGCCTTCACGATGCTCGTGGGCATCATCGTCGGCTCCTACAGCACGATCTATATCGCCTCGCCGATCGTGCTCTGGCTGCAGCATGCCTTTGGCGGCGGCGAGCAGCCAGCTCGAGCCTCGGGATCGGCCCAGCCGGCCTGAGCCGACGTCATGCCCGAGGAAGCCTCGGATCGTGAGATCGGGGGAATGCGGGGCGAGCAGGGTGCGGTGGGAGCAGTGCCGGATTGGTGCGCCGGCGGTGGGCATGCTCGACACCGGGGGGTTTTGCTCCAGGATGCCCCGCTTGCCGACTGGGAATCGCCCCTGAGGCGCAAACACTCCCCGGACGTCTGTGCGTGCCCCCCGACCGGCTCCTCAGCATCCGTGGCGTCTCCTCCGGCATGACCTTGGCGAGGGGCTGCTCGCAGCGAACGTCCGGCGATGGGGCACGGGCAGCTCCTCGCCACGCACCACTTCAGCCCGCGGCTTCCACGAGCCTGATTCACGCAAGACCCTCCTGCAACTGCTGGGCCGAACAGGATTGCGGTCATGCCGTCTGCGCAAACTCGCGCGGCCATGCCGGCGGCGCCAGGGTTGAGCAGGTGAGGTCCGGCATTCGGCACGGTCGTCTTCCGGCCCCGCCCGACGGGGTGGGGCATGGTTGAGTTGCGATGGGTTCGGCCGGATTCCGTCGCGATCTGGGAGCGAGCATCACGTGGGCACGATTGTAAGAGGCATGCGATTCATCGTCGGCTTGTCGATGGTGGCGTTGGGCGTGTCGATGGCGGTGCCGCTTGCGCGGGTGGCGGCCCATCACTGGCCGGCGGCCTCGGCTGCCGGCGGCGGCATGCCGACGGCTGTTCCACCCCCCGTCGAGACGGTGATCGTTCCGCCGCCGGCTCCGCCGCAGCAATGGATGGTGCCGGAGGAAGCATTGCCACCCGCCGTGGAACTCCGCTCCGACTACGCGCCCCCACCGGCGCCCGATCGGTTGCCTCCTGCCTCGGCCGTGTTTGTGGCTGACGGGTCGAACATGAATGGCACGTATCGGTCCACGCTCGAGGTTCCGCCGCCACCGCTGCTCGATTCTCAGTCGGCCCCTCCGGCGATGACGGCCTGGGCCGCCACGGAGTCGCAGCGGCCCGCGGTTCCCGCCGCTGTGACGATGGCCGAGCCGTTGCCCGCCACCTATGTGGTGCGCGACGGCGATGACCTGACATCGATCGCCGCGCGGTTCTATGGCCATCCGGGGGCGGCCGCCTCGGTGTGGACCGCGAACCGGGACGTGATTCCTGATCCGAATGTGCTGCCAATCGGCGCCCACCTGCGGCTTCCGCCCCCCTGGACCGTGCAAGGCATTCCCACGTCTCAAGTAGGCGGAGGGCGGTCGATCGAACCGCCGGTTGGCCCGGCCGTTTTGGCTGGAGCTACCGGCCCGCGGACGATGGCCGCCGGCGTGGGAGGACCGCAGGCGGTGCCGGCGGGATGGATGGAGGGGCGACAATCTCCCCCGGTGGCCGACGCACGTTCCACACCGCAGGGCGGAGTTGTTCGGCTTGGTCCAGGCGAGACGCTCGAGACTCTCGCCATCACGTTTTACGGCGACCGGAGGGCAGCCACGAGGATCTGGGAGGCCAATCGCGACCGTCTGCGGAGCCCCGAACTCGCCGTCGCCGGGATGGAACTCCGGCTGCCGTAACCGTGCCTCACGACTGAGGCCGTGCCGGCTACTGCCGGCTGCCGGCGACCCGGATAAAGCCAGGAATCAAGGCCGCGGGATCACCGCCGCGGGCTCGCTGATCGGTTGATCGCAGCGACGCCAGAGCGTCGCCGCGGCGGCCGGGCGGACTGACCAAGAGGAGGAGGGTCGCATCAGCCGCGGTGGCAGGGGAGGCGTCCTTCTTATCGGCATCGCCGCCCGCCGTATTCGGATGGCGACCGTCGAACCACTCCCTGGGGCGTTGCCGTTTCATCTGGTCGAAGACCTTGATCGCGTCCCGGTCGTCGGCGGCCGCGATCACGAGCACCGGCACGGACCGCTTCAGTGCATCGCCGGCCAGCGACGGCCCAAGCGAGTAGCCCTTGATCGCGAAGGCGGGGCTGATCATCACAAGGCCGGCCACCTCCCGGCCCTGCGGGCCGCTGGCAATGTCAGGCCACAGCGAGTCTGCAGTCGTCCACGACGCGGCCAGCGACGCCCCGAGCCCCGAGCCCACGACGAATAAGGGAGCCTCGGCGAGCCGGCCGTCAGCAACCTGTTGATGGATCCAGTTTCGCACGCACTCGACGTCACCGCGGAGCCCAGACTGGTCGCGCATCCGGCCACCGCTCGAGGCGGCGATCATCTCGAAGTCGGGCTTCTTGAGCATCTTTGCCTGGTCGCTGTCGGAGGCCGGAAGACTCTTGAGCAGTGATTGGCCATGACCGCGAAGGTCGGGGGCGACGACGGTGCAGCCCGCAGCCTGCAGGGATTTTGCCAGAGGTTCCACCGTGCGGTGCGACCCGCCGAGATCGTGCAGCAGGATCACCGTGCCGAGTGGTGCCGCGTTTTCCGGAAGGGGGTAATGCCAGGCTGCCACCTCGACGCCGTCGCTCGTCTCGAGTTGCACCCGTTCGGGAGTGTCCTGAGCAGGCTTGGCAGCGGACCCTGCGGCGGGAGGGCCTGCCGCGGGCTGGGCGTTCACCAGCCGTACGGAGGACATCATGGCTGCGAGAGCAAGGCCGACGGACGCACGGCAGACGAGCGATCGAATCATGGATTTCCGGGTGAAAAGACCGGTCTCGTGGCGCAGGGGCGGGAATCACCCCGGGAGACGTTAGAATACAGTCGAGACGGCGAACTCTGCCAATAGCCGGTGTGGGTGAACCCGCCACGAAATAAGGCGTCGGCATGTCTACGCTCACGGCCGCGAGACGGTGGCGGCAGGAATCCATCGGTGAGGAACCCGCTCCGTTCGCCGGCGAAGCCCCGGCCTGGGCGGTGAGCCTCGTGATCCATGTGGTCGCGCTCTTGGCGATGACGATGGTCAGCCTCCAGAAGGCGGAGACCGTCCACGAGGCGATCACGATCATCGCCGCCCCCGAGGTCTACGAGGAGGACGTGATCGTGGCTCCCGAACTGATCGTGTCTCCCGACGAGCCGTCGTCCACGACGGCTTCCGAAGCGAAGGACGACGACGCGTCGGCTGCCATAGCTCCCGAGTTGGCGGAAGATCCGCTGGTGCCGATTGACTTTGGGGAAGCGCTCCACGACGAACTGCCCGTCGTTCCGATCGAGCTTCCGCCCTTGGGCGCCGAACAGGGCGACGCCTTGCACATGGGACGCCTTGGCGACGGAGAATCGGGCGTCGGCACGGCCGGCACCGCCGGCGCCGTCGATCGGCTCACCATCGAGATCGCGGCCTCGCTCGAGCAGCGGCCGACGGTGATCTGCTGGGTGTTCGATCAATCGGTCAGCCTTGCCGGCCAGCGGCGGGAGATCGCCGGCCGGCTGGAGCGGGTTTTCGAGGAACTCGGCGCCGTCGGCCACGAGGCACACGGCAACGAGTTGCTCAATCTGGTCTTCGCGTTCGGCCAGAAAGTGACCCCGATCATCAAGGAGCCGACACATGAGACCGCGGCGATTATCGAGGCGATCGAATCGATTGCCATCGACGACTCGGGCGTGGAGATGACCTTCACAGCGATCGCGGAGGCCGCCAAGCGGGCCAAGCAGGTCCGCATCGCGGCGTCGAAGCGAAATGTGATGATCATCGTCTTCACGGACGAGGTTGGCAACGACCAGCAGTATGCCGATCAGGTGGCCGCGTTCTGCCGCACCCAGGCGATGAGGGTCTCCGTTGTCGGTGTGCCGGCGCCGTTCGGCATGCGGGAGGTCAGGATGAAGTTCAGGGAGTTCGACCCGAAGTATGCCGACGACGTGCAGTGGGCCGTGGTGGATCAGGGGCCCGAGACCCTCTATCCCGAGGTCGTTCGCGTGCGGTCGGGCCGCGAGGCGGATGAGCCCGTCGATTCGGGGTTTGGCCCGTTCAGTCTCTCGAAGCTCTGTGCCGAGACTGGGGGCATCTACTTCTGCGTCCATGCCAACCGCGAAGCGAGCGGCCGCGTGAACGATTGGGAGGTCGCCGACATGGCCTCTGGGCTGCGGTATTTCTTCGATCCGGCGGTGATGCGTGCCTATCGCCCGGATTACCAATCAGCGGCCAAGATCGACCAGATGCTGGCCGGCAATCGCGCGATGAGATCGCTGGTGGAAGCGGCCAAGAGTTCCGAGGTCGCTCCCATGGATTCCCCCCGGCTGGAGTTTCCCCGTCGAGACGACGGTGCCCTGGCACTCCTGTTCGGGGAGGCCCAGAAGAAAGCGGCATTTCTCCAGCCGAAGATCGACGCGTTATACGGAATCCTCGTCGCCGGGTTGCCCGACCGGGAGAAGATCAAGGAGAGGCGTTGGCAGGCCGGCTACGATCTCGCCATGGGACGCGTGCTGGCGATCAAGGTGCGAACCGATTCCTACAACATCATGCTGGC
>JAUMAF010000055.1:0-10065 GCA_032117045.1 Pirellulales bacterium | reverse complement strand
GGGCCGCTGGGAGCGGGCCGATCTGGCAGGTCTGCTCGATGACCCCACCCGACCGCTCGTGATCTTCGTGCACGGCAACCGCTATGAGCCGCACGATGCGAAGGCGCAAGGCATGACGATCGCCCGGCAGATGGCCTCCGTCTGCCCGGGAACCGCTGCCCGGACCGTGATCTTTTCGTGGCCGAGCCAGCAGCGGGGCCACATCATCCAGTCGAGCCGCGAAACCTACCGGCGGTCGACTGCCGACGGCCATTACCTGGCGTGGATGCTCGGGCAGGTCGATCCAGCACAGCCCGTCGCCATCGTCGGCTACAGCTTCGGTGCGACGATCGCCATCGGTGCGATTGAAGACCTCATGCAGGCTGGTAGCCGGCCGTCCCAGGGGATCGCCCCGTGGGCCGGCAGGCCTGGCCGCTCGCACCTCGTACTCGTGGCGCCGGCCGTGCGATCCGACGCCCTCGCCCCCCGCGGGCCCTATGCTCCGGCCGTCGCCGGCATCAACCGGCTGACGCTCGTGATCAACTCCCGCGATGTGGCGCTGCGGCTCTTTCCCCACCTCGATCGGGCGGGCGGGGCCGACGCACTCGGAACGGTGGGAATGCCTCGCCGTTGGCTGCCGGGATCAGTCGAGTTCACGGCGACCGACGCTGCTTCGGTTGTCGGCAAGCGGCATGCCCTCCCGCTGTATCTGGAATCGCCGTCGCTGGCCTGGCGGATCGCGACGGGCGCCGTCACCGGCCTGACCGACGAGTGACCCTTCCGCGGGCGGTTCGTCAGGCGGCCCGGCGGCCGACGCTGCCGTGCATGGCCAGGCGGGCCTGGACCATCATCCGCACCACGTCGGGCATGGTATGCGTGGCCGTCCAGCCAAGCCGGTCGGTGGCCCGGGAGGTGTTTGCCCGGCCCCGATCGATCTCGGTCGGCCGCACAAGTCTCGGATCGCGGACCACGTGCCGCCGCCAGTCGAGCCCGACCGCCGTGAAGGCCGCCGTCACGAACTCCTCCAGGGAGTGCGTCTGGCCGGTGGCGATCACGAAGTCGTCGAGGTCGTCGAGCTGCAGCATGCGATGCATCGCGACCACGTATTCCGGCGCCCAGCCCCAGTCGCGGTGTACGGAGAGATCGCCGAGCAAGAGCGTCTGCTGTTCACCCCGGGCGATGCGACAGGCAGCCGCCACGATCTTCTGGGTCACGAACCGCTCGGGACGCAGCGGACTTTCGTGATTGAAAAGGATGCCGGTCGCCGCCTTGATGCCATAGGCCTCGCGATACTGCGCGATCTGCCAGAAGGCAGTCGCCTTGGCGATGCCGTAGGGGCTCCGCGGCTTGAGCACCGTCCGTTCGTCGGCGGGCGTGTCGCCGGAGTTGCCGAACATCTCCGAGCTGCCGGCGCTGTAGAGGCGGATCGGCCGCCCGAGCATGCGGATCGCCTCGAGCAGGTTGATCGTGCCGACGACGATGCTCTCGAAGGTCTCGACCGGCTGGTCGAATGAGAGGCCCACCGATGACTGGCCGGCGAGGTTGTAGATTTCGTCGGGTTCCGTTCGGCTCAGGGCGTGGAACGTCGAACGAAAGTCCATCGGTGACATCGACACGAGCGTCACGCGGTCACGGATGCCGAGCTGGTCGAGTCCCGTGAACCGCCCCCCCTGCGCATCGCGGCTGGTGCCGACGACTGAGTACCCGAGGCCGAGCAGGTGCTCGGCGAGATAAGGTCCATCCTGTCCGCTGATGCCGCAGATCAGGGCCGTGCGAGGAGTGGTGGGCAAGGCGTTCATGCACTGCGAACACTACCAGCCTCCCCCGATCGGAGGAACGCCAGCTTTCAGGCCCGTTTCGCGAACCAATCGGCGGTCAGAGCGATGCCCTCGGCCAGCGGCACCGTCGGCTTCCAGCCCAGCACCCGACCAGCCAATGCGGCATCGACGAGGTTCGACCGCAGGTCGCCCGGACGAGCGGGACCGTGGAGGGGCACGGGCAGCGGCCCGGGCCGAGCCGCTCCTGTCGCGGCCACCGACTCCCGGATCAGGGCCTCCAGTTCGACCACATCGGTGCCGATGCCGGTGCCGATGTTGAGGCTCGTGAGCCTGCCGGGCGAGCAGCGGGACGCCGGATCCGTCAGAGCGAGCACGTTGGCGCGGGCCACGTCGGGTCCATAGACATAGTCGCGGACGTAATGGCCGTCGCCATTGATCGTGGCCGGCTCGCCGGCGAGCAGCTTCTTCGAAAAGATGGCCACCACGCCCGCCTCGCCGTGGGGATTCTGCCGGGGTCCATAGACATTCGAATAGCGGAGCGCCACCGCGGTGATCCCGTGTTCGGCCGCATAGAAGGCGAGGTAGCGTTCTCCGACCCACTTCGTGATGCCGTAGGGGCTCACGGGATTGGCCGGCGTCGACTCCGGCGCGGGCGTCGTGACGTCGCCGTAGAGCACACCGCCGCTGGAGGCAAACACGAACCGCCGGCAGCCGGAGTGAACGGCCGCGTCGAGCACGTTGATCAGGCCGATGCAGTTGACGCGGGCGTCGAACAGGGGCTCGCGGACCGAGCGGCTGACCGACATCTGAGCCGCCTGATGGCAGACCGCGTCGGGCCTCTCGGTTGCGATCACGCCTGCCACCGCGGCGGTGTCGACGATGTCGACGACATGCAGCGGCACCGTCGCGGGAAGGTTGTCGCGGGATCCGCTCGAGAGATCGTCGATCACCGCAACCGCATGCCCCTCGCCCAGGAGCGCCTCCACGATGTGGCTGCCGATAAACCCCGCGCCGCCCGTCACCAGAATCTTCATGCCAAAAACCTGTGCTCAGAAAGTTCGCTCCTGGCTGCCGCAGCAGCCACATCGAGGCGACCCGTCAGGACGCAGGCTCGATCAGGCAAACATCATACCGCCGAGCACATGCCGCTCGAGCCAGGGGCACCGCTCACTGCCGGGAAGGCCGACGGCGGCCCCGGCGGATTCCCGCGGCAGCGGCGAGACCGAGGCCCACCGCGGCGAAGGCCATGCTCGACGGCTCGGGTACGACGGCTGCCGTGCCAGGAGAGCCGATGTTCTGCGGCAACGAGGTGGCCGAGTTGAACGTGACTTGGCCGTCGAGCGTGCCGACGGTGCTCACGATCGCGTTGGTGTTGGGGCTGGTCGTCGGGTCTCCGGCAGCGTCGTAGCTGTAATAGAAGGAGGAGCCCGCCGTCGCCGCACCGAACGTGACCCGTGGCGTGGTCTCTGCTCCGGTACCGCTGAACATCACGATCCCATCGCCGGCCGATGAGAAACCGATTCCGGATCCGGAGTAGTAGCCGATCTGGGCTGACGTGCCGCTGCCGCCCCAGAACGTGCGGAACGACGAGATCAGGGACGCCACGGTTCCGGAGTCGAGCGTGGTGGTCTCGAGAAATGCCACCGACTCGCCGGCATTGATGTTGGTGACGCCGTTCAGGGCGACCGAGACGGCGAACGAGAAACTCGAGTCGTCGACCTTCCAGCCAGTGATGTCCACCGCCGAACTGCCATAGTTGGTGACTTCCCACCAGTCGGCGGTGCCGCCAACGCCGCTGGAACTCATGGCTTCCGTGATGCGGAGCGTCGAGAGCTGGGCAACTGCAGGCGAAGCGATGCAGCAGATCGCAAACACGAGGGTGGCGAAACGGGTTGTGGCGCAACGCATGAAATGAGTCCTCATTGGGAAACGGTGGGGTGGAAGAACAAGAACGAGCCGCAGGTCGACCAGATCCATGGGCGAACCACGTGCCGTTTTTGATGAGGAATGAATGAGGACGACGCGGCGGCGCTTCCGCTGCGGAAATCTTCATGTCTTCACCGCCGGGATGAGCGCTGCGTGAGCGGGGTGTGAGCGGATCATGAGCGGGAGCACAGCCATTTCGCCACGCTGGCGAAACCCATTTCGCCACGCTGGCGAAACGCTTCCCTGTCGTGGCGAAAACCATGACCGCGCTGCTCATCAAAAACTCATAGTCGTCGCCTACGCTCCCCGGCCTGTCCGGAAACAAAAGATTTGTCACGTAAAGGATGTCGTGCCGTGAGTCGTTCCACGGATGGTTCCGCCGGGAAGCCGCATGGTTTCACGCTCGTTGAACTGCTGGTTGTGATCGCCATCATCGCCACGCTCATCGGCCTGCTGCTGCCCGCGGTGCAGAGCGCCAGGGAAGCGGCTCGGCGAACGCAGTGCATGAGCAACATGCGGCAGATCGGGCTCGCGTTCCACGGCTCCCTCGGTGCCAGGCGCTCCTTCCCCGCAGCCTGTTACACGACGGCGGCTGTCACGCTCAAACCTCCTGAAAACGTCGCCGGCAAGGAGCACTCGTGGCGGACGCTCGTGATGCCATTCATGGAGGAGCAGGCGGCGGTCGCCGACTACAACTGGAAAAAGCACTGGTACGACACGACGAGCAACTCCACCCCCGCACGTGCCGCCGACGCGATGCTCGGCGTGCCCCCCGACTCGAATCTGGCGGTGGCCGCGAAGCCGGTGTCGTTCTATCTCTGCCCCACGGCTCCCCCGCGGGGTTCCTACACCACGATCGTCGCCTCGCCCGACAGCGACAGTGCCAGGCCCTCCATCTCGAGCGTGAAGGCGCCGTTGGCCTACTCGGACTATGAGTGTGTCACCGGTGTGAAGAGCGGTGTGGTCGTGCCGGAGCGGTACCTTGGCGGGGAGGAGTCGGCGGGCCTCCTCACGAAGGATGCCGTCACTCGGCCGGCGAAGGTGGCCGACGGCATGTCGAAAACGTTGCTGATTGTGGAGGACGCCGGCAAGCCGTTTTCGTGGCGGGCCGGCAAGCCGGCCGCCAACCCGCTGGGGCCCATCATGTACGGCCAGGGGATCAGCTGGGCCGACAGTCTGGGACCCTTCAAGATCGACGGATTCAACGACTCGGGCGCGGCCAAAGCAGTCGCGGGCGCCGGACGAGCGATGAACGCGACCAACGAGGGCGAGTGCTACTCGTTTCACGTGGGGGGCATGTGCTCCGTGTTTGGCGACGCCTCCACGCGCTTCATCGCCGAAACGGTCGAACTGCCGGTGTTCTGCGGACTCGTGACTCGAGCGGGCGGCGAGAACCTGTCCGATATCCCATGAGATCCCGCGGCCGTTTCCTCGGCAGGGTGCTCGTCGCGGGTGTTGTCGCCTGGAATGCCGGGCCGGTTTTGGCAGCAGACCCGGACATCGCTGACGATGGCCGTGGCGGCGCGACGATCGTCGCCTCATGTGTCATCCCGCAAGTGACCCTGGCGGAGCCCACGGGTGATCAGCCGGCCGTGATGCTCGGCGGCATCAGCGACCTTGCCGTCGACCGTGCCGACGTCGCTGCCGCCAGCTGCTGGAAGGCGTGGGTGGTGACCGATCGCGGTCCCAACGGGATCGTCGAGGTGGACGGCCGAGAGCACCGCACGCTGGTATCGCCCTCCTTTGCCCCGCGGGTGCTCGCGCTCGCGATCGACTGGGAGCCGCGTCACCCGCCGAAGCTTGCCGCGCGGGTGATACAGACCATGCCGCTCGTTGATCGCGACGGAACGCCGCTGTCTGGTCGGCCCAACGGGCTGAAAAACGACCCGCACATCGTCGATCCGTCGGGGCATGTGGCGATCGCTGCCGATCCCGATGGTGTCGACACAGAGGGGCTCGTGCGGACCCGTGCCGGGGGCTTCTGGGTCGCCGAAGAGTATCGACCCTCGCTGCTGGCCATCGATGGCGACGGCACGGTGCGGCGGCGATTCGTTCCTCGGGGCACGTCGCTGATGGGGGCCGGGATGGAGGTCGTTGACACCCTGCCGGAGGTCTATGCCGACCGCCGCGACAACAGGGGATTCGAGGCTTTGGCGATCACGCCTGACGAATCGCGGCTGTTCGTGCTCCTGCAGAGCCCGGCCGACCGTCCCGATCGCGACACGGCCGAGCAGGTCGGCAATGTGAGGCTGCTCGCGTTCGATACGGTGACCGGTCGACCGGCGGTGGAACATGTCTATCGGCTCGGTGATCCGTCAACGCGTGGTGATCGCAGGGGCAAGAAGCCGCCGGATGACGGCAAACTCTGCGCGATGGCGGCGGTGGGGCCGTCGTCGCTCGTCGTGCTGGAACAGGCGGCTGGTGGCGTGGCGAGGCTGTATCTCACCGAACTGGCAGCCGCGACGAACACGCTGTCGCGCACGACCGCAGGCGACAACCCGCCCCTGGAGTCGGTCCGGGATCTCGACGCTGCCGGCATCCACCCGGTGGAGAAGACACTCCTTGCCGACCTCGGACCGATGCTCGAAGAGATGCGATCGCAGGCGGGGCTTCTCGATGAAGACGCCGGCCCGCTCAAGGTCGAAGGACTTGCTGTGATTGATCAGCAGCACATTCTGCTTGTCAATGACGACGACTTCGGCGTGGGCAACGATGACACCACGCGTCCCTCCGGCACCTGCCTGTGGTTGCTGCGGCTCGCCACGCCCTTGCCATCCGCGCAGCTCTGATCCACCTCAGCACCATCTTTCTGCCGAACGTCCTTCCGGCTCACGGAGATTCCACGATGCTCACCCGCCTTCGTCGTTCCGCGCTCGCCGCCCTGCTGGCCGCCCTGGCCTGGACGGGCTCCGTTCAGGCCGCCGGGATCATCCGCATCACCGAGGTCATGAGCAACGCCCTCACACTCGGCAACATGGACTGGTGGGAGCTCACCAACTATGGCGACGCCCCCATCGACATCACCGGCTGGAAGGTGGACGACAATTCCTACTCGCTTATCAGCGCTGTGTCGCTCGTGCCCTCTGCGTCAGGCACCGCACCCGCCTGGAGCCTGATCGATCCGGGCGAGTCGGTGGTCTTCATGGAGTCGGCCGCGGCCGCGACGGCCGTGCCGAACTACCAGGCGTTCTGGAACCTTGGATCCGGGATCGGCACCGTGCGGAATCCAAAACTCGGCTCCTACACCGGGTCCGGCATCGGCCTGTCGTCATCCGGCGACGGCGTGATCATCTTCGATGCCGCCGGCAACGAGGTGAACCGGGTCGCCTTCGGGGCGGCCACGACCGGCTACTCGTTCTACTGGTCGTACGATTCGGCCGGCGTCTTGGGCTCGTCGCCCGCGGGCACCGTCAGTCAGCCCCCCCTCAACAACGCTTACACCGTCTCGTCTGGTTCGGGGCAGCCCAATACGGGCTCGCCCGGCATCGCGGTGGTGACGGCACCGGTCGTCTCGCTCTTCTGGACGGCCAACGGCTCGGCGCTCGGCGGCAGCGGCACCTGGAACTCGTCGACTTCGCGGTGGTCGCCGACCGAATCGCCGGTGGCGGGTGGCCTCTGGGCCAACGGCCGGACGGCCTCCTTCGGCGGCACGGCCGGCACGGTCACCGTGAACTCGGCCGTGGCGCCGCTGGCGATGAACTTCACCACCAGTGGCTACACGCTCGGCTCTGGATCGGGCTCGATCGTCGCCGGGGACGTGAGTGTGGTCGCCGGTGGCTCCGCGACGATTGCCACGCGGCTGACGGGGAGCAGCGGCTTCTCCCTCGGTGGCGGCACCGTGCTGCTCGCCGGCACCGCCAACGATTACTCGGGGTTCACGAGCGTCATCAGCGGCACGCTCCAACTGGCGGCGAGCAACGTGATTCCGGATGGGTCGCGAATCTCGTTGGCCCGCTTCATGCTCACCGACTTCAACGGCTTCTCCGACACGGTGGGCGGCCTGCAGGGTCTCGGCTCGGTGCGGATGGGACCAACCGTGACCGTGAACATCACCGGCACGACCGATGCCCGACTCGACGGCTTCCTCTCAGGCGCGGGCGATTTGGTGATCGACTCGGCGGGCTCCGGTGTGCAGCGGCTCAACACCTCGGCCCAGACCTTGAATCAGGACTTCGCCGTCAAGGATTACGTCGGCAAGACCATCGTCAACCGCGGCGGGCTCGGGGTCGATCGCTCCGCGGTGCCGCTCAACACCACCGAGGTGACGGTGCGGGCCGGAGGGCGGCTGGCCCTCAGCCCAAACTCGGCCGCACCCGATCAGATCTTCACGTTTGGCTCGAATCCCGCGCTGCCCGTGACGCTCGCAGGGGGCACGATCGGCCAGGGGGCCGGCGACGACGTCGAGCTCGCCAACGTGCTGGCCGTGTCGGGCACCGCGACGGTATCGATCGTGAATACGTCCTCGCCCGATCCGTTGGTGCCCTCGACCCAGCGGTTCACGTTTTCCGGGCCGCTCACCGGAGCGGCCGGGTCGGTGCTGCGAATCCTCGCCAGCGACACGACCTCGGGCCTGGCCCAATCGCGGGCCACATTCACGTCGCTGACGGGCAACACGTTCGCGGGCACGGTGAGCCCGGGCCCCTTCGCGGTGGCGCGGTTCAACGGTGACTTCACGCAAACAGGCGTCGCTCTCGCCGGTGGCCAGGTGGATGGCTACGGGGCGATCCTCAATGTCAGTGGCACGGGCGTGGTGAGCCCGGACGGCACGAGCGGCCCGGACGGCATTTTCACGGTCGGCTCCCTCGCCCCGGCCGGTGGCCTGAGTTTCAGCTTCGATCTCTCTACCGCCAACACCGAGCCCACGTGGTCGAACCCCACGCAGAGCGTCAACGACGTCCTGCGGCTGACGGGCACCGCTCCCTTCGCGACGGGCATGGCATCGGCGAACGTCGTGCGGCTGTTCGTGGGAACATCGTCGCTCTCCGCCGGCGACTGGTTCGAGGGCGGCTTCTTCACGATCGCCAACCAGACACCCGCGATCACGGGCGGCGACTACCAGACCTACGTCCTTGGTGACGGTCTGGGGACCGACATCGAGCACTCCGGCCTCACCTACTACACGCTTGCCAACTACAACACGCGGGTCGGTTCATCCTTGGCGGCGACCATCTCCATGGTGTCGGCGACGGCATCGTTCGACGGCTCGACGAGCACGCCCGGCTGGATCATGAAGACGAGCTACGCTCCGGGGCCGACGGCGATCACGATCACTGTGGCCAGTGGCACGCAGACGCAGGCTCAGGCCGGCTATCCGCTGCTCTCGGGCACGGTGCCGGTCGTCAAGACCGGCTTCGGCACGCTCGTGGTCGATCAGGCCAACACGCTCACCGGCTCCACCACGGTGCAGGGAGGCATCCTGCAACTCGCCAATGGCTCGGCGCTCTCCGCAAGCACCCTGGCCGTCGTGGCCGGTGGCACGGCGAGCGTGGCCCCGGCCCTCACGACCACCGTGGGCGGCCTCAACCTTGCCGGCAACGGCCTGGTCGACGTGACGAGCGGCTACGTGACCGTCGCCAGCGGCCTCTCGGCCACGGAACTGGTCGCCCAGATCATCGCGGGCCGGGCCGGCGGCACCTGGACGGGCACCAGCGGAATCACGTCGAGCACGGCGGCGGCCGACAGGGTGCTGGGCACGTCCCGCGCCGTCGGCTGGCTCGACAAGGGCAATGGCTCGGTGGCCTTCGCCTATGCGGCGCCGGGCGATACGAACCTCGACTGGCAGGTCAATGTGCTCGACGCCGCCAACCTGCTCACCGCCGGCACGTTCAATGCTGCCGCCCCCGCGACGTGGTCCCAGGGCGACTTCAACTACGACGGGGTGGTCGACGTGCTCGATGCCGCCGACTTCATCACCACGGGACTCTATAATCAGGGCTCCTACAACCCGACGGCGGCCGCCGTCGGATCCGTCACCGCCGTGCCCGAGCCGACGACGCACGACATCGTCCGCGTGGCCCTCATGGCCCTCATGGCCGCCGCCTGGACAACCCGGGCACGATCCGCCGCAGGGACGTTCACCATGTGCGCCCTGCGACAGAAGCAGCGGCGCATTGGTTCGCCGGCGGTGGGCATGCTCGACGCCGGGGGGTTTTGCTCCAGGATGCCGCCCTGGCCGACTGGGAATCGCCTGTGAGGCGCAAACACTCCCCGGACGTCTGTGCGTGCCTCCCGACCGGCTCCTCAGCATCCGTGGCGTCTTCTCCGGCATGACCTCAGCGAGGGGCTGCCCATGCCCCGGAGCCGGCGTATGCAGCCAAGCGCAGGCAGGATGCCGAAGCGCCGGCGGCATCCGAGTGAGTGAAGCCCAGGATGGGCGCAACGA
>JAUMAF010000054.1:0-22542 GCA_032117045.1 Pirellulales bacterium | reverse complement strand
GATGGGCCGCGGAGAGTTCCCCGGCCCCGAGGGTGGCGGGGATCCCGCTGCCGTTCCGGCCGGTTCACCCGACGATGCCCTGCGAGAATGGATCTATGTGGATTTCGCGGGCAAGCCGCTCACCGCGGCGGAGGTCGCCGCGTCGCCGGCCGCCAAGATGGTTCATCTGATGCCGTTCGTGCTGCGGGTCGTGATGGACCAGCGACGCCTCGACGCGCTGCTGGCCGATCTTGCTGCCGCACCCTTGCCGATTGACGTCAGGCAGGTGCGAGTCAACGTCGGTTCGCAGGCAGGCGGAGGATTTGGCGCGGGCGGCGGTGGACCCATGGGCAGGCCTCAGGAGTTCTCGGCTCCTGCCAGCCCGGCCGACGCCTCGGGACGCCGACCGTATGACGTCATCGTCGAGTTGCGAGGCTCTGTCGGCCTGGCGCCGCCCCCAGACAAGAATGTGATCGGCGGCGAACAGCCCGCGGCCGTGGAGGGCGGAGCATGAAGCGACCCAGTCTGAAGTTCAACAAGGATGCCATCGTCACGTTTCTCCTCAACCATTGCGAGAAGCTGGTGGTGGGAGTGGTGGGGCTCCTGGCGCTGGGACTCGCGTGGGGCGGCCTCAACGCCCTGCGGCTGAAGGCGGTGGGCAAAGACGAGACCCCGGAAGCCGTGTCGCGGCTCACGGCCGACACGATTCGTCACATCGACGCCGCCGCGAAACCGCCCGCCGACACGACCCGCAAGGGAGGCGAACTCGCCCTCACGATCGATCCGTGGCGGCCGCAGCAGGTGAAGATCGCTGCAGCGCCGCAGGCGACGATTCTGGATCGTCCGCTGTTTCAGGAACTCGGCAAGCGGGCGAAGCCGAGCGTGCTTCCGCTCGAGGATCTCCAGGCAGTCGCCGGTGTCGCCGTGTTCGCCGACCAGACCGACCCCAACGCGATGATGCCGATGGGCCGCGGACCGGGCGGCTTCGGCCGCCCGACCGACCCAGGCATCGATACCGAACGGCCCGCTCCACAGCGGCCGGGCAGGCAGCGGCGGCCCAAGCGGGGCGAGGAGCAGCCGGTCGAGCAGCCGCCCATGCCGGAGTTTAATCCGGCGATGGCCCTGCCACGCGGCAAGGTGGTTCCCTATGTCATCGTCACCGGACTCGTGCCGGTGGCCAAACAACGCGACGAGTTCAACCGCTGCTTTGCGACGGCGGGCCTTCGCGATCCGCAGCTCGACCGTCCAAGGTGGAGCCAATACCTGGTCGAGCGGAGTCTCGTGACCGCCGGAGGAGCGCCCCGCTGGGAGCGGCTGAAGCTGAAAAACATCGACATCAACGGTCAGCCCGGGGGCATGGCGCCCATGCAGCCGAACCAGCCCGCCGAAGTCATGCAGCAGGAGGGGCTTCCGCCCACGTTCCTGCTGGGCACCGATGAATCCGACTTCGGTTACGTCGCGGGACTGCCTCAGCGGATCGACGACGGATGGGGCAGCGACATCATCCATCCATGGTTTCGGCCGCAGCTCAAGAAGATGCTCGACGAGGCGGCGCCCGGAATGCTGGGCGACCAAGCGGCCGTTCCCATCGATCCGAAGAAGCTCCTGACATCGCCGGAGGAGTTCGATGGGCAGGTCGGGCTGCTGTCCGGGATGCAACTGGTGGGCGAGCCGGAGCGCGGGCCGGGCCTCGTGGCCTTTGCCGTCAAATCGTCCGACGGGTCCGTTTCGTTTTCCACCGACCCGGGTGCCAACGGCGAGCGGCCGGTGTTCGCGATGTCGTCCAACTGGGCGCGAACCCTCGAGCTCGACAACGGCCCCAAGACCGACACGCCCTGCACGTTGCGCGTTCGCATGGAGATGCTCGGCCAGACACCGGTGGCGCACATTCTGGGCATCACCTACGCCGGGGAGGATGGCCAGCCCGGCGAGGAGATCGCCGATCCGGTTCCATTTCCTCTGTCGGTCGTGGCCGGAGGCGGAGGAGAGTTCGGCCAGGGTGGCTTCGCGCTGGGAAACTGGGCGGAGGGGGGCTCGGGCCTGGAGGGAACGGAGTTTCGGCTGTTTCGCTTCGTCGATACGACCGTCACGCCCGGCCAGAAATACCGCTATCGCGTGCGTCTCTCCGTACACAATCCCAACTTCGGCCTCGACCGCCGGCATCTCGATGATGCCTCGGCGGCGAAAAATGAACTCCTGACCTCGACGGAGAGCAATGAGACGCCGCCGGTGGCCGTGCCCCAGCCCATGTCGCTTCTCGTGCGCACCTTCACGAAGGACGAGACCAAGCGGCTGAAGATGAAACAGGGGTGGGTGGAGGTGATCGTCATGGCCGCCAGCGAACAGACCGGCAACTACTCGCTGCGTGGACTGCTGACCGAGGTCGGCGGGCTGGCGAACGTCGATAACGCGCTCAACAAGCCCGGCGATGCCCGGGTGCGAGGTGAAGACGCCATCACGAACCTCGCGCTCGTCGATATCCGCGGCCGTCAGGAGAAGCCTACCAAGGCAACCGGACCGACCGAGGTCGTGGAAATGCTCTTCGTCAGGCCCGATGGCTCGTGTGAACTCGTTTCCGCGGCTGACTCGCAGTCGTTCTACGATCGTTATCAGATGACGCTCGACGTGGGCGCCAATGCCCCGCCTGGCGGTGAGCCGCCGCCCGGCAGCCCTGCCGGAGGTGTCAACCCCTTTGAGTTTCCTCCGCAGGGACCTCGCGGTCAGTGACCCGAGCCCTGAAACGAACCCCGTTGTCCACCACCACACGATGCCGCCACCGATGATGAGAATCCTCCGCGTCACCTGCCTGATCGTCGCGCTCGGGTGCTGCTGGGCTGCCGTTGCGGCGCGGGCCCAAGATGACACTCCCACGTTCTCGACGTGGGCCAAAGTGGAGGCCTCCACTGATGCCAAGGACTACGTGGAGCGGCTCAAGAAAGGCGAGTTCGACGCGAAATCCAAGGCCTTTCTCGAACAGATCGCCCTTCCGCAGCTGACGCTGGACGGCAATCGCAGGACGATCGAACGTCTCCGCAAGCGAATGCGAGAAGTGTTGCTGAATGAGCGGGTTGCCGACGCAGCAGCGCTCGACCAGGCATGCACCGTGGCCGCCGCCTGGCTCACCGCCCAGGCTCGGAACAAGCAAGTCGAGCCGGTCGTACAGGTCAACGCGATGCTTCTGGTGGGTGAGCTTCGCGGCAAGGATGGACGGCCTTGGCCGGCGGCCACGGAGATGCTCGCGACGGCCACCGCCGATCCGGCCTGCCCTCCCGCCGTGCGTGTGGCAGCGGCCGCGGGACTCGCCCGGCATCTGGATTCGGCCCGCGCGGCGGGTGGCGTTGGCGCGAGCCCGGCAGAAAAGGCGACCCAGAGCCTGCTCACGGTCATCTCCACACCCCCCGCCCCGGCGGATGGAGCGGCCGGCGACTGGCTCGTGTCGCGGGCGCTCGACATGCTCCCTTCCGTGCTGCCGAAGGCCACGCCGGAGGCGGCCGCAGCGATCACGAAGATTCTGGAAGACCAAGGGCGGGCGATCGACGTCCGCGTGCGGGCGGCGGCGGCCCTGGGAGCCATCGCGGCGGCGGAATCGAACGTCGACGCGGCTCGGAGCGTGGCGGCGATCCGGGGCATCGCAACGGCGGCGCTCAAGGGCGACCTCCTCGCGGCCGCGGAGCGGGCGATGAGCCGCCGCATGAGTGGACAGGCGGCTCCGATGATGCCGGGCGGCTTCGAGGGCGGCCCGCCGGGATTTCCGGGGGCCCCATTTCCCGGTGCTTCAGCCTTTGGAGAAGGCACCGGCGTCGCGCCGGTCGGCGACCCGATCGACCTGCTCGTGGTGGGCCGAGATGCCTGGCGGCTCATGACGCTGGCCAATGCCGTTGGGACCGCCGACGGGAGCCGCGGACTGGCGACGCTGCTGGCGGGCCCCGCCGCGGCACCGGCCATCGCGCTCGCTCAAACGCTGCGGGATGCCGCCACGGATCTCGAACAGATGCCCGATGCGGCCACGATGAAGCAGGCGCTCGTGTCGCTCGAGCAGGTAGCGGTGGCCAGACCGCCTGCGCCGACGCCCACGAAGCCAGCCACCGCACCCGCCGCGACGCCTCCCGAGGCACCCGCTGCGGAGTCCGGTGAGCCGGCGGCTGCCGATCCCTTCGGCGGCCCGGCGAACTGACCGGTCGCGGCTTTTCGTCCAAGCCCAACGCCATAAGGCGTGGGGCGCACCCGGGTGAACGCCATGTCCCGCGAGCTGCTGCCCGCGGCCTCACGGCCGGTCGGCTTGCACGGGCATGAACTCAGCGAGGGGCTGCCCGTGCCCCGGAGCCGGCGTATGCCGCCAAGCGGAGCCAGGATGGCGAAGCGTTGGCGGCATCCGAGTGAGCGAAGGGCATGGATGCCCGTAGCGAACGTCCGGCGACGGGGCATGGGCAGCCCCGAGCCGCGCGTTAGGCTGCCCGCGGCCTCACGGCCGGTCGGCTTGCACGGGCGCGACCTACTTCTTGATCAGATCCTTGACGGTCATGCCCGACGGGATCATCGGCAGCACGTGCTCTTGATAGGGCACCTGCACGTCGAGCAGCGCCGGACCGGGAGCGTTGATTAGCCGAAGCAGGGCCGGCTCGAGATCCTTCTTCGCGGCGATTGTCTCGGCCTGCCAGCCGAAGCCCTTCGCCACCGCCACGAAGTCGGGATACCGGCTGTCGGGGGAGATGCCGTCGCCCTGGCCCTGCGCCTCGGGATGATGGACCGGGCCGAGGTAGGTGTGGGCTCGGTTGCCCTTGAAGAACCGATCCTCCCACTGCACCACCATGCCGAGATGCTGGTTGTTGAGAAGGAGCACCTTCATCGGGATGTCTTCGGTCTTGCAGGTCGCGAGCTCCTGGATGTTCATCAGGATGCTCCCGTCACCGTCGATGTCGACCACGAGGGCGTCGGGGCGGGCGACCTTGGCACCCATCGCCGCGGGCATGCCGAAGCCCATCGTGCCGAGGCCACTCGACGAGAGCCAGGTCCGCGGCCGACGAAACTTGTAGAACTGCGCGGCCCACATCTGGTGCTGGCCGACGCCGACGGAGATCACGGTATCGCGATCGGCCGTGAGCCGTGAGAGCGCCGCGATGGCTTCCTGGGCGAGGATGCCGGGGTAGGTGGTGTCGTAGGAGAAGGGATCTTCCTTCTTCCACTCGGCGATCCGGGCATGCCACGGGGCCAGGTCGGCCGTCGGCGGCTCGACGATCGCGTTGAGCTGCCCGAGGGCCGCCTTGACGTCGGCCACGATCGGCACGTGCACGAGTTTGTTCTTGTTGATTTCGGACGGGTCGATGTCGATGTGGACGATGAACCCGTGTTCGGCGAAGGCTTCGACCTTGCCCGTCACCCGGTCATCGAATCGCACGCCCACCGCGATCAGCAGGTCGGCCTCGTCCACGGCGTAGTTGGCATACACGCTGCCGTGCATGCCGAGCATGTCGAGCGACAGCACATCGTCGCCGGGATAGGCGCCGAGACCCATGAGCGTCATCGTGACCGGGATGCCGGTCTTGCGGGCGAGCGTGCGGAGTTCTTCCGAGGCATCGGAGGCGATCACGCCGCCGCCGGCATAGAGCACCGGCCGCTTCGACCGCTTGATCGCGGCGGCCACCTGGGCGATCTGTTCGGCCGGAGCAGGTTTTCGACTCTCGGGACGGTACCCCGGCAGGTTCATCGGGCAGTCGTAGTCTGGCACGATCTGTGCCAGTTGGATGTTCTTCGGGAGATCCACGAGCACCGGCCCCGGGCGACCCGTCGTGGCGATGTAAAACGCCTCCTTCATCACGCGGGCGATGTCGTTGGCATCGGTCACGAGATAGTGGTGCTTCGTGATTCCCCGGCAGACCTCGACCATCGGCGTTTCCTGGAACGCATCGGTGCCGATCACGCTCGTGCCCACCTGCCCGGTGAGGATCACCATCGGGATGCTGTCGAGTTTGGCGTCGGCGATGGCCGTGACGAGATTGAGCGCCCCGGGGCCGCTGGTGCCCATGCACACGCCCGGCCTGCCGGTGGCCCGCGAATAGCCCTGGGCGGCGAAGGCGCCCCCCTGTTCGTGCCGAGGCAGGATCGTGCGGAGCTGGTCTTTGGACCGCGTGAGTGCCTGATGGAGCGGCATGCTCGCTCCGCCCGGATAGGCAAAGATCACGTCCACGCCGTGGCGGATGAGTGACTCGACGACCACATCGGCCCCGGACACGAAGGCTTCGGATGCTTTCGACGGGCGGGAGACGGTGGCCATATGAGTGTTGCTCCTGAATCCTTGAATGGGACGGGGGCTGAGAAAGGGGGACGGGACTGCGCGGTGCCTACGCACGCCCTCAACCATACACCATGAAAACCGCCCAAAAAACTCGCCCCCGACGCAAGTGGCTGCCAATGCGGGGTTTCCGTCGACTCGAGCCTTGGCGGGACGCTCTCACCGGGCGGTCAGAGAGGCTCTTCGGCGACCGGATTGGTGAGGCGGCCGATGCGGTCGATCTCGACCGTCACGGTGTCGCCCGGCTGCAAAAAGACGGGGGGCGTGCGGGCCATGCCAACCCCGTGCGGCGTGCCGGTGAGGATCACCGTGCCGGGCCGCAGAAGCATGCTGGCCGACAGAAAGGCCACGATGGCGGGCACGTCGAAGATCATGTCGGCCGTGGTGCAATCCTGCATGACCTCGCCATTGAGGAGCGTGCGGATGCCGAGGGCACCTGGGTCGGGAATCTCGTCGGTCGTCACGAGCGCCGGACCGAGCGGACAAAACGTGGCAAACGACTTGCCGCGGCACCACTGCCCGCCCCCGCCGTTTCGCTGCCAGTCGCGGCCGCTCACATCGTTGCCGCAGGTGTAGCCGAGGATGTGGGCGAAGGCATCCTCCCGGCGAATGTTGTGGCAGGTCGTGCCGATCACGACGGCCAGTTCCGCCTCGTAGTCAACCTTTTCGCTCCGCAGAAACCGCGGCAGCAGGATCGGGTCGCCCGGGTTCTGGACGGCGCCCGAGTTTTTCATGAACAACACGGGATGGGCCGGCAGCTCCGCCCCCGTCTCGGCGGCATGCTGCTTGTAGTTGAGGCCGACGCAGAGGATGTCGCGGGGCTCAAGCGGGGCTAGGAGCTTGTCCATCGTGACGGGCCGGCCGGTGTCGCAGAGCGGACCGAAGAGGTCGCCCTCGAGCAGGGTGACACGGCCGTCGTCGTGCAGGCTGCCGAACTGCTCCGTGCCGCCGGACAGGAATCGAACGATCTTCATCTGGATGAGCCTCTTGGAACACGATTCGCATTTACGAAAGGATAGCCCGGTCAAGGCGGGATTGGGTTGACCGAGCGAGAGCCGGCTCATATGGTTACCCATATGAAGACAACCGTAGATATTGCCGACGACCTTCTCCTCCGGGCAAAACGGGAGGCCGAGGCTTCCCAGACCACGTTGCGCAGCCTTATTGAAGAGGGCCTGCGTGAGGTGCTCGGCCGCAAGGCGTTGTCGAAGCAAACGCCGATCAAGTTCGTGACGTTCCGGGGAAGAGGGCTGCAGCCTGAGTTCCGCGGCAAAGGCTGGGACACGATCCGCGACGCCATCTATGGAACCGCCGAGTCATGATCGCGATCGACACCAATCTGCTCGTCTACGCTCACCGCGAAGACAGCGAGTGGCATGCCGTAGCCAAGTCATGTCTCGTCGATCTCGCCACCAGCGGAACCTCCTGGGCAATCACCTGGAGTTCCCTGCACGAGTTTCTTGCCATCGTCACCCATCCGCGCATCTACGCCCCACCCACCCCGCAGGCGACCGCCTTCGAATCGATCAAGGCCTGGCAGCGCTCGCCGGGTTTGCATCTGCTCCACGAGGGTCCCGGCTATCTCGACAAGCTCCAACGTTTGTGTGTGCAGGCCAGGATCGTGGGCGGAAAGGTTCATGATGCACGCATCGCGGCGATCTGCCTGAACCACGGTGTCGCCGAGCTCTGGACCGCTGACCGCGATTTCTCCCTCTTTCCCGGATTGAAGACCCGAAACCCGCTCATCGCCAAGTGATCAACGGCACTTCCGTCACCATTTCACAGTCGCTGAGCGACTCATGGGTCGCGGAGCGGCAGATAGCCGAGGGTGATCGCCGCGACGAGCACGATGCCGGTCGTCTGTGGCAGGCCGAAGTGAAGCTCCAGAATGTTGGCCAGCGCCGTGTATTGCAGCGCCACCCAGGAGAAGCACTTGGGCACCTGGATGCAGGCCCCCATCGTCTCTGCCACCGGGCCATACTTCACCGGGTAGAAGTCGGATCATGGGCCTCGATCGCCTGATCGTGATGAAGCTCACGGCGTTTCGCGACAAGGACCGCACTCACCTTCGCGACATGATCGACGTGGGGCTGATCGACGCCGCCACCGTGGGCCGCCTGCCGGAGCCTCTCCGCGGGCAGCTCGAGCAACTGCTGGCCAACCCGGACGGCTGATTCGACTTCTCATTGAGCCTCGGGCGTCCGTCTGTCCAAGCTCAACGCCGTACGCCCGGAACGAGCCTGATCTCCAGTGTGCTCCGCCCGCGGGCTCACGGCCGGTCGGCTTTCACTCGCCGCCTCTACGATGCTGAGAAGCCGGTCGGTGGGCACGCACAGAAGCCGGGAATCTTTGCGACTCACGGATGATTCCCCGTCGGCCAGCCGAGCATCCTGTAGCAAAATCCCCGGCTTCGAGCATGCCTACCGCCGGCGAACCAATCCGCCACGGCCTCACGTGCCCAACGCTCGATCCGCATTCCCCGCGGCCTTACGGCCGGTCGGCTTGTACAGACCACGCGGCCAACACAGGTCCACCGCCGGCGAACCAATGCGCCACGGCCTCAGTCGCGCTGCACTGAGGCCGTCTATACTGCCCGGCTGCCCGAGGACGTCCGTGGCAAAAACCGCCCGTAAGCCGGCCGCACGCTTGCCCGGCCTGGCTGAAACACTGGAGTCGCACCGCGGGTTCGCCGATGTCGTCGCCAGCCTCCGCGAGGGGCATGGCGGGACGATCGGCGGAACCTGGGGATCGGCGTCTGCGCTCGCCGTGGCAGCACTCGTCCGAGCCCGATCGACGGAGGCCGGCACGCTCGTCGTCGTCCTGCCACACGCCGCGGAGGCCGACGATTTTCTCGATGACATGGCGCTCTTCAGCGACGTGCCGGCCGTGCTCCTCCCCGCCGTCGAGAGCCTCGGCGACGACGACTCCGCGGCCGATGATCCAGCCGAGGCGGAACGGCTGGCGGTGGTCAAACGACTCACGGTGCCGGATGCGACTCGACCGCCGCTCGTAGTGACGAGCATCCAGGCACTGCTCGTGCCGCTCGCCGATCCCCGCGAGATCGAGGCCGGCACGCGCCGGCTCGCCGTGGGGGGCCGGCTCGATCCCGAGGAACTCGCCGACTGGCTCGGGGCTCGGGGCTGGCGGCTGGTCGATGCGATCGACACGCCCGGCACGTTCGCCCGCCGCGGCGGCATCGTGGATCTCTTCGCCGCCGACTGGGATCGGCCCGTCCGCATCGATCTCTTCGGTGACGAGATCGAGTCGCTCCGCACGTTCGACACGGTCACCCAGCGGAGCGTGGCCGCGGTCGAGAGCGTCGATCTCACGGCGCTCGCGGTGACCACCGGCACCCGGCACACGCAACTGGCCGAGTTGCTCCCGTCGGGGTCGGCGTTTGCGCTCGTCGAACCGGGCGAACTGGCCGAGGAGGCGAAGCGGATGCATCAACGGCTCGGCTCCGTCTCGGGCCTGCTCGATCCGGAGGACGTGTTTGCGCGGATCCATCGCTTCCCGTCGGTGGCGCTCGATGCCGTCGCCTCGTCGAGCCTCGATGCCACGGCGACACTGGCCGTCGAGAGCGTGGAGCGGTTCACCGGCGTGCTCGAGCGGGTGCGCGAGGAGCTCGAAACGGTCGGCAAGGATCAGGAGGTGTGGATCGTCGCGCCGTCCGAGGCCGAGGAGCAGCGGCTGGGGGAACTACTCGCCGACTCGACGCCGGCCCGTACGAAGCGACTGCATTTCGCGCGGGGACATCTCTCGGCCGGCTTCCGGCTGGTGCCCGAGAAGCTCGTGCTCGTGTCGAGCGCCGAGCTCTTCCGTCGGGAAGAGGTGGCCCGGCGGCCGACGAAGCAACGGCTCACCCGCGCGATCGACACCTTCCTCGATCTCCACGAGGGTGATTACGTCGTCCACGTGTCGCACGGCATCGGCCGCTACAAGGGGCTGAAACTCCTCGAGAAGCACGGCCGCACGGAGGAGTTTCTCGACATCGAGTTTGCCGAGGGCACCCGGATCTACGTGCCGGCCTCGTGCATCGAGCTCGTCCAGAAATACGTCGGCGGCACGAAGCTCGCGCCGAAGCTCGCCAAGATCGGCGGCGCGTCCTGGGAGAAGCAGAAGCTCGCCGTGCAGAAGGCGGTGGCCGACATGGCCGCCGACATGATCCGGCTGCAGGCCACACGGGAGAGCCGCCCGGGCATCCCCTTTCCCCCCGACACGCCCTGGCAGCGGCAGTTCGAGGAGTCGTTTCCGTTCGACGAGACTCCCGACCAGCTCACCGCGATGGAGGCGATCCGCGAGGACATGCAGCGGGCCAGACCGATGGACCGCCTGCTCTGCGGCGACGTCGGCTACGGCAAGACGGAGCTTGCCATGCGGGCGGCCTTCAAGGCTGCCGAGTCGGGGGCGCAGGTGGCCGTGCTCGTGCCCACCACCGTGCTCGCCGAGCAGCACCGTCGCACCTTCACGGCGCGGTTCGCGGAATTTCCCTTCACGATCCGTTGCCTCTCGCGGCTCACGCCCCTTGCCGAAGAACGGGAGACGCTCGAAGGGCTCGCGCGGAAGACGGTCGACATCGTGATCGGCACCCACCGGCTGGCGCAGGCCGACATCCACTTCGCCAATCTCGGCCTCGTGGTCGTGGACGAGGAGCAGCGATTCGGCGTGGATGTGAAGGAGCGGCTCAAGGCCCTGCGCGCGAGCGTGGACGTGCTCACGATGACGGCCACGCCGATCCCCCGCACGCTCCACATGTCGATGCTCGGGATCCGCGACATCTCGAACCTGACCACGCCGCCGACGAATCGGATCGCCGTCGAGACGCGGGTGGCCCGCTGGGACACGGCCCTGGTGCGAAATGCCATCGAGCGGGAGCTTTCCCGCGGCGGGCAGGTGTTTTTCGTGCACAACCGGATTCACGACATCCAGAAGGTCGCGCACCGGATTTTGCAGATCGTGCCGGAGGCGACCATCGGCATCGTGCACGGCCAACTCTCGGAGGGTGAACTCGAGGAGGCGATGCTCTCGTTCGTCGCGGGCACGACCGACATCCTCCTGGCCACCACGATCATCGAGAGCGGCCTCGACATTCCGAAGGCCAACACGATCTTCATCGACGAGGCCGACATCTACGGCCTCGCCGACCTCCATCAGCTCCGCGGCCGCGTGGGCCGCTCGCATCACCGCGCCTGGTGCTATCTGCTCGTGGATGAAACGGCCCGGCTCACCTCGACCGCCGCCAAGCGGCTCCGCGCGATCCAGGAGTTTTCGAGCATGGGCGCCGGCTTCTCGCTGGCGATGCGCGACCTCGAGATCCGCGGCGCGGGCAACCTCCTGGGCACGCAGCAGAGCGGCCACATCGCCACGGTGGGCTACGAGCTCTACTGCAGGCTTCTGGAGCAGGCTGTGCGCGGCATGAAGGCCCTGCCGCCCGCCGAGCCGCCGGCGGTGAACATCGACCTGCCCGGCGCGGCCTGGCTGCCCCGCGACTACATCGCCGACTTCCGGGCGAAGATCGACGTCTACCGGCGGCTCTCGCGGGCGACGGCGGCGAGCCACATCGACGAGCTCGCCGCCGAACTCGGCGACCGCTTCGGGCCACTGCCCGTGGAGGCCAAGCGACTGCTCGACTTCACGCGGCTCAAGACGCTGGCCGCGGGCCTGGGCATCGACTCGATCACGCGCCATCCGGGCCTGATCATGCTCGGCCACCACGACCGCGCCGCGATGGAAAAGCTCCGGCTGGCCGCCGGCTCCCGCGGCAAGACGCTTCGCATCGTCGATCAGAAGACGGTGGTGATGCCGATCGACGAGGCCACCGCTGCCGCTCCCGACAAACTGCTCGAGGCCGTGCGGTCACTGCTCACACCGCGGCAGGCGAGTAGCCATACGTCTCGACATCGGCCCGATAACGCTCGCCAATGATGGCCGCCGTCTCGGAGTCGAAGTTCGTCGTGCCATCGAGGGTGGCAGGGGAGGCCTCTTGCACCACCTGCCGGCACCTGCTGCGATCAAACGGTCACGAAGCGATCCGCATTCCCCCATCTCACGATCGGGGGCTTCCTCCGAACGAGCGCGGGGCATGAACTCAGCGAGGGGCTGCCCGTGCCCCGGAGCCGGCGTATGACGCCAAGCGGAGCCAGGATGGCGAAGCGCCGGCGGCATCCGAGTGAGCGAAGGACAGGATGTCCGCAGCGAACGTCCGGCGACGGGGCATGGGCAGTCCCGAGCCCCCGAACGTCCGGCGACGGGGCATGGGCAGCCCTGAGCCGCGCACCCGGTCAGCCCGCGGCCTCACGACCGTCATGCCTCTCCCGTGCCGAACTGGATTGCCTCCTTGGCGGTCGAAAAACCGCCCTGGAGGACGCTCTTGCGACCGGGCCGGGGCCGTCCCTACAGTCCCGACCCCTTCAGGTGGCCCCCGTGACGGAACTCCCACGCCTCTGTGGTTCGCATGTGCGACGCTTTGCGGTCGCCGCGGCCGTCTGCTGCGCGGCGGCCGTCGTCGTCGCACAGGACCCGGCGGCACCGAATTCCGGACCGCGGGCCACGGTCGAGCCCGCGCAGATGCCGACCGTGCCCGAGGCCGTGTCACGGCCGGAAGGGTGGCCGACGTCGAAGGGAAAGCCGAGTGACAACCACGTGCTCTCCAGCATCCGGGCGAATCCCGGGGCGCCGCTCGAACCCGTCGGCGAGTTGATCGCCAGCGAGGTCGCCAAGGCCGTGGGCACGGCCGCGGCGTCAGGCGGTGGCGACGTGAAGCAGGCTGCGTTCGAGGCCCCTGCTGGGCCGCCACCACAGGTTGGCTTCCAGTCACTCGAGGCCGCGCGGGTCGTGGCGCGGGTCGGCCCCGAGGTGGTGTTGGAGGCCGACCTGCTCACCCCCAAGGCACTCGAATGGCTGGAGAAGGTCACGCCGGGCATGCCGCCGGAGAAGGTGCGGGAGCTTCGTCTCCAGATCTGCCAGCAGGTGCTCGGCCAGCATGTCGAAACACTGCTCGTCTATGTCGATGCCTGCCGCGAGATTCCGGCCGACAAGCTTCCCGAGATTCGCAAGAACGTCGACAAGGCCTTCGACGAGCAGCAGCTTCCGAAGATGATGAAGGAGGCCAACGCCCCGAACTCGATGGAGTATGAGAAGTCGCTGCGGGCCCAGGGCATGTCGCTCGACCGCATGCGGAAGATGTTTTTCGAGCGCGGACTCGCCCAGGAATGGCTCCGCAAGAACGTCAAAACCGATGAGGAAATCCCCCATGCGGAACTGATCGCGTGGTATCAAAACCACCTTGCCGACTACGAGTTTCCGGCGAAGGCCCGGTTCGAATCCCTGACCGTGAAGATGGGTCTCAAGCGTTCGCGGCAGCAGGCCTGGGACATCCTGGCGTCGATGGGTAACGAGGTGCTCGCCGGCCGGCCGTTCGCCGATGTTGCCCGGAGCCGGTCGGAAGGCCCGACGGCGTCGGGGGGCGGCATGTTCGATTGGACCAGCAAGGGGAGCCTCGCATCGGCCAAACTCGACGAGGCGATCTTCACGCTGCCGGTGGGCGAACTCAGCGCGATCATCGAGGACGGGGAGCAGCTCCACATCGTACGCGTGGCCGAGCGGATCGACGCGGGCCGCACCCCCTTCATCGAGGCCCAGGTCGGCATCCGCGACGATCTCCTGCTCGAACGGCGGCACCATGCGACCGATGAGTATCTCGGGAAGCTCCGGCAGCGGACTCCCGTCTGGACCGTGTTCGACGATCAGGGAGGCTCGTCCGCGGAGCCCCAGTTCACCGCCGCCCGTCCCAGCGGATCGACGAAGCAGTAGCGGCGTTCGCGCCGATTGTCTGGCCACCGCTCACGGGCTAGACTTCGCCTTCTCGCGGTCGTGCCACGCCCGCCGTCGCGATGCGTTGGAGATCCCGCCGATGACCGCTCCCACCAAGCCTTCCTCCCCCCCCAGCAGCCCGGCGACGACACCCTGGCCCGGCACCAAGGCCGATGGCTCGGCCAAGCTCGAGTTTGGCGGCAGATCCTGCGAGTTGCCGATGGTCATCGGCACCGAGGGGGAGCGGGCGATCGACATCGCCAAACTCCGCTCGCAGACGGGCCTGATCACGCTCGACGAGGGCTATGTCAACACGGGCTCGACGACCAGCGCGATCACGTTTCTCGATGGCGAAAAGGGAATCCTGCGCTACCGCGGCTACCCGATCGAGGTGCTCGCCGAGAAGTGCGACTTCGTGGAGGTCGCCTATCTCCTGATCTACGGGCAACTGCCCACGGTGGCCGAACTCGACGCCTTCCGCACGTCGCTCTCGCACCACACGATGATCCACGAGGACATGCGGAGCTTCTACGGAGGCTTTCCCCGCGACGCCCATCCGATGGCGATCTTGGGCAGCGTCGTTGGCGCCCTCTCGACCTTCTACCAAGACTCGCTCGACGTCCGCGATCCGCGGCAGGTCGAGGTGAGCGTGCATCGGCTGCTGGCGAAGCTGCCGACCATCGCCGCCTACAGCCACAAGAAATCGTGCGGCCAGCCGCTGATGTATCCGCGGAACGATCTCAGCTACTGCGAGAACTTCCTGCAGATGATGTTTGCGGTGCCGTGCGAGGAATACCACATCGATCCCGACTTCGCCGACGCGCTCGACATGCTCCTGATCGTGCACGCCGACCACGAACAGAACTGTTCGACCTCGACGGTCCGCATGGTCGGTTCAAGCGACGCCAACCTCTTCGCCAGCATCTCGGCGGGCATCTCGGCCCTCTGGGGCCCGCTGCACGGCGGCGCCAATCAGGCGTGCGTGGAGATGCTCGAGAAGATCGTGGCCGACGGCGGCAACGTGAAGAAATACGTCGATCTCGCGAAGAAGAAGGATTCGGGCTTCCGGCTCATGGGCTTCGGGCATCGCGTCTACAAAAACTACGACCCGCGGGCCAAGCTCATCAAGGCGATCTCCGACAAGCTGCTGGCGAAGATCGCACGGCACGATCCGCTCTTCGACATCGCCCAGCAGCTCGAAGAGGTGGCCCTGGCCGACGACTATTTCATCGAGCGGAAGCTCTACCCCAACGTCGACTTCTATTCCGGCGTGATCTACCGGGCGATGGGCATCCCGGTGCAGATGTTCACGGTGCTGTTCGCGATGGGAAGGCTTCCGGGCTGGATCGCCCACTGGATCGAGATGCACCACTCGCCCACGAAGAAGATCTGCCGTCCGCGACAGATCTACTCGGGCGAGACGCTCCGCGAGTTCGTGCCGCTCACGTCACGGTCGTAGTCGTCCGGCAGCATCACTTCCGCTTGGTGCGGAAAAACTCCGTGAGCATCCGGCCGCACTCGTCGGCGAGCACGTGTCCCACGTGATCGACGCGGTGGTTGAGCCGCGGATCGTCAAAGAGGCGGTAGAGCGATTCGACGGCGCCGGCCTTCGGATCGGGAGCGCCCCAGACCACGATCGGCACCCGGGCCTGGAGGATCGCGCCGGCACACATGGGGCAGGGCTCGAGCGTGACGTAGAGCGTACAGCCCTCGAGCCGCCACGAGCCGAGCGCCGCGGCGGCCTGTGTGACCGCGATCATCTCGGCATGCGCCGTGGGATCGGCAAGTTGCTCACGCTGGTTGTGGGCGCTGGCGATGATCCGGCCACCGGCCACAATGATCGCCCCGACGGGCACCTCGTCTTCTTCCGCCGCCGCGGCGGCCTCCTCGAGCGCCCGCCGCATCCAGCGGTCGTGGGGCTGCCCGCCCGGCAGCATCAGACCGGGATCGAAAACGTCGTCGAAGTCGTCGAGTTCTTCCATCAGCACCGCACTGTAGGCGGTGAAGGGGGTTGCCGACAAATCGCCCGGCCGCCCGGGCCGCTTGGGCCGACCATCGGCATCGGGTACGCTCTCGGAAGAAGTCTCCATTTCATTTGATCGGAAGGAAACGCATGGATCCCACCCTTCTCTTCCTCCGCTGGGCGCACGTGCTCGCGGCAACCGTGGCCGTCGGCGGCCTTGTGTTTGCCCGATTCGGCCTGCTGCCCGCCCTCACCACGCTCGACGAAGAGACGCAGAATCGGATCCACGACCGGATCCGCCGCGCCTGGCTGCCCTGGGTCATCGGCGCGATCACCGTGCTGCTCGCCAGCGGACTCGCCAACTTCCTGCTCTTTAACGCCCGCGTGAAGGGGGAGGGCTGGGCCGCCGGGGAATGGATGCGGGAGACCAACTACCACGCGCTCTTTGGGGCCAAGTTCCTGCTCGCGCTCGTTGCCTTCTATTTCGCCAGCGCCCTGGTGGGCCGCGGCGCGGGCACCCAGTGGGTGAGAAACGATCGGGCCAAGTGGCTGACGGTGACGATCGGCCTCACCGTGGCGGTGATCCTGCTCTCAGGCTGGATGAGGCAGCTCCACACCGGCCCCAACGTGATGGTAGCCGGCGACGGTGGAGTGATGATCGAAAGGGGATCGGAACGCGACACGCGCCGTGAAGGCGGGGAGGCAGCGAGTGGACAGGAAGGACAAGAAGCGGATCGAGGTGCTGCAGCAGAAGATCGCGAAGCTCCAGCAGTTGGTGGCGGGAGCGAAGAAGCAGCCCGATGATCCGGCCGAGGTGCCGCGGCTGGAGAAGGAACTCGCCGCCGCCCATGCCGAACTCGCGACGTTGAAGCAGCACTGAACGGCGGAAGGACGTTGCATGGGCCTGGGTGATTTCTTTGCATCGCTGCTCGGCGGATCGGGCAAGGTCGATCTCTGGAGGCGGTTCGAGCGGATGCGGGAAAGCACCTCCGGGACCATGTCCACCTTTTACAAGGTGCGAGATCTCAAGACGGGAAAGGTGCAGGGGCTGAAAGTCGTCGATTCCGTGAAGGCGGCTCCCGTAGAAAGCCGCTACAAGGCGCTCAACAAACCCAGCGAGGGGGAAATCGGCAGTCAGATCACCGGGCCCAACATCGTTCGCACGTTGGAATGGGGCACGGCGACCACGGGCGACCCGTTCGTGGTGCTGGACTTCGTGGAGGGCTCGCTGCTCCACTCGCTGATCATGGCGCGGAAGGGGTTTTCGCCGACGGAGAGGCTCGACCTGGTCCGGCAGGCGGCGACGGCCATCGCCACCGTGCACGAGGCGGGTTTCGTGCACCGCGACATCTGCCCGCGGAATTTCATCCTCAGGCCGGATGGCCAGCTCATCCTGATCGACTTCGGGCTGACCGTGCCCGACAAGCCCGCCTTTCTCCAGCCGGGCAACCGTGTAGGCACGCCCAACTACATGGCCCCGGAAGTGGTGCGGCGGCGGCAGGCCGACAAGCGGCTCGACATCTTCTCGTTCGGGATCACGGCCTACGAGATCTGCGCCGGACAGCCGCCTTGGCCCAAGGGCAGCACCGGCAAGGCGGCGATGGCCCACGACACGCCGCCAACCGACATCCGCGAACACTGGCCCGAGATTCCGCCGCCGCTCGCCACCGCGATCATGGCCTGTCTGTCGGCGGAGCCCGACGGCCGGCCGCCCTCGATGGAACGATTCCTCACCGCCATTGCCGGGGTCAAGGCCTGAAAACCCTCTCCCGGCCGGTGAACTGGGGCGGAGCCCTTGAAGCCGCGGGCTTTTCTCCGTAGTTTCGTGCAATCGGGAGCGGTGGCCGGGCAGACGCCCGCCGCCTTCCCGCCTCACCATTCAGCCCGCCCATTCGAGACCACGAAGGACCATTCTCATGACCATGGACAAGAGCCTGCGGGTGCGCACCGGTTCTTCGAGCGCCCGCGGCGTTCTCAGCCGGGCCGAGCGAATCGCGCGGCTGAAGGAGCAGGATCGCTGGCAGGACGGCCGCAGCCCGCTCGGTCTGCCGAAGGTTCGCGTGCTCAAGCTCGCGATGAAGAAAAAGAAGGTCAAGAAGGAAGAAGGCGCCGAGGGCGCTGCCGGCAAGCCGGCCGCCAAGGTAGCAGCAGGCGGTGCCGGGAAGAAGAAGTAGTCCCTGAATCAAACACAGGACACCCGCGGCCGGTCGGCCGGCTTCTTGTACGGGCACGAACTCAGCGAGGGGCTGCCCGTGCCCCGCGAGCCGGCGTATGCAGCCAAGCGAAGCCAGGATGGCGAAGCGCCGGCGGCATCCGAGTGAGTGGAGCCCAGGATGGGCGGAACGAACGTCCGGCGACGGGGCACGGGCGGCCCCGAGCCGAGCACCAGGGCTGTCCGCGGCCTCACGGCCGTTCGGCTTGTACCGGAGCCGCGGCCTCACGGCCGTTCGGCTTTCACATCGCAGTCATGTCGAGGCACACCTCGGCTGCTGCCCGCCCCGAGGCGATGACCTGCGGGATCCCAACACCCGCGTAGGCCGCGCCGGCCAGCGCGAGGCCCGAGTGGCGGCGGGCGGCGGCGGCGATGCGAGCCACAAGACCCACGTGGCCCACGTGATATTGCGGCATGGCATGGCCCCAGCGTTCGATCCGCGCCAGCCGCGGTGAGCCACGAGCTCCGAGCATCTCCGCAACGTCGTGGCGGGCGAGAGCCACGAGCCGTTCGTCGTCGAAGGTCATCACCTGCGGGTCGAGCGCACCCCCGAGAAACACCCGGAGCAGCACGCAGCCCTCCGGGGCGCGGCTAGGAAACTTGGAGCTCGAGAAGCTCACAGCAAGGATCCGGCGGCCCGCGGACCGCGGCACGACCATGCCGGCGGCGTCGAGCGGATGGGCGACGTCGCGACGGTCGAATCCCAGCGACACGATGCACGAGCCGGCGTAGTCGATGCCCGCGAGATCGGCAGCGAGCGAGCTGTCGGTGTCGCCGAGGAGCCGCGCGGCCACGTGTGCCGGGGTGGCGACCACCACCGTGTCGCCGGCAGCCACGTCTTCGAGGCCGCCCCCGGAGAGCTGCCAGCGACCGGTGAGATCGCGGGCCAGCGAGGTGGCCTGGCCGGTCACGAATCGCACGCCCCCCTGCCGGAGAGACTCCGCCAGCCGCAGCGGCAGCGTCTCCATGCCGGAGGCGAGCGTGGCGAACTGGCCATATCGTGCGCCGGCGGCATCCGGGCCTCCGGCCTGACGACGGAGCCGACGGCGTTCGCCGGCCCACAGGCTGCCGGCATCCCGCTCCAGTGCCAGAAAGTCGGGGCATGCGGCGGCCATGCTCAGCCGCGCGGGATCGGCCGTCCAGATTCCAGACGCCAACGGCTGCACGAGCCGCTCGAAGGCTTCGCGGCCGAGCCGTCGGACAGCAAAATGCTCGAGCGACTCATCATCGTCACCGCCTCCCGACGGTCGCCGGGGAATGCACCGCTCCCAGAGCAGCCGCAGCCGCCCTGCCGGCGACAGGAGCGGCGTGCGGAGGATGCCCGCGACGCGACTCGGTGCCATGAGTCGGAATCCTGGCGGAGCGGGCACGCCGCGGCCAGCGTGCCAGATGAGTGCCCTTCGCGCCGCAGGCGAAACACCGACGAGTTCGTCGCCCAATCCCAGGCGATGCACCAGATCGAGGGCTTCGGGCCGCGCGGTCAGAAAGCAATCGGCTGACCGCTCGATCAGCCAGCCGTCGTGATGCACCGTGCCGAGCACGCCGCCCACCCTTCCCGCAGGATCGACGATCGTGACCTGCCGTTCACCGCCGCCACGCCGCACGAGCGCATCGGCGGCCGCCAAGCCGGCGAGCCCGGCACCGATCACCAGGGAATGCGGCCGCTGTTGGTCGGTCACGGGTGCCTGCAGTTCTCGGGAAACCGTCGATCATGAAGCCCCTTCATGGTAGCCAGAGTTGCGGTGCCGCGCGTCACACTGGGGGCTCTGGTTTGGAGAGTGAAGGCACGCAACTGGCTGTGGTCTGCTCTGGACCCAAAACCGACGGCCTTCTACCGTTCCCCCACTTCCGGGCACACCGCCCGGATTCGATCCCTCGCGACCGATCGTTCCTCGCGATCGACCATATCGACCAAGGAGATACCCTCGTGGCCACGCTGCGGTGCTCGACCTCCCACTTGGTGCTCTTCTTCGCCGGGGCGGCCTGCTTGCCGCTCACCGTCCGAGCCGCCGACGGCGAATCCTCGCCGCCCCGCACGTTGATGCGGCTCCCTGGCTGGATCGAGTCGTACGGTGACGACGGCGAGAGCGCCTCCGCCCCCGCGGCAGAGACGTCGAATCTCGATCTGCGGTCCAGTTTCTCCACCCGTCCGGTCGCCGACTGGAGCAGTCCTGCGCCGACCGGAGCCCCGGCCGTCAAACAGCCTGCGGCACCGACGCCGGCACCGGCTGCTTCCGCGCCGACTGCAACGAGCGGCTTCCGTCGCTGGATCAACGAACGAGTCGCCACGCTGCCAAGCCCATCGCAGCTGATCTCCCCGTCGGAGCCGAAACAGTCGGCGACCGAGGTGGATGCCGTACAAACCGAGGTCGAGTCGGCGCCGACCGTGACGGCGCCCGTGGCGGCGACGCCGGACGAGATGCCGACGCTCTCGATCGATCCCGCCAGTTTCCGCGGCGCTCTCCCCGGCAAGACGACCCGTCGCCAACTCGAGGCCGACTGGGGCGCGGGCGAGGCCTCGCCACGGCAGGAAGGCACGGTCGGTCTCTCGTGGCAGATCGAGCCCTTCGATCGCGTCGAGGTCAGTCTGCAGGATGACGTCGTGTCGTCCATCAGCATCAAGCTCGCCGAGCCGGTGCCGGTGGCCGATCTCGCCCGCCAACTCGAGATCGCCGACCTCCGCACGGTCGCGGTGCGGGACGAGCAGGGCACCGCGATCGGCGAGGTCTATCCCGAGCGGGGCGTGATTCTCAGCATCACTCCTGGCCTGCGGGATGCCACGGCCATTCTGATCGAGCCGCTCGATCCCGACTCCTTCGTGCTCCGCGCCGAGGGTGAGATCGACACGTGCTCGGCCTACGCCGTCGCCGATCTGCAGTATGCGATCCAGATCGACCCGCAGCATGTGCGTGCCCATCGTCTGCTGCTCGCGATGACCAGCGATCAGGGCAAGTGGACCCAGGCCCTGCGGCTCGCGGAGGCAGCCAGCCGTCTCGATCCCGATGATGTCTGGACGCGGCTCAAGCATGCCGGTGTGCTCCTCGCGCTCGGCCGGCCGGAGGAGGCCCGCGTGGTGCTCGACCGTCTCGGTTCACTGCCCGACTCGTCGCCGCTGGTCGTCGCCCAGGCGGCTCGCCTCTCGGGCCGGATCTCGCTCGCCCAGCAGAATCCCGATCACCAGAAGGCCGTCGAACAGTTCGCCGAGGCGATCCGCCGAGCAGCTCCCCTGCTGACCAAGCGGTCGCCCGCCGTGCAGGCCGCTGCCCGCGAGGTGCTGCTCGACGCCCATCTCGGCACGGCCCTGGCCATCGCGCAGGGCACCTGGCAGCAGAAGAGCCGGGTGATCCCCAAATGGATCAGCCGGGCCGATGCCGTCGTCAAGGAGTTCACCGGCGACGAGGCGGAGCGGCAGGTGCTCGAACTGCAGCTCTGCCGTGGCGCGCTGGCCGCCGCGGCCGGCTCGACGGAGGCGATCGAGCCGCTGCCGTGGGTGAAGCGGCTGCTCGAACTCCGCGATGCGATGGGTGATGGCATCGCCGATCCGTGGCGGCGGCGGCAGATCGACTGGGAGACGGGCGAGGGCCTCGCCGACGCCCTCACCGCCGCGCAGAAGCGGGGCGATGCGACCGACATGCTCGACAATGCGACGCTCACGGCCGCCTATCTCGAGCGGGGCGCGGAGCATCGCGAACTCACCGCCGCCGAGCGCAAGAGCCTCGGGGAACTGATGTTCCGCATCGGCATCATGCACAGCCTGCAGCGGGGCGACCACGCGACGGCGGTCACGTGGTTTGACCGTGCGATCCCCCTCTGGGACGACAACGACCGCTTCGATCGCGACGGCGAAGCCGGCCGGCTCGGTGAATCCTACGTGAGCATGGCGATCTCCTACTGGCAGGTCTCCCGCCGCGACGACGCCGTCACGCTGAGCCGCCGCGGCGTGGACCTGATGGTCGCCGCCGTCGACAAGAGCCAACTCGAGGAGCGGGCCCTGGCGGTCGCTTACGGCAATCTCGCGACGATGTACGCCGAGCAGGGTGAGGAGCAGCAGGCGAAGAACTACGCCGAAATGGCCAGTCGCGCCGAGGCCACCGGCACGGTGCGGTAAGACGGCTTCTCCTCGAGCCTCGCCCGTCTGTCCAAGCCCAACGCCGTGAGGCGTGGGGTGAACTCCGGGATGAGCCCTGCTTCAACGGGGTTCGCCCGCAGCCCTACGGCCGGTCGGCTTGCACGGGTAGGAACTCAGCGAGGGGCTGCCCGTGCCCCGGAGCCGGGCTATGGGAGCAA
>JAUMAF010000053.1:0-6089 GCA_032117045.1 Pirellulales bacterium | reverse complement strand
CGTCGATCGTCTCGCGGTCGCTCTGGCCAAACTGCCGGAGGAAGTGGCCGAGCGGCAGCGGTGTGGGCATCTCGCTGGCCTTCATGAGCCACTGGCCGCGGTAGCCACAGATCTGCTGGAGGCCGCGCTGGTAGCGGCCGGGGCCATAGCGGCCGATGAAGGAGTCGAACTTCCGCTCCACGTCGTCGAGCGATGCCTGCCGCAGATCGACGCCCGCAACCTCGGCGATCTCCGCCGCGTCGGGCCGCTGCACGCTCCAGGGGTTGCGGGCGACGAGCGTCACGATCGAATCCCAGAGCTGCTCGGCCGTCATCCGCCGCAGGGCCGGGCCGGTGAAGCGAAAGGGCTCGTCGGCGGTGGGATCGTGGATCACCGCCCGCCGCTGGTAGGCGGAGGTCGAGACCACGATGCGGACAAACTCGCGGAGGTCGAAGTCGAGCCGCAGGACGAGGTCGGTGAGATGCTCGAGCAGCTCGGGATCGCTCGGCGGATTCTCCTCGCGGAAGTCGTCCACCGGCTCCACGAGCCCCACGCCCATCACCTTCCGCCACATGCGGTTGGCGATCGTGCGGGCAAACTGCCGATTCGTCCGCGCCACCATCCAACTTGCAAACTGCTCGCGGCCGTCGGCGTTTTTCACGCTCGCCGGCACCGAGTCCCAGAGGAGTTGGCGGTCGACGGGCTCCAGCGGCTTGGCGTCGTCATATTGATAGTCGCTCGGCAGGCGCAGCGGCCGGTCTTGAAAGCTGACGCTCGTCGCGTTGGCCTGAATGAACTGGATCAGCCCGCCCGCCTTCTTGCCCTTCGTCTCCCGAGCCTCCTTGACGAGTGTTCGGACGGCCGGTGGCGGGATGGGCTTGGGTTCCTTGCCGGGTTTTCCAGGCCGCACGGCGGCGCCCAGCCGCGTTTTGGTGCCGGCCGTGAAGGCCGCCAGTTCGTAGAACTCGTGCTGCGTCCAGCGGTCGAAGGGATGGTCATGGCACTGGGCGCAGCCGATCTGCGTGCCCAGCAGCACCCTGACGGTGTTGTCCACGTAGGGCAGCGGCATGCCGTCGTCGCGGAGCTGGAAACCGACGGCGGGGTTTTCCCAGAGCCGGCCGTCGGCGGTGAGCATCTCGTGCACCCAATCATCGTAGTGTTTGTTCGTGCGGATCGAGTCCTTCACGTAGGCCAGATACGGCTCGAAGATCAGGTTTCGCTGCGGCCGCTCGGTGAGCCGGAGGATGTCGGCCCAGAAGTTGTAGAAGTGGCTGACGTAGTCCGGGCTCGCCAGGAGCCGCTCGATGAGCCCGTCGCGCTTCGCGGACGAGTCGTCACGAAGAAACGCCATGGTCTCGTCGTAGGTCGGAATCCGGCCGGCCAGTTCCAGATGGATGCGGCGCACGAACTGGGCATCGTCGAGCGAGGGCGAAGGCTCGGCACCGTGCTCCCGCCACCGCTGCTCGAGTAGGGAGTCGATCGCAGCGGCCTGCGACCGCACGCGGTCACGCCGAGTTGCGTCGACTGGCGCGACTTTCATGGCGGGCGCCTCGGCCGCCGCCCTGACCGCCACCGGCAGCCCGCCCACCGGCTGGGCCTGCCGATCGGGCTTGGCACGGTTGGCTGCCAGCGAAAGGGCGGCTGCCGCCACGATCAGACAAGCGGCGAGCGCCGTCACCGCTCTCCGCGGGACCAGTGCCGACACCAATCGCATGAGGTCACCTCGATCACGGCTTTGGCTTGCCGACATCCTGATTTGACACTGATTCAACGGTGTCGAAAAGGAAAGGTTTCGTCGGACATCATCCGGGCCCCGACCCCGGCCACGGCGGCCAGGTCATGGCCCGCGGGCCGTCTGCCACCGACCCTGGCGAGGGCGAGCCGGCACCACACGTCGGCCGGTGCCAGGAGGCGGTCGTCGCCTGCAGCGTCGGCATGATGGGCCACGGCCAGCACGCTCAGGGCATCGCGGACGTCTGCGGAGAGTTGGCCGATTTTCAGCTGCCGCTCGGCGAGGCCCCGGCCGTGCCGGCGGATCGCCCGATCGATGCGAAGGGCGGTCACAAGAAGGCTCCGCCGCGCCGCCCGGGCATGATCGCGGAGGCGACGGTCGAGGATCGCCACATCCTGCCGCTGAGGGCCGGCGGCCCTGGCCGCCCGCCAGGCGAGCCATGCCCCGGCCCGCCGCCAGGCGGCAGCCTCGGGGCCCAGCGCGGCGAGCGGATGATGTTTGGCAATCCCCTTGAAGAGCGCCAGACCGAGCAGATCGCTTTCGCCCTCGTAGACCGAGACGGCGAAGTGGTCGTGCAGCGAGTCGCCGAGCGGATGGCCCACGAGAAACGCCCGGCCGCCGTGGACACCCAGGGCATCGATGGCGGCGTCGCGGACGCAGTGGCTCGCGACCACCTTCGCCGTGATCGCCTCCCACTCGCCGCTCTGCCCCACATCGATCGCCGACGCCGCCCAGGCGGCGACCGCGTCGCAGGCCACGATCGACGCTGCAGTCCTTCCGAGCCTGCCCTGGACCAGTTGCCGCGATCCGATCGGCTGCTTCCAGGTGATGCGGGCGGCCGCATGGTCACGGGCCTGCGCGAGCAGGAGTCGCAGCGTGCCCGAGGCCTGCGCGGCGAGCGTGACGCGGCCCCGGTTCAAGCCATGCCAGACGATTCGCATCGCATCGCCCGAAGCCCCGGGATCGAGCACGTCCTCCGGGGCGATCTCGAAGCCTGCAAACTCGAGGGCCGCGTTGTGGGCATGCTTGAGTGGATGCAGCGCGTAACGCCGCAGCCGGAACGTCGGCGTGTCGGCAGCGGGCAGCCGCGCGAGCACCACCACCGGCCGGCCATCGAGCACCGCGAGCACCTTCACGAGCCGCCCGTGGGTGGCCCCGGTGATGAACATCTTGGTGCCCGTAAGCAGCAGGCGACCGGAGCGGCGATCGATCGTCGCCTGGACCCGCCCGAGATCGCAGCCAGCGTCGGGCTCCGTGGCCCCGAAAATCGAGAGTGGCCGGCCCGCGGCGAGCGCCGGCAAGAGCCGCGTCTGCTGCGCGGCGGTGCCGAAGCCGGTGACGGCCGACACCGCACCGATCGACGAATGCACGGCAAGCATGCCTGCAGCCGTGGGCACGTCGGCCGCCACGCGGCTGATCGCGCGGGCCAGATCGAGCATTGATGCGCCGGCGCCGCCGAAGGCCTCAGGCACGGCGAGCCCCCACAGGCCGGCCTCGCCGAGCGCCGCCTCCGCCCGCGCGGAAAAAACGCCCGTCGGCGCTGCGGGCGCATCGTCGATCGGGGCCGCGGCACCAGCCGGCGTGGCGAGCGGCTCGTAGAGCCCGCGATCGGTGCGGAGCCCTGCGATCTCTTGAGCAACTCGATCGATCACAGCCTCGACACGGTCTGGCAGCGACGCTGCACTTCGCGCGGCCGCGGCGGCGAACCCGCCGTCAACGCCGCTCCAGACGGCTGCGGTGAGCCAGGAACTGTCTTGAGTCGCTGCTGGAGAGTGATTCACGGGCGGCTCGCCTCCCGAGGCAGGATCTCCCGCCGCCCGCGCGATCAGGTCGACGAAGTGCCTGGCGATCGCGTCGCGGCGGAGCTTGAGCGACTCCGTCGCTTCGCCGTGCGCGGCATCGAACGCCCGGCCCACGAGTGCATACGCCCCGACCCGCCACGCTCTGGGCAGACCCCGCTGCCGCCGCGCCAGCCGCCGCGTGAGCCAGGCGAGCACCCGCGGGTGCGTCAGAGCCTGCCGCCGACTGACGACTCGCAGGCCCATCCGACGAATCGCGGCCCGGAGCACATCGGGCTCCGGCACCACGAGGGCCACGGGCCTCGACCCGCCGCCGCTCACGACGCAGACCTGGGCGACGGCGTCGTCTTCCGCCAGTGCCGCCTCGACGGCCGCCGGCGGCAGCTTCACGCCGGTGGCAAGCACGAGCGTATCGCGGAGGCGACCGGTGATCTGCAGATGCCCCGCCTCGTCGATCGTGGCCAGGTCGCCGGTCGCGAGCCATTCGTCAGCTGCATCAGCGGCCACCGGCAACAGACCGCCGCAGGCCGTCGCCGCCGGATCGATGATGCCGAGCGCTCTGCTCGGTGTCTTGACGAGCAACTGCCCCAAGGATTCTTTCCGCGTGTCGATCCGCACCTCGACGCCTGGAATCGGCGGACCGATCATGCCCGGCCGCGCGATCCGCGGATTGCCGAGGGCCACCACCGGCCCTGCTTCGGCCAGCCCGTAGCCCTCCACGAGCGGCACGCCCCGGGCGTTGAAAAAATCGGCCGTCCGGCGGCGGAGCGGCGCTCCACCCGACACGCACACCCGCACGCTCCCGCCGAGAGCCTCGCCGAGGTCTGGAATCCGCCCCGAAACCACGCCGCGTTCCAGCCGCTCGAAGAACGCGGGCACCCCGAGGATCACCGTCGGCGGCAGCGCCCGGCAGGCCTCGAGCACGCGAGTGCGGTCGCGGACGACATTGAGACAGCCGCCGCGGACCATCGCGGTGGAGAGGTCGCCCGTGCGGGCGAGCGCGTGGCTCATCGGCAGCCACGCGAGCCGCACGTCCCGCGGATCGTCGAGAAACATCTCGGCGGCCGCGATCGCATTGGCAGCGAGCGCCGCCTGCGAGTGCATCACGCCATGAGGCACGCCCGTCGTGCCCGACGAGAGGATGATCGTGCTGCACGATTCGGGATCGCAGTCCGCGGCATGCCGGTCGATCGCGGCCCGAAGAGCCGCGTGCTCTGCCGCCAGTGGCCGCCAACCGGCGGCGGCGAGGCCCGCTGCCGCATGCGACCCGCCAGCGGTGAGATCGATCACGATCCGCGAGGCTACGTCGGCAGGCGTGACATCGCCCGCGCGACGGACTCCCGAAAAAATCACGCCGCGGGGCTCGAGCCACTTGCACTGCATGAGATGCTCGTCGCGGCCCGCATCGGCATGAACGGCCACATGCACCACGCCCGCCACGGCACAGGCCAGATCGACAACGATCCAGTCGGGGGAGTGCGGCCCGAAGTGCACGACACGATCGCCCCGCGCGAGGCCCTCGGCAGCGAAACGCTGGGCGAGGTGCACGGCGGCGGCGGCGATGTCGCCCCAGGTCCAGGAGGCTCCCGGCGAATCGACTCCTGCCAGCCCATCCACGATGGCCCGCCGGTCGTGGGCCTCGGCCACGAGCCTCGCGAGCAGATCGACGAGCGAGGTCGCCCGCTGGGCTTCTCTCGGCGGGTGCAACCGCGGCTCGATCGTTGGCGGCGCGAGTGGGTGCATCACGGCGTATTCACTCCAGCCTCTCGAAGAGCACGGCGATGCCCTGACCGAGGCCGATGCACATCGTCGCGAGGCCCAGTCGGCCGCCGCCGTCACGCATCGCGTGCAGGAGCGTGGTCGTGATCCGTGCGCCGCTGGCTCCGAGCGGATGGCCGATCGCGAGCGAGCCGCCACGGACGTTGACCCGCTCGGAGTCGAGGCCGAGCGAGTCGATGCAATGAATCGCCTGCGCGGCGAAGGCCTCGTTGAGCTCGACCATGTCGATGTCGGAAAGCGAGATGCCCTGCGACGCCACCCGCGCGAGCAGCTTCTGCGTGGCGGCGATCGGGCCGGTGCCCATCGCGGCCGGTGGCACGCCCACCACGGCGGTGGCCACCACACGGGCCAGCGGGGCAAGCCCCTGCCGCGCGGCCTCCGCCGCCGACATGACGAGGACCGCCGCGGCACCGTCGCTGACAGGGGCGCTGGTCGCCGCGGTGACTGTGCCGAGTTGAGGCAGGAACGCGGGCTCGAGCGCCGCCATCGCCTCCAGGCTCGTGTCGGCACGAATCGACTGGTCGCGCACGGCCTCGTGCAGGCCGCCGCTCTCATCGTGGCCGATCACCCGGACGATCTCGTCGTCGAAGAACCCGTCGTCGTCGGCCCGGGCCGCCTTCTGATGGCTCGCGAGCGCGTATTCCTCCTGCCGCCGCCGCGAAATGCCGTGAGTGCTCGCCAGATGCTCGGCCGTGAGCCCCATCGAGAGCATGCCGCGGCTGGATCGGGCGAACGCTTTGGGGTGGATGTCCATGGCCGACTCCATCGGCAGGTGGTGCATGTGCTCGACGCCGCCGACG
>JAUMAF010000052.1:7109-13180 GCA_032117045.1 Pirellulales bacterium | reverse complement strand
CCGGGTGGCGAGCCGCTTCTCCATCCGCAGATCGAGGAGATCGTGGCCGGGATCGTCGCGCGGAAACGGTATCTCTACCTCTGCACCAACGCGATCAAGCTCGAGGAGATGCTTCCTCGGTTCACGCCCTCGCCCTATCTGGCTTTTTCCGTGCACCTCGACGGTCCGCGGGAGGAGCACGACCATGCCGTCTGCCGCGAGGGCATCTATGACATGGCCGTCTCGGCGATCCGTGCCGCCCGTCGTGCCGGTTTCCGGGTGACGACCAACTCCACCCTCTTCACCGATGCCGATCCGGCCCGCTATCGAAGTTTCTTCGACGACGTGATGGCGCTGGGTGTGGAAGGCATGATGATCTCGCCTGGGTATTCCTATTCCAAGGCGCCGGACCAGGATCACTTCCTGCCGCAGCAGCGGAGCCAGTCCCTCTTTCGTCGCATTCTGGATGCCGCGCCGTCGCGATGGCATTTCAACCAGTCGCCCGTGTTTCTCGAGTTTCTCAAGGGCGACTGGGATTTGGAATGCCGGCCATGGGGCACGCCCACCTACAACCTTTTCGGCTGGCAGCGGCCGTGCTATCTCCTCGACGAGGGGTATGCCACGAGTTTCCGCGAACTGATGGAAGAGACCGACTGGGACGCCTACGGGCGGGCCAGCGGCAATGCCAAGTGCCGCGACTGCATGGTGCACTGCGGCTACGAACCGGCTGCCGTGGAGGCCACCTTCGGGTCGCTCAGCGGCCTGCTCGCCACCGCTCGCCTGATGCTTCTCGGCCCGCCACGCCGCGAGCGTGTCGAACCATTGCCGGCTCCCTCCCCCGCCCTGCGTCTGCAGCCCAATGGCCTGCCATCGCTGCCCGTGATCGACCGCGTCGCCTGACACGCAGCCCTCGGTAGCTCGCTCGGCTCTAGAGTCCGCGTTCGCGGACCATGCGGGCGGCGTCAATCGCCGCCCCACGGGCGCCGGCGGAGTCGCCGCTCGGCATCACGTGGATCGGCAAGTCGGCCTGCTCGGCCCGCTGCGAGGGCATGCCGGCACGGATCTCGGCGAGGAACCAGTGACGGAACTCGTCGGACGTCTCCACCGCACCGCCCCCCACGATCAGGGCGTCGGGATCAAAGACGTTGATCATCTCGTCGAAAAAGAGCCCCAGGGCCCGGGCCTGCACCCGGAAGATCTCGCGGCACATCGCATCGCCCTGTTCGGCAAGGCCGCGAACCTTCTTCGCCGCGCCGCCGATCTCCTCATCCGCCAGTGGATGGCCAGGATGGATGCGGAGAAAATACGGCAGGAGCGTGCGGCGAATCGCCGTCAGCGAACAGAGCGATTCCAGGTCGCCCGTGCGGCCGCAGTTGCAATCCGGCACCATGCCCTCGATGCCTGGAATCGACGCGTAGGGAATCAGCACGTGGCCAAGTTCGCCACCGAAGCCGTTGCGGCCCGTGATCACGCGACCGCCGTTGATCGCGCCGCCGCCCAGGCCGGTGCCGATGATCGCCGAGACGCTTGAAGCCTCGTTTTCGGAGCCGAAGATGGCGACATGCCCCCAGAGCGCGGCCGCGTTGCCATCGTTGAGGTAAGTGACAGGCAGCCCGAGCCGCTGCTCGAGGCCCGCCCGCATGTCATAGCCGGCCCAGGAGGCATGGACGAAGTTGGTCGAGCCCCGCTGGCTGAGCACTCCCGCGGCGCTCGCCGGGCCGGGCGTGTCGAGGCCGACGGCGACCAGTTTCTCCCGGGCCACGCCCGCGCGATCAGCCGCCAGCGCCAGGCCGTCGGCGATCTGGCCGATGCAAATGTCGGGCCCCTCGACGCTGCGTGCCGGATGCTCGCAGAGGCCTTCGATGAGGAACTGACCCCGCTCGTCGAGAAACGTGTAGTTGATGGCCGTGCCGCCAAGGTCGATGCCGGCGACGACTTTCTCTGCTGGTGACATCTCTTCAATCCCTTTCCCGCTGCTCTCGTGATCCTTCAGCCGCCGGCCGTCTGGTCGGTGAAGCCCCGCTGCACGCGGGCGACGATCGCTCTCAGCCCCCGGCTCCGCAGGATACCAAGCACGTCGGCCAGGCCCATCCGCTCGAGCATGTTCTCGGGAATGGCGGCGACGTCGGCCACGGGCCGGCCGTTGATGGCCTCAGCCAGGATGGCGACAAATCCCTTCACCGTCGGCGCCTCCGGCGCCACCTCGCCCACCAGTCGGGCACGGCCCCCCTCGTCGATTTCCGTCCAGAGAAACACGGGCGTCTGGCATTCATGGACGCGGCGATCCTCGACGATCTTGCGGGCCTGGTACTCGGGGCTGAGCGGCGGCAGCCCGTTGGCGAAGTCCACGAGCAACTCCAGCTTCTCGCGAGAGTCGAGATCGGCAAACTCGCTGATCAGGGCGTCGATCCGCTGCTGCACGCTCTCCATGCGTCAGGCATGCATCGCCGGAGCCGGCGACACGACGGCAGCGGATGGTCCACCCGGCTCGGCTCCCTTGACGATCGGTACGCGGACGCAGTTGCCCCATTCGAGCCACGAGCCGTCGTAGTTCTTCACGTTGCCGAAGCCCAGGAGATAGGTGAGCACGAACCAGGTCAGGCTCGACCGCTCGCCGATCCGGCAGTAGGCAATCGTGGGCGATCGCCGCTTCATCTTCAGTTCCTTGACATAGAGCTTCTCCAGCTCCTTGGCAGATTTGAAGGTGCCGTCGTCGTTGCAGTTCATTGGCCAGGGAACGTTGCGGGCCCCCGGAATGTGGCCTCCGCGAACGGCGCCCTCGTTCGGGTAGTCGGGCATGTGCATCCGCTCACCGCGGTATTCCTCAGGCGACCGCACGTCGAGCAACTGCTTGCCAGCCTTCTGATGCTTGAGCACCTCGTCGCGGAGGGCGCGGATCGAGCCGTCCTGCTCCTGGGCCGTGTAGCGGGCATGGGGATACGAGACGCGGTCGCTCGACCAGCCGCGGCCGTCGAGCTCCCACCGCTTGCGGCCACCGTCCATGATCCGGCAGTTGGCGTGGCCATAGAGCTTGAAGACCCAGAAGGCGTAGCAGGCCCACCAGTTGTTCTTGTCGCCATAAAAGACGACCGTCGTATCGTTGGAGATGCCCCGCTCAGCGCAGAGTTTCTCGAAGGCGGCCCGGTCGATGTAATCCCGCTCGGTCTGATTCTGGAGATCCACGGCCCAGTCAATCTCGACGGCACCGGGAACATGGCCCTGCGTGTAGAGCGCCCTGTCCTCGTCCGACTCGACGATCCGCACCGTGGGATCGGACAGGTGCTCGGCCACCCATTCAGTGGAAACGAGCACTTCGGGGTGGACGTAGCCGGGCATGGGGGCCTCCTTCGCATCGAGCCGCAAATTGCCGTTCAAAACAGCCGTAGGAGCATCGTAGTGCATGCCCCGCGGCGCTGCAACGAGCCCTCATGCGGCGCGGCCGTATTTGCTAGGATCGGCGGAGAGACACATTCCCCTCCCGCCTTCCCTCCAGTTGGAGCGACGTTTCATCCGATGGGCCCAGCCTTCATCTTTCAGGTTTCCGACCTCACCAAGAAGTTCGGGCAGCGCGAGCTGCTCAAGAACATCAACCTCGCGTTCTATCCCGGTGCCAAGATCGGTCTGTTGGGCCGCAACGGCGCGGGCAAGAGCACCCTCATGAAGATCATGGCGGGTATCGACAAGGAGTTTGACGGCGAGGCCCGGCTGGCCGACGGCTACACCGTTGGCTATCTCGAGCAGGAGCCGAAGCTCGATCCGACCAAGACGGTGTTCGAGAACGTGATGGATGCGGTGGACCACTCCCGCGCCGTGCTCCGTCGCTACGAAGAGATCAATGCCCGGCTGGGCGAGCCGCTCGGCGACGACGAGATGGAAAAGCTGCTCGCGGAGCAGGCCACGGTGCAGGATGAAATCGACGCCAAGAATCTCTGGGATCTCGACCGGCAGGTCGAGATCGCGATGGACGCGATGAATCTGCCCCCGGCCGACTGGCAGGTGACCAACCTCTCGGGTGGCGAGCGGCGGCGGATCGCCCTCTGCAAGCTTCTGCTCGAGAAGCCCGATCTCCTCCTCCTCGACGAGCCGACCCATCATCTCGACGCCGAGAGCGTGAACTGGCTGGAGCGGCACCTGGCCGAATACCTGGGCACGGTCGTGGCCGTGACCCACGACCGCTACTTCCTCGACAACGTGGCGAAGTGGATTCTCGAGGTCGACCACGGCCGCGGCATCCCCTTCGAGGGCAACTACTCGTCGTGGCTGGAGCAGAAGAAGGCCCGGCTCGAGCTCGAGGAGAAGCAGGTCAGCGCCCGTCAGAAGACGCTCGACAAAGAGCTCGAATGGGTTCGCATGTCGCCCAAGGCGAGGCAGGCCAAGAGCAAGGCCCGTCTGGCCGCCTACGAGAAGCTCGCCGCGGAGCAGGCAGCCGTCCGTGACTCCGAGGTCGAGATCTTCATTCCGGCCAGCCGGCCGCTGGGCGATCAGGTGATCGACGTCGAAAACATCTCGAAGGCCTACGGCGACAAGGTGCTCTTCGAGAATCTCTCGTTTCGGCTGCCGCCGGGGGGCATCGTCGGCATCATCGGCCCCAACGGCGCCGGCAAGACGACGCTCTTTCGGATGCTCGTGGGCAGCGAGCAGCCCGACTCGGGAACGGTCAAGGTGGGGGCGACGGTCGACATCGGCTATGTCGACCAGAATCGCGACGCGCTCGATCCGGACAAGTCGGTCTTCGAGGAGATCTCCGGCGGCCACGACACGATCGAGCTCGGCAAGCGGACGGTCAACGCCCGGAGCTATGTCGCGAAATTCAACTTCATGGGGCCCGACCAGCAGAAGAAGGTGGGCACGCTCTCCGGTGGCGAACGCAATCGCGTGCACCTCGCCAAGCTCCTTCGCGGTGGATCCAATCTGCTCCTGCTCGACGAGCCGACGAACGACCTCGATGTCGACACCCTGCGGTCGCTCGAGGAGGGCATCACGAGCTTCGCCGGTTCGGTCGTGGTGATCACCCACGACCGCTGGTTTCTCGACCGCCTCGCGACCCACATCATCGCCTTCGAGGGAGATGGCTACGTGCACGTCTGCGAGGGCAACTTCGAGGTCTACGAGCGGAGCCGTCGCGAGCGGCTCGGCATCGGTGCCGACGAGCCACATCGCTTCCGGTACAAGAAGTTGACCCACTGACGTGATCGTCGCGGGGGCGGGGCTGTCCGTGGAAGCCGACCAGCCGTGAGGCCGAGTCACGCCATTGGGAGTTGGGCGGCCGTGGCGGCGGCGCGGAGTTCCTTCGGGAGCGGAAAGTAGACATCCTCCTCGCGGATCGTCCGTTCTTCCACCTCCGCGGCAAACCGCTGCTTGAGCCACGTGATGCAGTCCTGGACCACGCTCTCCGGCGCACTGGCGCCGGCGGTGATCACGACCGTCTCATGACCCTGAAACCATGCCGGGTCGATCTCATTGGCGCCGTCGATGAGATGGGCTCGGATGCCCCGCTCACGGGCCAGTTCGGCAAGCCGTTGGCTGTTGGAACTGTTCTGACTGCCCAGCACGATCACCGTGTCGGCACTTTCGGAGAGCAGCCTCACCGCCTCCTGGCGATTCTGCGTGGCATAACAGATGTCGTCCTTCGGTGGGCCCACGATCTGCGGAAACCGCTGCTTGAGGCGACTGATGATCCGCGAGGCGTCGTCAACCGAAAGCGTGGTCTGCGTGAGATACGCCAGCTTGTCATGAGGGCCAAAAGGCAGCGCATCGACGTCGTCAGGACTTTCCACGAGCGTAAATGCGTCGGGAGCCTGGCCGATCGTGCCGATCACCTCGTCGTGTCCTTCGTGGCCGATCAGCATGATGCGGTAGCCCTGCTTCGCATACTTGATCGCCTCGAGATGAACCTTCGTGACAAGCGGGCAGGTGGCGTCGATGGCCCGCAGCCGCCGCTCGGCCGCGACCTTGCGGACCTGCGGAGCCACTCCGTGGGCCGAGAACAGCAGGACCGCTCCCTCGGGCACCTCCTCGACCGTGTCGACGAACACAGCTCCTTCGCGGACGAATCGGTCGACGACATGCTTGTTGTGCACGATCTCGTGAAA
>JAUMAF010000052.1:0-7099 GCA_032117045.1 Pirellulales bacterium | reverse complement strand
CGATGGCCATATTGACGCCCGCGCAAAAACCGCGGGGGCTGGCGAGCAGGATCTTCATGCGGATGGCTCGGGAGGGAGGCGGCGTCGGCGGGCGGAAACCCGCGGGCGTAGGGTACAACGGTGCCGGCAGCCTCCGCATCGTAGTGGAGGCCGTGGGGCCCGGCCAGAGAGGCCGGGCCGTCGAATCGCGTCCTTGCGTGGGAGGCGTGGAGCGTGTCGATGAAGGCCCGTGGGAATGCCGCGATCCCCGCCAAATCCGAGCGCCAGGCTGCGCGACGCGATCCCACCGCGTGGCGGCTGGCCGAGGTCCCCGCGACCGGCGACCTGGCGGCGGCGGAGGCCTTTTGTCGCGAGGTGGCGCGTCGGCACTACGAAAACTTCACCGTGGCCACGCGGCTCGTGCCGCTTCGGCTACGGCAGGACTTCGCCAATGTCTACGCCTTCGCTCGCTGGAGCGATGATCTCGCCGACGAGGCGACTGGACCGGCCGAAGCCATGGCGGACCTCGCGGCCTGGCGACAGGAGTTGCAGGAGTGTTTCGCCGGTCGGCCACGGCATCCGGTGATGGTGGCCCTGGCCGACACCGCCCAGCGAACCGGCCTGGCGATCGAGCCGTTCACCGACCTGCTCGACGCCTTTGAGCAGGACCAGCAGAAGACCCGCTATGACACCCGCGCGGAACTGGTCGATTATTGCCGCCGCTCGGCCGATCCCGTGGGCCGGATCGTGCTCGCCCTCGAGGGGTGCGTTGATCCTCGGCTGGTGGCGATGTCCGACTCGATCTGCACGGGACTGCAACTCGTCAACTTCTGGCAGGATCTTCGCCGCGACCGCCTCGCGGGCCGTGTCTACCTGCCACGCGAGGATATGACCCGCCATGGCGTGGATGACACGGCGCTCGACGAAGCCTCCGCGTCGCCAGCCCTCCGCACGCTGATCGCCGATGAGGTGGGGTGGGCCCGAGGGTATTTCGATGCCGGCGCCGACCTTGCGACCCAGGCGCCGCCGGTGCTCCGGCCTGCGATCGCGGCGTTCCTCGGCGGTGGTCGGGCGGTGGCGGATGCGATCGAGCGGGCGGGGTTCGACACGCTTTCCCGGCGGCCCACCGTGGGCCGCTGGCAGAAAGTGCAACTGGCGGCCCGGGCCTGGTGGGCTGCGACGATCGCCGGCGGAGGCCGCGGCGCATGAACACCCTCCCCGCCGACCATCAGGCGTGCGCCGCGATCCTGAGCCGCTCGGGATCGAGTTTCGCCCTTCCCATCCGCCTCCTCCCCGAGGCGAAACGGCGGGGAACCACGGCGATCTACGCCTTCTGTCGGCTGGCCGACGATCTGGTCGATGACGCTCCCGATGAGGCGACGGCCACGGCAGGCTTGAGCGCGTTCACGTCGGAGACCGAGGAGGCGCTCGCGGGCCGTCCCGTGAACGATCCAGTCCTGCGGGCGCTCGTCGACACCGTGCGCCGATATGCGATCCCCGAGGGCGCGGTGCGGGACATCCTCGCCGGCGTTCGCATGGATCTGACGCAGCCACGCTACGCGACCTGGGCGGAGCTCGAACGGTACTGCAGTTGTGTCGCCAGTGCCGTGGGCGTGGCGGCCATCCACGTCTGGGGATACACCGATCCGAACGCCATCGCGCTCTCGCACGACTGCGGCATCGCCTTTCAGCTCACCAACATCCTCCGTGACATCCCAGAGGACCTCGGCCGTCACCGGATCTATCTGCCGCACGACGACTTCCTGGCCTGCGGCTGCGCGGAAGACGACCTCGTGGCGGGCCGGATCGGGCCGGGATTCACCAGGCTCGCCATCCTCGAGGTCGACCGAGCGCGGGCATGCTATCAGCGCGCCGCGGCGATCGATGGCATGCTCTCGACCGACGGCCGCAAGGTGTTTCGGGCGATGTTCGGACTCTATCGCGGGATGCTCGAGGCGGTGCAGCGAGCTGGCCCGTCGATCTTTACCGCGCGGGTGCGGCCGTCGCGGCCGCGGTTGTTGGCGGCCGCGGCCGCGACGCTCCTCTGTGGCACACGGAGGCTGCGATGAGTGTGCCTGCCTCAGCGACCGGCATCTCCACGGCACCCCCGAGGGTGGTCGTCATCGGGGGCGGACTCGCTGGCCTGGCGGCGGCCGCGGGACTCGTGGATACCGGCCTGGAAGTGATCGTGCTCGAGTCGCGCCGACGGGCTGGTGGCCGTGCGGCGTCGTTCGAAGATCCGATGTCGGGCGGTCTGGTCGATGCCTGCCAGCACGTGGCGATGGGCTGTTGCACCAACTTCATCGATCTCTGTCATCGAGCAGGGCTCGACGACGCGTTGCGGCGTGATCGCACGCTCTGGTTCATCGGCCCCGCTGGCGACCGGAGCCGATGCACGCCCTCCCGGTGGCTGCCGGCGCCGCTCCACCTCGCCCCCCTGCTCTTCGGCATGCGGCATTTCTCGCTCCGCGAAAAGGTCGCCCTCGCCATGGGCATGCTGCGGCTGGCGCGGCATTGGCCTGGGGCCGGCGTCGGAGCACCGACGGCGCTGGAATGGCTGCGGACAAGCGGCCGGCAGCCCGAGCGGGTGATCTCGCTCTTCTGGCAGCCGGTGATCGAGAGCGCGCTCGGCGAATCGATCGATCTGGTCAGCGTGGCCGCGGCCCGCAAGGTCGCCGTCGACGGCTTCCTCGCCCACCGCGACGCCGCCGACCTGATCGTGCCCACGGAGCCTCTTGGCAGGCTCTGCGGCGAGCGGCTCGTCGCCTGGCTCGAGTCGCGTGGCGTCGTGGTGCGGACGGCCGCGACCGTCTCGTCGATCGACCGCGACGCCGTGGGCCGCGTGACGGCCGTGCACTGCGGCGACGAACGGATGGTATGCGACGCGGTCGTGCTCGCCGTGCCGTGGAAGGCGGCCGGACGGCTCGTGCCCGACCTGGTGGCGACGGCCGACGACCGTCTGGCGGGATCGCCGATCACGGCGGTGCATCTCTGGTTCGATCGGCCGTTTGTCGATGTGCCCCATGCGGTACTGGTCGGTCGCGTCTCGCAGTGGGTGTTTCGCGGTGACGAACGATCGGGTGATGGCGGGCCGGCCCGTGGCTACTGCCAGGTCGTGATCAGCGCCTCGCGGGGGCTGTTGGGGGGCGACCGCGGACAGATCGTGGCCGCCGTCGTCGCCGAACTCCGCGACGTGTTTCCCGCGGCCCGGGATGCCGTCCTCGTCGATTCCCGGGTCGTCACCGATCCCACGGCTGTGCTTTCGGTTCGGCCGGGCGTGGAGCAGCTGCGGCCCGTCGCGGCAACCACGAGCCCGAATCTCTTTCTCGCAGGCGACTGGACCGCCACGGGCTGGCCATCGACCATGGAGGGGGCAATCCGCAGCGGCCGCGCTGCTGCGGAGGCTGTCGCTCGGTCGTTGCAACGGCCGAGCGCCGCGCTCGTCAGCGATCTGCCGAAGAGTCCGCTCGTTCGCCTGATCGTGGGCCGTGACTCAAGCGGTTGACGGACTCATGGGAAGCGATTCGATCAGCTGGACGAGTGCTGCGGCGAGTGTGCCACCGTCCACGACGGCGTGTTCGTAGAGCCGCCAGAGGTCGATCGCGGCCCGGGGCCGACGGCCCACGGCCGCCAACGCCGTGCCGAGCCGCCGCATTGACGACTGCGGCGCCGCGAGCGCCGCGACCTCCCGTGGGAGGTCCTGAGTCGCATCGTCGGAAACCACCCGCACCGAGCCGCAGGCGAGGCCGGCCGCTCGGGCGACGGTGGCGACCGCATGGGTCTCCATGTCGACGACCTGCGCCCCCGACGTGGCCGCGAGCCGCCGCTTCGCCTCGACCGACGCAAGCACACGGGACACGGTCACGATCGCCATGGGCATGACTGCTTCCGGATCGGGAAGCGACAGCGAGATCGGCGCTAAAACCCCTTCGGTCAGGCTCACGGCTGGCCGCACAAGACTTCCCCGGCGAAGGTGCGGATCGAGCCCACCCGCAAATCCGGCGCTCACCACGAGCCGCGGCCGGTGCCCCTCGATGAGCAGCCTCGTCGCCGCCGTGGCGGCATCGATTCCGACGCCCGAGATGCACCAGGCCACGCGCCGCCCGCCGACCGTGCCCTCGTGAAGGGTCAGGCCCACGGCTCGCGTGGCGATGGTGGCGGTCGCGAGCCGTTCAAAAGTGTCGGCTTCAATGGCGACGGCGAAGACGATGCCGACATCGCAGCCGGCCACCGGGGCCTGCGGGGTGTCCGACGCGACGGCTTGCTTCATGAGGCCATCAGGGATGAGTGTGACGTCAGGACCTCAGTGGCAATCCCTCGTGAGGTCCGCCGTAGACCGGCCACGAGCTCACCACCAGCTGGCGTGGCGAAAGAGCGTGAGAGGATTCCACCAGCATAGCGGCTCGTCGCCGCGGCAGTCGCTGCAGTCGCAAGGATGGGCGGCGACCATCTTCACCTCGTAATTTGGAACCCGCTCCACCTTCTCCGCACCGGGCGTCTTGTAGGCCTTCTTCTTGACGATCACGGTGCCGCACGGAGGGTGGCAGCGGCATTCGGGCGGCGGTGCATGCCAGGCGTCGCGGCCGCGGGCACAGGCATATTCGCGCTTCATCGAGTAGGTTGGCTTCGACGACTTCTTCTCGTCCCATGTGCCCGTGCATGCCGGCACGCATGTCTGGCAGGCGGTGATGCCGGTGCAGTTGGGGCCTCCGTGATGGCCGTCACCGCCGGCGACGCCGAGGGGCAGGGCCAGCCAGGCGGCGAGACAGAGAGCGGCGGCGGTGGCGATGAGCGGGCGTCGCATGGAGGGCGTCTCCGAAAAGGTGCGGTGATGCGCAGACAGGTCGTCAGAAGTCGAAGGCCAGCCGCGTGCCCAGCCCGTGGATCCAGCCGCTCCCGTCATAGGAGGGCGCCGGTACGACCTGGCCGGAGGAATCCTTCGTGTAGGGCGTATTCGAGAAGTTGCGGTAGGTGAAGTCGTAGTTGAAGTAGACGCGGGCATTCGGGTTGAGCAGCCAGTTGAGGCCCAGCGTCATCCCGTTGAGCACTCCGCCGTTGACCTCGCCGTCGCTCAGGCAGAGATAGTTATAGCGCACTCCTGCCTGCCAGGCGCCCTCGCTCAGACTGAGCCGCCGTCCCGAGCCGCCTTCGCGGATCGCATAGAAGTTGTTGTGGGGAATCGGTCGGTCGAAGCGATACTCGATCTTCGAGTAGGTGCGGCTTTCACCGGTGAGAAAGTAGAGCACCTCCGCGTAGGCTGCCTGGTAGTAGACGGTGCCGACCTTCGTGCCCGGCGATGGCTGATAGCCATCCGTGTTCAGGGGGCCGGCGCTTGTGGTCGTCGCGTTGTAGAGCCACGACCCGAAGTACTCGGATTGGAACGACCAGGGGCCGTTGTTGCCCACGAACTCGAGGCCGATCATGTTCTGCCAGGTGCCCTCGAGGAGTCCGCTGTCGGCATAGATCGAGTTGAGCGGTCCGGGAGGGCCGTTCCGGATCGAGCCGCGGCTCCGGAATCGCACCGCCGTGATCTGCGGGCTCGTCGGCAGGCCGTTCGAGTCGAACGAGGTGTACTGGCGACGGGGTTCCATGGTGCGGCCGGAGATGCCCAGGTGCAGCAGTTTTCGCCCCTCGTCCTCGAAGATCGGGAGGAAGACGAGCCGGCCGACGGTCATGCTGCCGCCGCTGGAGTTCGAAAACCCGAAGGGATTGGTGGTGTTCTTGAACTCCCCGACCTGCCAGCCGACGTCCCCGTCTTCGTTGCTGTTCATTACCTGAATGCCGGGCAGAAAGCCGTTGTTGAAGGGCCCCTCGAAGGCGTCCTGCGCGAACGACCGTTCCATGAAGTTGAGCCAGCGGCTGCTCGTCAGATGTTCGTAGCCGTAGGGATCCTTCTGATTACCGATGCGGACGGTACCGAGAAGCGGTAGCTCGCGCACCTGGAGCCAGAGATCGGTCACGGCGGTGAGCGGCCCCGCGTCGCGTTCTGTCGGGTAGACGGCGTTGTTGACGTTGAGTTGATTGACGAAGTCATACTCGCAGGCCCAATCGTAGAACTCGTACATCCGGCCTTCCACGCGGAACCGCGCGCGGCGCAGGGCGACGGTGTCGGCCAGCCCGGGATCGAGTCCGGCCTGATCCGGCGGCTGGTTCGGCCCTTGGGTCGCCGAGAAGCCGACCGCATCGACCTGCGTGCGGCCGCCGATCTTGACCCTGAAATCCTTCTGGGCTGATTCCGCCTGGTAGCCGCTGACCCACGCGGAGCCGAAGGCCGTGTCGCTGCCGATCTCATAGGGCTCCGGGGCATTCTTTTTGCCGTCGGTCTTCGCGCCAGAGGCTGGCGGTGGCAGCGGTTCGGCCACCGCTGCTGTCTTCGCCTCCAGTTTGGCCATGCGGGCCTCGACAGCCTGGATGCGTTGCCGCTCCGCCTGCATCGCTTCGGCGACCTCGGTGAACGAGCCAAACTCCGCCGCAACGCTCTCGAGCGGCAGGGGCGGCGCGTCTGCCGAGTCCGCGAGCACGAAGGGATCGTTTGCGACAGCGGGCGATGCCAAGACCATGGTGATGACCGCCACGACGGCCAGCCATGAGATCGCCCGGCCGACCTGGAGCGCGAGGCGGTGGTGCATGGATCGAGAGCCCTCTGGCCGCGCGGTCGGCGGCAGCCAGCCCATTCTGCGGAGGCAGCATGACCGAAATGATCGGCACATCCTCTATCATCGACCCATTCCCCAGACGCGCTTGATCCCGTCCGGGAAACGTCACGGACCCATGAAGAAATGGGTCACATCAGCCAGGGGAGTGGCTTGTCCAGCCCGCGCGAAGAATGGGCACGGGGGCCTGCGCGGCTGCGGCCCGGGAGGCTGGGCTGGCTGGGCTGTCTTGAGTGGCCAACGGCAGCCGGACCGTCACGGTCGTGCCTTGACCAGGTTCGCTCACGATCCCGATGGTGCCACCGCACGACTCGGTGATCGACTTGCAGATCGCGAGGCCGAGTCCTCCGCTGCGCCGCGACTGGCCGTGAGTCCGCGATGGATCCGCCTTGTAGAAGCGGTCGAAGACATGATCGAGGTCGCGTTGGGTGATCCCCTTGCCCGAATCCGCCACCGACAGAACCACC
>JAUMAF010000051.1:0-1851 GCA_032117045.1 Pirellulales bacterium | reverse complement strand
AACGACGAACTTCCGCCGCGATTCCTGCATGACGCGGGAGAGGGCCTGGAAGACGGCGATCTCTTCCGTGCAGGGCGAGCGGAGATCTTCTTCCAAGAGGGCGCGGGCATGCTCGTCGAGCCCGGCACCCTTGGTCGCGAGCACGTGCTCGCGATACCGGTCGCGCTCGGCTTCGGGATCGATCCGATCGACAACGAGGTGCGAGCCAATACTTGCCGGCAGGGCTGCCTCGAGAGTCATCGACAGGTGTGCCGCCGGATCGGTGGTGGTGAGGTGCACGTCGTGTCCACGAGACGCGAGTTCCACGGCGATGGCCGCCGCGACCGTCGTCTTGCCGACGCCGCCCTTGCCCAGCACCATCACCAGCCCATGGCCTCCCTGCTCGATTTGATCGACGAGCGAGACCAAGGGCGGCAGCGACGGCAGCCCGCCCGCCTCGTCGGCCGGGGCAGCCGCGAGCATCTCGCCGGCGGGCGCCGCCAGGGTACGCAAGGCCGCGATGCCGACCATGTTGTGCGGCTGCAGCGACACCCGCTCCTGTGGCAACGACCGCAGGGCCTCAGGCATGCCCTCCAGGGCCTGTGCCTCACGGCCGCGGAGCGCTGCGGCGAGCGGATCCTCCGCCTTCGAGTCGGGCAGGATGCCGTTGATCACGAGCCGTTGGTTTGCGATGCCAAGGGCTGCGAGTTCGCGGCTGGTCCTGTCCGCTTCGGCCAAGGCGGCCCGCTGCGGCCGGGCCACGAGCACCATGGTCGTCGTCGCCCCGTTGGCGAGTTCGGCCACAGCGTGAGCGTATTGCTGCCGTTGCTTGTCGAGTCCCGACAGCGGCCCGAGGCATGAGGCACCCGACTGGCTCGATTCGAGAAAGTTCGACCATGCCGTTGGCAGCTGCAGCAGTCGCAACGTGTGACCGGTGGGGGCCGTGTCGAAAATCACGTGGTCGTACCTGTCCGTGGCCAGACCGTCCGTGAGCAGGCCGGTGAACTCATCGAAGGCGGCGATTTCGGTGGTGCAGGCGCCGGAGAGCTGTTCCTCCATGCCCTTCAAAGCGTCTGGAGGCAAGATGCCCCTCACCGGTCCGATGACGCGATCGCGATAGGTTTGAGCGGCGGTTTCGGGATTGATGTTGAGCGCGTCGAGACCCGGTACGCCGTCGATGGGCGTCGGCACCTGCTCGCCGATTCGCATCCCGAAGACCTGGCCCAGATTGGACGCCGGATCGGTGCTCACGAGAAGCACCTTGCGGCCCTGATCGGCGAGCGTCACCGCCGTGGCGCAGGCGAGCGAGGTTTTGCCCACGCCACCCTTGCCCGTGAAGAACAGCAATCGCGTGGGATGCTCGACGAGTTCCATGAACGCTCTCCAGTGGTTCCTGTCGGCACGATCGTGCGTCAGCAGCACGATGAGCCGGGGCTCTTGCCGCTGGCAGAGCTTTCGCAGCAGCCCGTCTTCATTACCGACAACTCCGGCAGTGTCGGGCATGGCACGCCCGCCCAGCCTGCCAGTTCGGCCCGCGTGGGATACACACCTCGGCTGACCACGCTTCCATCGACGGCCACCACGGGCAGGCACGCCGCGCCGTGGGTGTCAAGTTCCCGTCGCACGAGTTCGCTGCCGGCGAATGCTTCCGGTTGCTGGGCTGGATTGAGCCGCTCAACCTCGACGCCCTGGCGCGAGAGCCACAGCAGATCCGCTGAAAATATGACCAGCATCGGATCCACCTCCGGCCCGCACACGCCGCTGGAGCAACACATCGGCTTGTCGAACACATTCACCTTCGGCATTGCACACCCCCTTTTCAATGCCCATATTCTATCCCTCGCCACGATCCCTCGCACTGTTCGTACCTCT